>NZ_JBMRGR010000012.1:0-108130 GCF_049384045.1 Enterococcus diestrammenae
TGAAAGTTCAACATATCGCATTCCACCAATCAATTTTCTATTTTCATTATCTCAAATTTATAGAAAAAAACGTATAGAAAAAAACGAACTTGGAACTTGTAAATGAAGAAAAAAAACTACATAAAACAAATTTCGTTTTATGTAGCCAAAGTTATTTAACTTTTTCAGCAGCTTCGTGGTAATCCTGTACTTTTTTATTTTATCCCAATGTCACTTCTTACACTACATGATGCGCTGATCTCTATCGGAGAGATAGTAGGTTTTCTATCAGCAAATGGCTCGTGGAGGTCACATCAAAAAAGCTACCTCATCAAGAAACCGTCTTCTAGACTAACTCACATGTTTAGTTCTTTTTGATTTAGCTTTTTTCAGTTGTTTACTGCGCAATTGTCCGCAAGCTGCGTCGATATCCGTACCATGTTCTTTGCGGATGACACAGTTAATTCCCCGCTTCTTCAAGATATCGTAAAACTTCAACACATCTGCCTTGTCACTACGGGAATATTGATCGTGTTCGCTGACAGGGTTATAAGGAATCAAGTTTACGTAGGCCAACTTTTTCTTATCTTGTAGGAGTTCCGCCAACTGATGGGCGTGTTCTGGTCTATCATTGACCTCGTGGAGCATGATGTATTCAAAAGTAATCCGGCGGTTGGTCTTTTCCAAATAGAAGTCGACGGCGTCCATCAACTCTTCAATCGGATAGCTTTTATTGATCCGCATCATGGAAGAACGCACTTCATTGTTTGGTGCATGTAAGGAAATCGCCAAGTTTACCTGCAAGCCATTGTCAGCAAACTGGCGAATCTTCCGGGCCAAGCCACTGGTGGAAACGGTGATATGGCGGGCACCGATAGCCAGCCCTTTGGCATCATTGATGATGTGGATAAACTGCATCACATTGTCATAATTGTCAAAAGGTTCGCCAATCCCCATCACGACCACATGAGAGACCCGCTCCCCTTGCCCTTTTTCGTCAAAGTACCGTTGCACCAGCATGATTTGCGCAGTGATTTCGCCGGCAGTCAAATCCCGTTGTTTCCGCAAAAGACCACTGGCACAAAAAGTACAGCCGATATTGCAGCCGACTTGGGTGGTGACGCAGACGGACATCCCGTACTCTTGGCGCATCAAGACGGTTTCAATCATCATCTTATCTGGCAACTCAAACAGGTATTTCACCGTCCCGTCTTTAGCTTCTTGGACGACGATTTGTTTCAGCGGATTGATGACAAAGTTTGCTTCTAATTTTTCAATCAAGCTTTTGGCTAAATTGGTCATTTCGCCAAAGGATTGCACTCGTTTTTCATAGAGCCATTCCCAGACTTGGGTCGCTCTAAATTTCTTTTCTTGATGATCGAGTAACCAAGCTTCCAAGTCAGCCTTGGTTAAGCCATAAATAGATGGATTCACGTTTTTTCCTCGTTTCTTTCTTGAGTGGCCGGGGCATTTCCCAGGTCAAAACATCTTTTTTACTATAACGGAAAAGCCGGCAGGACGCAATCGCCCCACCGGCTTCTTAAGCATTTTCAAACTATCTTAACGATCGGCTTCCAAGGTATGGTACACCTTGCGGAAGTAAAACCAGCGAGCCACCAGATAGTAAACAATCTGAATCACCAAAAATAGACCCAAGACTTGCCAACCAGCTAGCTGCATCGACATGTTAAACATGTGATACATCGCCGTCAGCGCCACCGCCCCATGACACAAGGAGACGATGATCGGTGTGAAGAACAAAATACCGATTTGTTGGTAAATCATCTTTCTCAATTCTTTTTTGGCTAAGCCCAATTTGTGAATCATCCGGAATTTGGCAATGTCTTGATCCATATCGCTGTAGAGACGGAAATACAAGAAAGAGCCTGCCGATACGAAGAAGACGATCCCGATGAAAATCCCGATGAAGAGAATCGGTGAGTAAAACTGCATGATCTGATGCCGTGTGTAACTCGTGGTGAGTATCGGCAAATTAGCATCAGTCAAGGTTTTCCCTACTTGAAGCAAGGCTTTTTCGGAAGCCTCTGGGGTTAACCATAAGGTGCTGACGCTTTGACTGGCATCCGCAATCTGGGTTTTATCAGGAATGACAAACGTCGGCTGATAGACACTCACCGCCCCAGTAGTTTGTTGCTGGATGACTTCGTAGTCAGTTTTGTCGATGGTGACAGCGGTATAGTCGACTTTTTTATCGACGCCCCCTTGGTTTAGCAATTGCACAGCTTGGAGATTTCCCAATTTTACAGGCTTTTCACCGACAGCGACTGCCAAGCGATTGAACTCTGTTTCCGTCAAAAAGATCTTATCCGCTGCACTGGTTTCGGTGAAAGTAATTTTTTCATTGGTGATATTGGCTGCCGTCAAGGCTTGGTCCACTTGGGTGATTTCCTTGGTGGAAGCATCGGTCATCTGTAATTCATAAGGCGTCCGATCCAAAGTTCCCACCAACATATCCTGAACCCCGTATAAAGTTCCGATGGCTGCAAAAGCTACCGTGGAAATGACGGCCACTAAAAAGAAGGAACGGGCATTGTCTTTCATCCGAAAAGCCAAATCGGAAAAGACTACCATATTAGTTTTTTTCCAAAAAAGACGTTCACTTTTTCGTAAGTGTTGAATCACGAAGACGCTAAGTTGATCAAATAAAAATTTCGTCCCCAAAATTACCACAAAGACGACGGGAATGAAGACCATGAAGACCGTCGCACCACGAGCCCACAGCGCAACCCCATAACCGCCTCCGATAAGCAGGATTGCGGCGAGACTTTGCCAAAGTGACGCTTTGACGTTACCTTTACCCAAATCTCCAGCCGTCAGTAGCTGCCGCACATTGAGTTTTGGCAGGCTAAACTGAATGAAGAAGGAAATGACGAAAAATAACAGGATAAAGGCCACTGCGGTAACCACCATGGCTTTCACCGGTAAATAGGAGCTAAAGCTGATGCCAATCATGGATTTGGATAGCCACAAAATAATCTGTGAAAAACCCAGACCCAAAAGGATCCCGCCCAGAGTCGCAAACAAGCCGATGACCAAGTTTTCAATAAAGACCATCTTCCGCAGTTGCAACGGACTCATCCCCTGAATCATCAAGAGACCAAATTCTTTTTTTCGCGACTGTAAGAAGACACCCATGGAATAGAGGACGAAGAAAAAAGCAAAAGCATAAATAATCACTGCCGCCACCAATAACCCCGTCTGAGCGCGGTGATCCAAATCACTGGACAACAGCGGGTGAAAGGCCAAGACACTAAAGGTGAAAAAGATCATCACCGAAAACAAAGTACTCAAAAAATAGGCCAAGTACAGGTGTTTATTCCGGCTAGTATTACGAACAACAAATTGACTAAAATTCATCGTCAACCCCCTCAATCCGGGCCAACTCTTCTAAGATAACACTATAAAAGGCTTGTTGTTCCCCATGACCACGACTGATTTCTTGTACCAATTCGCCATCTTTGATAAAGACGATGCGACGGCAGTAGCTCGCCGCCAACGGATCATGCGTCACCATCAAGACGGTGGCTTTTTCTTCCCGGTTCAACTGTTGCAATAACCGCATCACATCTTTGGAAGATTTCGTATCCAGATTACCGGTGGGTTCATCGGCTAAGACCAGCTGCGGATTATGAATCATCGCCCGCGCTACGGCTACCCGCTGCGCTTGACCCCCTGAAATCTCAGCAATCCGTTTTGGTAACAAGGCACTGATTCCTAAGCGTTCAGCGACTTGTTTTACCGCCCGCTTCATGACGACTAAGCGTTCACCATCCAAGGTTAAAGGCAAGACCATGTTTTCTTCCACTGTCAATGTCGGCAGCAAATTGTAGTTTTGGAAGACAAAGCCCAACTCTCGCCGCCGAAATGCTGCGATTTGATCCGGCTTTAAGTTGTGGGGATTTTCACCATTTAGCAAAATTTCGCCACTCGTCGGGGTATCAATAGTCGCTAATAAATTCAAAAAAGTCGACTTCCCACTACCAGAAGGCCCCATGATGCCGATAAATTCCCCATCTTCCACCGTCAAATTAATACCTTTTAATGCTTCATATTGCAGGGTTTCCCCATAAACTTTCTTTAAATTCTTTACTTCTAACACACCTGTCGCTCCTTTTCTACTGACAATTTTTAAGGCAGACCGACTGCCTGGCTACTCAAAATAGCTGGATTCCTGTTGTCTCATTGCAAGTTTACAAAAAAGTTCTGGAAAAGACCATCGATACCTTTGTTAGTTAGCTAACAATTTTGTTATCCCACCTTTTTTGTAGGGGAAGACCTCTCTTGCGTTACGCTTGGTTGCATCATGCAAAACTGATGTGATAAATTTTTAAGTCAATTAAAAATAAGCTAACCCTCCCATGCTTTTCAATGGAAGGTTAGCTTATTTTGCTTATAAACAAAAGTCATAAAAGATATCAATCGATTATTGAGAAAGCAGTCTCGGCTTGCAGCGTCTCACAAATTAACCTGCGAGACGCCTAAAAATAACGACCAAATCAATTATTCACTTTTTGAGGATGCAAAGCTTTACAGCTATTCCCAAGCCTTACTTCCCAAGTTCTGTCAACAAAGCTTCCAATTCATCCAGACGCGTTTCAAAGACCTTCATGGCATCTTGGATATATGCTGCTTTTGTCATATCCACCCCAGCTTTTTTCATCACTTCAATAGGGTAATCACTGGAGCCGGCCTTCAAGTAGTTGAGATAGTTTTCCAACGCATGGGGTTCTTTGTCCAAGATCTTCTTAGCCAAAGCAGAAGCTGCTGAAAAACCAGTAGCGTATTGGAAGACGTAATAATTATAGTAGAAATGCGGAATGCGGGACCATTCCAATTTGATTTCTGGATCGGCTGCCACTTCCGGTCCATAATACTTGGCGTTTAATTCACCATAGCTTGCGCTTAAGTATTCTGCCGTCAACGGGGTGCCTTTTGCATCTTCCGTGTGAATAAAATGCTCAAACTCGGCAAATTGAGTTTGGCGGAAGATGGTACCCTTGAAGCCATCCAAGTAATGATTCAGCACGTAAGCTTTCACCAATGGATCAGTTTCGGTGGCTAACAAGTATTCCGTCAAAATATTTTCATTGGTAGTCGAAGCAATTTCAGCCAAGAAAATTGAGTAATCCCCGTAGACATAGGGTTGGTTATTGCGGGTGAAATAGCTGTGCACGCTATGGCCCATCTCATGAACTAAGGTAAATAGCTGATCCAAGGTGTCGTGCCAGTTGAGCAAAATGTATGGTGCCGTATCGTACGCCCCAGAGGAATAGGCCCCGCTGCGTTTGCCTTTGTTTTCCACCACGTCGATCCAACGATTTGCAAAAGCCTCTGCCACCACGGCTTGATACTCTTCCCCTAGAGGCAACAAGGCTTCCTTCGCCTTGGCTACCGCTGCGTCATAGGTATAAGAAATCGGCGCTTCTCCGATGATTGGCGTATACATATCATACATGTGTAGCTCATCCACTGCTAACAAGCGTTTACGTAAAGCCACGTAACGATGCAACAACGGCAAGTTTTCATTGACTACCGCCACCAGCGTATCATATACACTTTCCGGGATATGATTGCCACTCAATGCCGCTTCCCGTGCCGAAGCGTAGTGACGAACTTTGGCTTTGTAGTTGTGGCTCTTGACATTGGTGGTCAAGGTTTGGGCAAAGGTATTGCGAAATTGTTCGTAGACGGTGTATAAGCCTTTAAAGGCCGCTTCTCGCACCTGACGATCCGTGCTTTCCATCAATTGCCCGTAGACACCATGGGACAGTTGCACTTTCTCGCCATCGCTGCCTTCAATCGTCGGAAAGACCAAATCCGCATTGTTCAACACGGAGAAGGTATTGCCAGCCGCGCCAAAAATTTCCCCCGCTCCAGCCAATAGTGCTTCTTGTTCTGCTGGTAAAATATGGGGCCGGTTTTCCACCAATTGCAAAACATAATGGCGATACACTTCTAATGAAGGATCCGCATCAAAATAACTCCAAATGGTTTCATCGGATAAGGTCAATAACTCCGGCTCAAACCAAGCCAACGCTTCACTAGCCTCCGCCAATAAACTAGAAGCCCGGGCGTACATGCCTTGATAAGTCGCATTGGCCGTGTCTTGGTCATTTTTCAAATGGGAGTACACATATAAGGTTTCCAATTGGCGATAGACATCCAATAAGTAGACAATCGCTGCTTTGAAAGCCGGCGCCCCTTGGTCTAAGGTCCCTTGATACTCACTGACTTCGGTTAATTTTGTTTTTAACGCTTCAAAGGCGTCATCAAAAGCCGCGTCATCTTTGAAAATCAAGGTTAAATCCCAAGTCATTTCAGCTGGCAGGGATTCTCGGGTAGGGAGTTGTTTGGTTTCTGACATTACATTTCCTCTTTTCTTTGCGCATCATCGCATCACTCATCTTAAAGCGGGCGGTTTTTCTTGTGTCTACCCCTCACTTTAGCTAGTTCTATGTTATCACAGTATTCAGAATTTTCTAGTCTTATGTCTCACAAAGCTTATCCTACTCCTCTGCTAGTCGCCGGGACTCTTGGTAGACCTCCCTCAGCACTGTTTTCTTATCCACCAATGGATAAGGCCAGGAAATCAGTTGATCCACTTCCTCATGCCACTGTTCCCATGTGGCGCCCCCTTTCGTTTGCGTCAGAAAGCGTAACAATAACAACTCCTGTTCTAACAAAAACTGGTGCTTTCCCGGTAAATAACACCAATCTGGCAGATCTAGCAAATTGCCCCTTTTTTGATAACAAAGTCCTTGCAGATGCAACAAGCGCTTTGATTGCGACGCCAAGCCACGTTGCAAATACCATTTGTACTCACTAATCTGCCAAGGATTGCTCTGATTTTCACCACGACTCCCAAGACGGAACAATCCAGTAAACAAACAATCTTGTGGTTTCAGCGATTGGATTTGATAACTGGAACCAAAACGATAGTGCCAATCCAAAGCATAAAAATATAATAGCTCTTCCTCTTGTGCTAACACCCCCCACAACTCCAGCCCCTGAGGCGACTCTTGCACACAGCTACGAGTCAGACTTGGCCAACGACTGCGACTATCAAGGGGGAGAAACTGCTTTCCCAAAAGCCACCAAGGCTGATAGCCATGGGCTTGGTAGTTTGTGGTCCGTTCCTGAAACCGGGCCTGCGACAAAGAAGAACACTGAAACTCCACCGCCAAACGCTGCCACAAAAGATCCGGACGTTGCTGCAAGTGTGGCAGATAGGCTTCCATCTGGGCCTCGGCAGGCAAGATTCGTTGCAAAAAACGTTTTCCAGCCAAATGCTCTGCCGTTTCCCCTTCTGAAAAAAGCTGACAGTCTTGCTGCTGACGATGAGCAAAATGGGGGATTTTCTGTTGCCCATTTTTAAATATCAGCGCCCCCTGACAACCAGGACAACACACCTCCAGCAAGTCAGCCTTCCTTGTTGACACTTGAGCCCGCAGTTGTCGATAGGCCTCCGCATCGATATATCCCCCCGTTTTCTGTCTCGCCATAAGCATCTGGATGCCCCCCCTTTTTTCTGCTCTTTTAAAAAAGATACGCAAAACGTAAGAATTCTCTCTCCTTAGAAAATCCGCCGTCTTATAATAATCTTTAGACTGGCAGGTTTTCCTTTACTTTTTAAAGAGTTTCGCTACAATGAATACATCAAGGACACGGGCAGAAAAAGAGGTGTAGCCAACATGGAAATGGAACATATCAATGAAAATACCATCCGCGTACTCATCAAAAGTGAAGATTTAGCGGCGCGAGGGATTACCTTCTTGGATCTTTTAGGCAACCATAGCGAAGTGGAAAACTTCTTTTATAGCATCTTGGAAGAAGTCGATATAGATGAAGAATTTAAAGGTAGCGAAGCCGTTACTTTCCAAGTTCTCCCTAAAGGTGATGGATTGGAACTATTTATTAGCAAAAATCTCAACATCGATGATTTAGATTTAGCAGAACTGGGAGAAGATGTCTCTGACGATCCCGGTGCGGTGTTACGCAAAACCATTGCTGATCAATTGCAAGAAAATAGCAAAGAACCAGAAGGACCTTTGCCACGCACCTATATCTTTGAGATGGTGGACTTCGAGCAATTCATTCAACTAGCCAATGAAGTTCAACTGGAATGCGTCGTCAGCAATCTTTACCAGTTGAAAGACTTCTACTTTTTAGAAGTGGAATTTGTGGACGATTTGATGTCTGATGGTCAAATCGAAAACTGCTTGGCCTATCTCGGGGAATTCGCCCGCCGTAGCCAAGCCACCCCAGAAGTCTTAGCAGAACATGCCAAACTGCTGATGAGCCACGACGCTTTGGAACTGACTCGCTATTATTTTGGCGAATCCTATCAATAATTCAATCGATAAAAAAGCTGAAGAAACCCTCCAGCTTGCAAGAAGAAAACAGGGCAGACTCGCTTCCAGAGAATGCCCTGTTTTATTGATAAGCGATTTATTCCGGCTTCGTAAATCCAGCAAATTATTTTCTTATAAGGTAGCATATGTACCGTCAACCCAATTCTTAGATCGCTAAATGTCACTTTTTTCGGCCATCACAATGACGGCAGGATAAGCCACTTAATCCCTGAACCATCAGGCTTTTTGGGCTTAATTTTTATAAGTTCTTCAGCTCTCGAGAATTAAGACGAAAACGCCCCATGATGTTTCTCATCATAGGACGGTTTCGCCTTTTATTGTGTGGGGTGATTTGTACCAACTTAGATAGTTCCTCTTGGTGTTTCCACTTAGATGAACTGTCTGCGATATGCTCCTTTAGCCCACGGGCATCCGTGACATTACTACCCGAGAAATTCACCTACAACAAGACCAACTAGTTTTGTGGATAAACTAAACTTTTTATCCTTTATTCGTTCTAAGTTATTCTATTTTTTCTAAATCTGCTATCTACCGTAAAAATGGTGAAATTTAGCGGAGTAGAATTGAAATAGCAGTAGCTCAAAGGATGTGAGATGAATGTACTTAGAGCTAGTGGCGCCTTGCGACACTTACTCTAAGTTTGAAGCTCCAAGGGAAATGACAAACACGTTTTACGTTTGGCATTTCCCGGTCCAGCTACAGCTATTTCAATTCCTACGGAGCTAAATTTCACCATTTTTTACCATCGAAAAAACAGGATAAAACTCTCTATAAACATTGGCAAAACAGGATTTTGCATTGATTAAAGCTTATAAAACCTTAGTGTATAAAAAAGAGACACAGCTCACAGCCATGTCTCTAAAAAATTTCTATTTGATTTAATCTTATAAGCCAGCCATCAATTGCGCGTGACGCAGTTCTAATTGACGTACTTCACGAGGTAAGAAACGACGAATCTCATCTTCATTGAAACCAACTTGGAGGCGTTTTTCGTCAATCATGATCGGGCGTCGTAGCAAGCCTGGGTTTTCTTGAACTAGATCCAACAATTCTTTTAGTGGCAATTCATCTAAGTCAATATTTAATTTTTGGAAAACTTTAGAACGAGTGGAGATAATCTCTTCGGTACCGTCTTCGGTCATTTGCAAAATAGCCTTTAATTCAGAAATATTCAAAGGCTCGGAGAAGATGTTCCTTTCCACAAAAGGAATCTCATGCTCTTGCAACCACGCGCGAGCTTTTCTGCATGACGTACAACTTGGGGAAGTATAAAGTGTCAACAACGTAATCACTCCTTTTTATTTTGATGGGAAAATGACTTTCCTCATCTTTAACCTGTTTCTATTATACCCAATGAAAAATCAAATATCTAGTCCTTTCTCAAAAAAAAATTACAATAATTAAATTTATGTTAACCGCTTATTTCCCGTTGCTTCCCGTTTTCATTATTTTTTTCTTTTTCTAAAATGAGATTTTTCAAATTTAAATCAAATTTAAATTCAGAATAAACAAGTCCCAATCGTTAGTGTAGGATTTACTCAAAAAATAGTTATTTTTTTTAATTGCTGTTTTTCAAAAAGGATAAAAGCACCAAATAACCCTAAAAATACTCTACTTATTGAAAAAGCTTACATGTTATCAAGACAATCAAATCCCCAATCAGGCGCTAATCTGTACCAATTCTAAACTAGCCGCCAAAAATAAACTAAAACGCGTTATTTATTATTCGTAAAACCTAGCCTTAAAAAAGAAAAAGCAGCCCTCTTTAACAAAAAAGACGCCTGAAAAAGCGTCTAGTGAAACCCTCATTATTTTAATTCACGACAGAATCAATCTTTGTATTCTCTTATGAAAGAAAGTCAGTTAAATAAAGCCACGCCGAAAAAAATTACGTCAATTTTTTTCTGATTTTTGTAAATTTTTGACAATTAACGGAATTGTGAGTTATAGAGGGCAGCGTAATGGCCCTTTTGCTCCAATAACTCCTCGTGGCCTCCCTGTTCCAAAATCCCCTTGTCACTGACTACCACGATACGCGTGGCATATTTGATCGTGGCTAAGCGATGGGCGATGATCAGCGTGGTGCGCCCCGCTGCCAAAGAATTCAGTGATTCTTGGATAACTTTTTCAGTTTCGCTATCCAGAGCCGAAGTCGCTTCATCCAAAATCAAGATTGGCGGATTTTTTAAAAACATTCGAGCGATGGCTACCCGTTGGCGTTGACCGCCAGATAATTTGACACCCCGCTCACCGATTGAAGTATCCAAGCCATCTTTCATATGGGCGATGGTCTCTTGCAAATGGGCCAAACGAACGGCTTCTTCAATTTCAGCATCGGTGGCATCCAATTTGCCATAGCGAATATTTTCCCGGATCGTCCCAGGAAACAAGAAGACATCTTGCTGGACAATCCCGATTTGATTGCGCAGCGAAGTCAAGGTCATGTCCCGAATATCGATGCCGTCGATGGTAATCCGACCTGCTGTGACGTCATAAAAACGCGGCAAGAGATTACTCAAAGTAGTTTTACCGGAACCGCTCTGTCCCACCAAAGCCACCGTTTCCCCTGGTTTAATCTGCAAGTCGATATGACTCAACACCTTGTTGTCTTCGCCTACCTCATAGGCAAAAGAGATGTCCTCGTAATGAATGTCCCCTTTTAGCGCTGTCACATCGATTGCATTGGGCCGATCAAAAATAGCGGTCGGACGATCCAGTTCATCACACAAGCGCTTGAACCCGGCAAAGCCTTTGGGATAGCTTTCAATCATATTGTTGACTTTTTCAATCGGTCGCACAAAAACGTTGGACAACAAGATGAAGAAGACGAACTCGCCATAAGTCAGCTCCCCTTGAATCACATAATAAGCTCCGAAAATCAGAGTAAACAAGCTGATGGAACGAATCAACAGGTAGTTATAGGCCGAACTGGCCGCCATTACTTTGTAAAACTTAATTTTGGAACGACGATAACCTTGACTTAAGCCATCAAAGCGGGCCGCTTCATAGGGTTCATTGGCAAAGGATTGGGTTACGCGAATTCCGCTGACACTCGCCTCCACACCAGAGTTGAACTCGCCAAGATTTTCATAGATGGTGGTATTCACTTGCGTCATTTTCTTATTAAAGAAGACTAAGGCGATAGTGATCAGTGGTAGCAAGGCAAACGTTGCCAGTGCCAATTTGGCATGGGAATGAAACATCAATAAAAAGGAGCCGACTAAGGTCATGATGGTAATAAAAACATCTTCCGGTCCATGATGGGCAACTTCGGAGATTTCAAACAGATCAGTGGTCAACCGACTGATTAAATTCCCTGTCTTTTGTTCGTCATAATAAGCAAAGGATTGCCGCTGCAGATGGCGAAACAAATCCTGCCGCATATCGGTTTCAATATTGACCCCCAGCTTATGACCGAAAAAAATCACCACATATTGCAAGGCAGTATTGATGGCATAAAAAGCAAAAAGCCCGCCACAAGCCAGCATCACCAGCTTAAAATCCTGACGCGGCATGATGTCATCGATCACCTGATTCACCGCCACCGGAAACGCCAACTCCAGCAGTCCCACCAAAATAGCACAGCCAAAATCTAACAAAAACAACCCTTTATACGGTCGATAATAACTAAAAAAACGTCGTAACATACTCGCACTCCTTCTTCATTTTGCCCTGCCACTAAAAATCCACGGAAAGACTAAATCCATTATAGGGAAAGCTTAGAAGTAATGCAAAATCATTTTTCGGTAAAGAAAACTGAAAAGTCCATTTCCTTGCAAGGTCGGGCTTCAAGCTTTTTAAGGTAGAATAAACCTTTATACAAAGGGATTTTCGCCTGTTTTTCGCAAAAATTTCTGCTAGAATATTACCTGTGTGAGCCACATGAAAATTTACAGAAACTGAAAGGCGTGTCGAATTTTGATTCAAGCAATCGTTTTTGATGTCGATGATACTCTCTACGATCAGCAACAACCTTTTAAAAATGCTGTTTACCAAATTGTCCCTGATTTTTGCGAAGGAGACATGTACGACTTGTACATTCGGTTCCGTCACTGGTCTGATGAACTGTTCCCGAAAGTCTTGACTGGCGAATGGGAGTTAGTGACGATGCGAAACTACCGCATTCAACAATCTTTAGTGGATTTAGGCTATGAGGCCATCAGCGACCAGCTAGCGTTACATTTTCAAGCAATTTATGAAGATGAATTGGATCATATCACCTTGCACGATGAAGTCCGGAAAACCTTGGACTTTCTCAAAGAAAACGACATACCCATGGGGATCATCACGAATGGCCCCACCGATCATCAATACAAAAAAATTATCCAGCTAGATCTCCTTCATTGGATTCAGCCGGAAAATGTCATCATCTCCCAAGCTACTGGTTTCCAAAAACCAGAACGGGAAATCTTCCAACTAGCAGAAGAACGTTTTGGCTTTGATGCAGATACCACCTTGTATGTGGGGGATAGTTTTGAAAATGATATCGTCGGCGCCAAAAGTGGCAATTGGCAAGCGTTATGGTTCAACCACCGCCTGCGGGACATCCCTTGTGGCGAAGATGCCATTTACGATGTCGAGCTGACTGATTTTCAACAACTCTACCCAGCGATTTGCGGCATTTTTGCGCCAGTTACTTTATAAACACTAAAAAAACAGGGCAGCCTTGCTTCCGGAGAATCCCTCGGGTGGTAGTGGGACCGGTAAATGCCAACAATAAACAGTTGTCATTTTGCTAGTTCATCTTAGCGAACTCTGCTTAGATGAACTGTATGCGATATGTTTCTGATAGCTCCTTGCCGAAGTCAAACATGTTGTAACTCCAACAAAATCGTTGGACAACAACAAGTAATTCCTCGGACATCCTTAACACTACAACCCGAGGCATTCTCCTCCAGCAAGTCCGCCCTGTTTTATCGATAAGCAATTTATTACCTTTGCTTTGTAAATCGAGCAATTATTTTCTTGTAGGGTAGCCTATGTACCGTGAAAAAGGTGAAATTTAGCATAGTAGAATTGGGTTGACAGTAGCTCTAAAGATGCGTAATGAATTACTTAGAGTTGTGATGCTGACACCACTTACTCTAAGTTTGAATGCGCAAGGCAAAGCTAAAGGTGCGTCTGCGCATACAGTTCATCTAAACAGACACCGTTAAGATGAACTAGCAAAGACAAACAGATTTTTCGTTTGGCTTTTGCCGGTCTAGCTACCGTCAACCCAATTCCTAGGTCGCTAAATTTCACCTTTTTCGGACATCACAATGACGGCATGATAGGCCACTTAATTACTGATACATCAAGCTTTTTGGAGCATAATTTTTTATAAGTTCTTTACCTACAAGCAAAAGACCACACCTGTTCCCAAACAGACGTGGTCTTTTTTTTACATTTACAGGCCTTGCAACTTGCAAAAGCTCTCAGTCTTTTTTCGCCATCGCAGCTTTCAATGCTTGGGCTAATGGACTTTCTCCTGGTTCTTCCGCTTTGGCATATTGTTCCAGTAAGCGGCGTTCTTCATTTTTCGTCATTTTCTTTTTCCGTTCCTGTTTATCAGGGATTTTCTCCGTAATCCCGCAGAACTTGCATTTGAAGAATGCCCCGTTTTTGCCATCAATGATTTCCATTTTTTTATGGCATTGGGGACAACGATGGTTAGACACTTTCGGCTCTTTTCGCCGACGATAGTTACATTCAGGGTTGCTACAAAGGTAAATCTTGCCATCTCGCGTGTTGCGTTCCCGCAGTGGTTCCCCACATTCAGGACAGATTTTGGTGGTCAAGGAGAAATCCTTGTAACTTTGCTGCGATTCTTTGATTTCAGCCACCAATTTTTTAGTATCGGCTTCGATTCCTCGCAAAAATTGCTGGGGATTTTCTTGACCTTGGGCGATGGCTTCCAAGCTGCGTTCCCATTTGGCGGTTAACTCTGGCGAACGCAAAGACGGATTCACCAGGCTCAACAGTTGGCGACCTTTTGGGGTCACCGCTAGCACATTGCCCCGGCGCTCCATCAGTTCTGATTTCAATAACTTCTCGATAATTTCGGCGCGGGTAGCTGGCGTACCGAGATTATTTTTTTCCATCTGCGCCAATAAAGTGCCTTCGCTGAGGAGTTTTGGTGGCGTGGTTAATTCTTTGTTGATTTTGAAGTTCCCTTTTAGACTCTGCCCTTCTTGCCAAGAAACTTGGGCTTTGTTGGCAGCCGTCCCCGTTTGCCAGCCTGCTTGCAGGACTTTTTCCTGCTTGAAGACAAATGAATGACCAGCGATTGCGACAGTCGCTTTGGTAGTGGCTGTGATATGAGGGTCAGCAAACAACCCAAAGAAGCGCTCCAAAATCAAATGATAGATGCGACTTTCATCTGTACTCAGTTTTTCAAAGCGTGGCCGCTCCTCAGTCGGAATCAACGCGTAGTGATCGGTGACTTTGCGATCATTGAAAACCGCCGTCTGCTTGACTTTGGCCCCTTGCGCCAGATAGCGCTTGGCCCGCTCATCATAGCCCACCAACGCCTGCAACCGCTCCTTCATCGTACCGGCTAAATCTTGCGGCAAATATTTGGAATCGGTTCGAGGATAGCTGACGATTTTATGCGTTTCATACAAGCTTTGTACCAAGGATAAGGTCTTTTTCGCCGAATATTGGTACCGGCTATTGGCCACCTGTTGGAGCTCCGTCAAATCATAAGGTAAGGGTGCCAGCTGTTGCTTTTCTTTGGTATTGACAGTCACTACTTTTCCATTTTGCCCCACCAACTGATTCACGAAGGCTTCTGCCTGATTGCGGTCAGTATACTGTTGGGGATTTTTCAGTTGGAGCCGCCCAGTTTCGTTGCCAAAAAGCAAGTCAATGGTGTAATAAGTGGTGGGAACAAATTTCTCAGCTTTTTCCTGGGCTTGATGCACCAGGTTTAAGGTCGGTGTCTGGACCCGACCAGCACTGAGATTGTCGGCATATTTCACCGTCAGGGCGCGGGTGACGTTCAGACCCACCAACCAATCCGCCTTCCCTCGTGCCACTGCTGATTGATAGAGATTTTCGTATTGTTTTGCTGGTTTTAGCTGGGCAAAGCCGGTCTTTACGGCTTTTTCCGTCTGGGAGGATATCCAGAGGCGTTCCAACGGTTTGTTCAACTTGATCCATTCAAAAATATAGCGTCCCACCGCTTCCCCTTCACGACCAGCATCTGTCGCCACGATGCCCCCCGTCACATCTTGGCGTTTCGCTAGATTGCCGATAAGCTTTAGTTGTCGTGAGGTTTTTGGCAAAGGTTTCAAGCCGATTTGCTTGGGAATCATCGGTAAAGTCTCCAGCTGCCACGTCTTCCATTCTGGCTTGATATCTTCTGGCAGCTTCAAAGTCAGTAGATGACCATACGCCCAAGTGATGATGTATCGTTCATTTTCAAAATAATCTCGACCCTGTGCCTTCGCTCCCAAGATTTTGGCATAATCTTTGGCAACACTGGGTTTTTCTGTCACAATTAGTTTTTTTCCCATCGTTGGTAATAACTCCTTTTTCTTGCACTTTCCCACCGGCTATCAGCTTATGGCAAAGCTCTCTGCCTGTCATTTTACAAAAGATTGCTGCGACGCGCCACCTTTGCCGAGACATCTCAGGAAATCTTCGGCTTTCGTTAAACCTTAGACGTGAAACGGCACCGTTAGCGCAACCGGCAAAAGATGACTGGCTAGGCTCCTGCGTTATTGCTCCCTCGCCGATTGCAGCTGAGAGCTTTCCCTTCAAAAAAAAGCCCAAGGAGTTACTCCCTAGGCAAGTTGTCGGATTAAACTGCATGATGCTGGCTAAATAATTGGCAACAGCGAATTTTTTTGGTGGGGTGCATGTCTTCATAAAGCTGGCCATCACTGGTTTCGCTCACAGCTTGATAGTCCTTTAACAAAGCGAGCCCCGTATATTGTTGTAAGTAATCATCGCATTCTTCACACCAGCGTTCATCACTATCACTCCAAAAAGCGCTTAAGAAATTCTTTTTACCGGAATGTTGCGGGTAGTTTTTACTCAAACGCACCCACTCCTGCGTATAAAACTGTTTTGCTTCCTCGATTGTGGCAAACACTGTTTCTTTGCGAATATCTTGACGCCAATCTTCAAAAAACCACCAAGGTTCATTGTCCCCATACATC
Source organism: Enterococcus diestrammenae (assembly GCF_049384045.1). Lineage (NCBI taxonomy): Bacteria > Bacillati > Bacillota > Bacilli > Lactobacillales > Enterococcaceae > Enterococcus > Enterococcus diestrammenae. The sequence continues at coordinate 16,520 of NZ_JBMRGR010000012.1, forward strand.
TCGACCACTTGATACATAATGAATTCTTCCTTCTCTGCTTAATCGTTCATTTTTTCCTGACGCTTGCCTGTCGCATGCCAAAATTCCCCTCAGATAAAACGACACACGTTATCAAACGAGCTGCACGTCCCTCTTATTTTACCTGAACACCCTCATAGTAACCACCTTTTTTGACAGTGGCAAGAATTCTGTTTGAAAAGCAAGGAAGAATTAAGAAAACATCTCCTATTCATAAACTCTCTTACCAAAAACTAAAGAATCGCCAAAGCCAAAAAAGAGCCCTTGCCCCACCGCTATCCCTGTACTATCATAGAGAGCGGACGCAGTCACAGCGACATCTTGTTGCTTCTATTGGCTTCGTCTGTAACAAAAATCAACTCAATAAAAAGGAGCCTTCATTTGTGATAGCACTATTTTTTCAGCGTTTAAAAGAGCGCATTACCCGTCCAAGGCAAAGGTGGGAGCAAAACCTGATTGTCTTGTGGTTCGGAACTTTTATGGCGGGTATTGGCTTTAGCCTGGTGATGCCCTTCATGTCCTTGTACATAGATACTCTCGGGGATTTCACTCCCCAAGCATTGAACTTATGGAGTGGCTTAGCTTTTTCCGCAACCTTTCTCGTAACCACTCTGATTTCTCCATGGTGGGGCCGACTTGCCGATCAAAAGGGGCGGAAATTGATGCTCTTACGGGCCAGTCTGGGGATGGCTGTGGTCATCGGCATGATGGGCTTGGTCACCAATGTTTACCAATTGGTCGGACTGCGTTTGTTGCAAGGAGTCTTTTCTGGTTATATTTCTAACGCCACCGCCCTTGTCGCTACCGGTACCCCCAAAGCCCGCAGCGGACAAGTGTTAGGTACCTTATCCACTGGAGCAGTCACCGGCCAGCTGTTAGGTCCGTTATTAGGTGGAGTGACGGCCACGGCCTTTGGGTACCGCACCACTTTTTTCATCACGGCCTCCGTCTTGTTCGTCGTCTTTTTACTCAGCCTCTTTTTCGTTCATGAAGAATTCACACCAGTCGAAAAAGAAGCCTTGCAGCCGGCTTCAGCCATTTTGAAAGAGTTGAAATATCCTCATGTCGTCATCGGCATGTTTGTCACCACCATGATTATTCAAGCTTCCAATAACTCCATCAGTCCTATCATCAGTCTGTATATCCGGCAGTTATTAGGTGGCAGCGGCAATGTTACCTTGGTCAGCGGCATCATCGCTTCAATCCCCGGAGTCGCCACCTTACTCGCCGCACCACGGATGGGCCGACTGGGGGATCGTATCGGTAGTGAACGGGTGCTGGCGGCGGGTTTGATTTTAGCCATCATCGTGTACTTTCCCATGGCCTTTGTCAGTAACGTCTGGCAATTAGGAATCCTGCGCTTTTTGATAGGCGTTTCCGATGCGTGTCTGCTGCCAGCCGTCAATGCCTTGATTACCAAATATTCACCTCACCATGCGGCCGGTCGGATTTTTAGCTACAACCAATCCTTCCAAGCTACCGGTAATGTCTTTGGTCCCATGATTGGCTCCTCGGTCTCCAGCTTTTTCGGTTACCGCGGCGTCTTCATCTCCACTTCCTTTTTAGTCTTATTGAACTATTTACTGGTACGTAAAAATACGGCAGAAATCCAGCATGATCACAAAAAATAAATACTTCCCCTCTCAGAGAAGCAGAAAATGCTCCCGTGTATCAATAGTCACCCATAGCTTAAGTGGTTGATTAGAAGATTGCAAAGGCGAAAACAGCCCGCAACAAGAGTACTACCTCTTGTTGCGGGCTGTTTCATTTACGCTACGCTGCTTTACCCTTTGACACGGTTTTTCGAAACACTCCCCCGCACCAAATCAAAATGACGACTCCCATAACGGGAAAAATAAGTCGCCAACTCCCAATCTGGCAAATCCTGCAAATAATCCTCGGTGGTCGTCAAAGCATACCGGCACCGATCCATCGACGACAATCGCTGAAACTGCTTTGCCTGCGCGGCAGTATGAAACGGCCAGTCACCATTGATAATCGTGTAATAGACATCATGAAATAATTCTTCATCCAACAGCCAAAGTTGTTCTTTTGTGAATAACTGCTTTAATTTCATGCTGCTCCCTCCCTCAAACAAACCTCTAAGCCAAAACAAAATGCGAATTTCTCGCTAGTTTTTGCCATCCCCTATGCAAATGCTAGCGATCCCCGTCGCTATTCTCTCATCAATCTTACAGGTATAATTTTACCACATTTTAATTATAATCGCTTGATTTCTCATTTAAATATCTGAAATTTTTTTCTACTTTTTTGATGGTGTAGGAACTTACCACGATTTCTAGCATATTTAACAAGACAAGTTTTATGAGAATTCCCCCTCAACTTTCTCCAAAATACGAATGCTTACCAGCAAACTCGCCCACTTTCTTTCCTCTTATACACAATTACACGTTATCTCGAAGCCTAAACGAACAAGGCAGACTTACTCCCGAAGAATCATTTGGATTGTCACAGAATCGATAAATACCAACTAAAAACAGTTGTCATTTTGCTAGTTTCTTTACTCGACAGAGAACCTTCATACGACACTTCAAGGGATTTTCCGGCAAGACCACCCCCGTTTTGTCGATAATTGATAGACTATCTTTCCTACGTACTCTTTTTCATGACATCAAAATTGCGGCATGATACGCCACTTAATTCCTGAACCATCAGCCTTTTTGGAGCTTAATTTTTATAATTTCTTTATCTAAAAAAAGGACCAAAAACCTTGATAGGCTTTTGATCCATTTTGCGATTAAACGTATTGTAAAACTTTATTGTCCTGGTAGGCACAATCGATTAGGCCGCCGCCGAGACATTCCATACCGTCGTAGAAAACCACGGCTTGTCCTGGTGTGATGGCCCGCACTGGTTCTTGGAAGATGACTTCTGCTCGGTTATCCGGCAAAAGGCGCACCGTCACCGGCACATCCTGTTGGCGGTAACGGAACTTCGCCGTACAAGTGAATTCTTGCGGATGAGCCCCTTCTGTAGTGAAATGAATCTCACTGGCCTCCAAACGATCCGCATACAAAGCCGGATGATGGAACCCTTGGCCGACATATAAGGTATTGGTACTGAGGTCTTTTCCTACGACAAACCATGGTTCTTGTGACTCACCGCCACCACCGATACCGAGGCCTTGACGTTGACCGATAGTGTAATACATCAAGCCGCTGTGTTCCCCTTTGACTTCACCATCTAACGTCACCATCTGACCTTTTTTGGCCGGCAAGTAATGGCCCAAAAACTCTTTGAAATTCTTTTCACCGATGAAGCAAATCCCGGTGGAATCTTTTTTCTTGGCTGTCGCTAAACCAGCTTTTTCAGCAATTTCCCGCACTTGCGGTTTTTCCATGCCCCCTAAAGGAAACATCGTCTTTTGCAGTTGCGCTTGAGAAAGCTGACTCAAAAAGTAGGTTTGGTCTTTGTTATTGTCGACACCCCGCAACATATGAACCGTGCCATCTGCATCTCGCGTCACTTGGGCGTAATGCCCAGTGGCCACATAATCTGCTCCTAGGTCCATGGCATAGTCCAAAAAGGCTTTAAACTTAATTTCTTTGTTACACATCACATCTGGGTTTGGTGTCCGACCTGCCCGGTACTCTGCCAAGAAATACTCAAATACCCGATCCCAGTATTCTTTTTCGAAGTTCACCGAGTAATAAGGAATCCCGATTTGCGAAGCCACTTTTGCGACATCTTTGTAGTCTTCCGTCGCCGTACACACTCCGTTTTCATCCGTGTCGTCCCAGTTTTTCATAAAAATCCCGATAACATCATAGCCTTGTTCCTTCAGGATTAGCGCTGTTACCGACGAGTCCACCCCGCCGCTCATGCCAACGACAACGCGAGTTTTGCTGTTGTCCGTCATGTTTTCACCATCATTTCATTCTAGATTCTGAAAGTACGATTTGAAGGTCGCGTTCAGTATCTGTCATTATACAACAGAAGACTGGCAAATGGCCCAAATCCTTACCGAAAATAAGAGAATCTTTGCATTTTCCTGAAAATTTTCTTTCCACTCCTCAAAATTGGCAAAAAAAGTCCCAGCTCCAATCATAAATACGCGAAACACAATGGTTGAAGATACAGGGATAAGTTGCTATTTTGAATATATAAACAACAGAATGATAAGATTACAAAAGTTTACCGAACATTCAGTGAAAAAATATATAAATTTTCAAAATATTCTTTCGACTTGCAACAACATCTGTTACACTATTCGGTAACTCAAAGCTTTTTTGAGAAATTTGACCATTGGCGAGGCTATTTTTGCCTAAAACACGAAAATTAACCTCTGCCCAAACTATCTAAAGGAGAGAATGCAATGACGATTTACAATTTTTCTGCCGGACCTGCTGTGTTACCAAAACCAGTATTGGAAAAGGCCCAAGCTGAATTTTTAGACTACCAAGGTAGCGGCATGTCCGTGATGGAGTTGAGTCACCGTTCCTCCTTATTCGATGCCATCATTAAAGATGCTGAAGCCCTTTTGCGAGAATTGATGGGGATTCCTGACAACTACAAAGTGCTCTTTTTACAAGGGGGCGCCAGTTTGCAGTTTTCCATGGTACCTTTAAACTTGGCTCAAGGGAAAAAAGCACTTTATGTCAATACTGGCATTTGGTCTAAAAAAGCCATCAGTGCAGCCAAAGCCTTCAAGAGTATCGACGTAGAAGTCATCGCCTCTTCCGAAGACGCCAACTTCACTTATATTCCGGAAATCACGGAAGACATGATCGACCAAGACGCGGCTTATCTACACATCACTACCAACAACACCATCGTCGGTACCGCGTATCAAGAAATTCCCAAAGCTGGCAACGTGCCGATCGTAGCGGATATGTCTTCTAATATCTTAGCCAATGATTATCAAGTAGCAGATTTCGGCATCATCTATGCTGGTGCGCAAAAAAATATCGGCCCCGCTGGCTTAACTGTCGTGATTATTCGCGAGGACTTAATCGGTCTGTGCCCGGTGGCTGAACCAATGCTGGATTACCAAATTCAAGCGGACAACAACAGCCTGTATAACACGCCACCAACCTTTGCCATTTATATCGCCAAATTGGTCTTTGAATGGTTAAAAGAGCAAGGTGGTGTGGCGGCAATCTTGAAAAAAGATCAAGAAAAAGCCACTTTACTATACGATGCCTTAGCAAAATCTAGCCTCTTCACTAGCCCGGTAAGAGCCGATAGTCGCTCCCTTACCAACATTCCTTTTGTCACTGGCGACGCTGACTTAGACAAGAAATTCAATGCCGAAGCTTTAACAGCCGGTTTTGAAAACCTCAAAGGTCACCGTTTAGTGGGAGGGATGCGGGCAAGTCTTTACAACGCCTTTCCTAAACAAGGCGTGGTAGATCTGATTGCCTTCATGGAAAAATTCGAAAAAGAAAACGGGGGTGCCTGAGATGTTCCATATTCAAACCTTTAACGCTATCGCACCAGAAGGGATGGCGCGCTTCGACAAAGAAAACTATGCCATCAACGAAGGAGATGCGCCAGACGGCATTATTTTACGCAGTCAAAAACTCCACGACTACGCCTTTCCCGCTTCGGTCTTGGCCGTCGCCCGGGCTGGTGCTGGGACCAACAACGTCCCTGTCAAACAATGTACCGAAAATGGTATCGTCGTCTTCAATACTCCCGGCGCCAATGCCAACGCCGTCAAAGAATTGGTAATTGCTAGCTTACTGCTTTCAGTGCGCCCGATTTTACAAGGAGCTGCTTGGGTCCAAACTTTGACAGGAGAAGACGTGGAAACGCAAGCGGAAGCCAACAAAGCGCAATTTGCCGGCCACGAGTTGGAAGGCAAAAAACTTGGTGTCATCGGTCTTGGTGCGATAGGCGCCATGGTAGCTAACGACGCCTACCGCCTGGGTATGGAAGTCATGGGCTTTGATCCTTTCGTCTCGGTGGATACAGCTTGGAGCATTTCGCGACGGGTGCAACGAGCGCAAGATCTCAACGAACTTTTAACTAGCTGCGATTTCATTACCATTCATGTTCCATTATCCGAGAAAACCCAAGGCATGATTGGCGCTGCCGAAATTGCAAAAATGAAACCCACCGCCAAACTCTTCAACTTCGCCAGAGGGGGCATTGTCGATGACGCTGCTGTACTGAAAGCCATCGATGCCGGTGATTTAGCAGGTTATACCACTGACTTTGCCGACGAAAAACTCTTGCATCACGAAAAAGTTCTAGTCTTGCCTCACTTGGGCGCCTCGACGGATGAAGCGGAAATCAACTGTGCCAAGATGGCCGCTCGCACCTTAAAACGTTTTTTGGAAACCGGCGTCATCAAGCGCTCGGTAAACTTTCCGACGGTGGAAATGGCCTTCAACAGTCCCTACCGTCTGACCATCATCAACAAAAACGTCCCGAATATGTTAGGGCAAATTTCCACTGCCGTCGCCGAAGAAGGCATCAACATCGACAACATGATCAACCGTGGGCGGGATGATTTTGCCTATACTTTAGTGGATATCACAGAGGATGATCCGGCCAAAGTCGCAGCTGTCGCCGATAAACTGGCAGCCAATCCGGAAATCGTTCGCGTCCGGGTGATTCAAAATCAGGGTGTCTGCTAATGGTAGTCGTCCGAGCATTTGAAGCCCTCCGCCCCGCTGACAAGCTGGCGGAAAAAGTCGCTTGTTTGCCTTATGATGTGCTAAATTCGGCTGAAGCACGGGAACTAGCGAAAGATAATCCTTATAGTTTCTTTCATATTGATAAGGCGGAAATCGATTTACCGGCAGATTTGTCTCCCTATGATCCACTGGTTTATCAAAAAGCAGCTAGTAATCTAGCGGAGTTTTTGGCTAAGGGTTGGTTGCAAAAAGAAACAACCCCGCTGCTGTATTTGTACGAGCTCACCATGATGGGGCGCAGTCAAACCGGCTTGGTGGCTACAACTGCTATCGAGGATTACGTCAACGGCAAAATCAAAAAGCATGAGTTTACCCGTCCTGAAAAAGAAGTCGATCGCATCAATCATATTTTGGCTTGTGATGCCAATACCAGCCCGATTTTCCTCAGCTATCGGGAAAACGCGGCGCTGCAACAAGTGATGACCGCTTGGCAAGAACAACATGAGCCGGTCTATGATTTCGAGAGCTACCATGACGTGCAGCACCGTGTTTGGGTCATCGACGATCCCAAAGTGGTGACCCAACTCACAGAAGCCTTTGCAAAAGTGCCGGCATTGTATATCGCTGACGGCCATCACCGTACGGAATCCGCTGTGAAAGTCGGCTTGCAAAAACGTCAAGAAGGTCAAGCCAGCACCGAAAGCGAGTATTTTCTGTCGATCCTCTTCCCGGATAACCAACTGGCCATTTGGGAATATAATCGCGTCTTAAATGTGCCGCTTCCAGCTGATTTTTTGGAGCAGTTGCAAGAAGCCTTCACAGTCGTCGCTACTGGTGAAAAGAAAGCCGCTGCTCAAGGCCAAATCCAAATGCTGTTAGCTGGTACTTGGTATACTTTAACGATTAAAGATTCGGTCTTACCAGCGGATGTGGTGGGGCGATTGGATGTCTCCGTCTTGCAAACACAAGTCTTCGAAAAAATCTTCGGCATCATGGATATTCGCACCGACAAACGCATCGATTTTGTCGGCGGTATCCGGGGACCCGAAGAACTCGAACGTTTGACGGCGAGGGACGATTGGAATCTCGCCTTTGCCATGTATCCGACGCAAATGTCCGATCTCTTAAACGTAGCCGATGCCGGTGAGATCATGCCACCAAAATCCACTTGGTTTGAACCCAAACTATTAAGTGGCCTGTTTTTACACGATTTGGAGACCCGCTAACTTCTGATAACATTAGTTTCCCCGCTGACACCATCGTCAGCGGGGCTTTTTCGCGACTATGACAGTCTCCTCTGTTGTCAGCCTCCCCGATGAGTTGTCTTTGGCAGAAAGGCGGCCTCTTATGCTATACTTAGCTCAAAGTACACTAGTTTTGGTTGCTAGTGGTGCAGTGATTTTGGCCAGATAGCTTATTTTGGCCGTTAAAAGACAGGAGTTTTGGTTGTTATGAAAAAAGCAGATGAAATGTACGTGTATGCCCGCAAACACAAACTGGGATTCAATATGACCCCGTTGATTGGTGGCTGGCTGCAACGAAAACACTTTAAACTAATTGAAGATGCATTGGGCAAAGATGAGGAAGTTTTGGCCTCCTTTATCGGCCGTCACCATCCCGAAGACAAAGAAAACTTTAGTCCCGAGACTGGAGAGTCCAGTGAAGATTTCCACGAACGGGTCCACGATCGCCAAACAGGCAAAGTTCGTTACTTTAGCTGTAAAGGCTTCAGCGCCTATGCCATCACCAACTCAGGCCGCTTGATCTTTGCCCGCTGGGTGCCTTTCAATAATGATTACAAGAGTATCCCTTTGAGCAATATCAACACCATCAATCCCAATACCCGCATCATCTGGGGCTCGTTGCGGATTGAGAGTTTCCGGGAAGTCTTCAGTATTTTTTGGACGAAACGCGTGGTCTTTGATATCGCTAAACTTTTGGAAGACAGCAAAAGTGACATGCAAGACGGCGTGATGGACGGGATCACCACAGCTGGTCGCCACAAGTTGGCTGGCGCTGGCAATCCTGCTGGCCCCCAAGCCCCCCTGACGACTGAAACCAATTATCAAAAATTAAAAGAACGTCGCCAAGCGTTAGAAGACGGCCTGATTACGCAAGAAGAATACGACGAATATAAAGATAAATTCCTGAATAGCTAAAAAATTTCCCATAACGTAAGAAAGCTGGTTGGCTTTGTTTCCGATAAATCTCTCGGGGGTTTAATGGAACCGGTAAATACCAACCAAAGGACAGTTGTCATTTTGCTAGCTCATCTTAGCGATTTTTGCTTAGGTGAACTGTATGGGATAGGTTCCTTTAGCCCTCGGACATTCTTGACACTACTACCCAAGGAATTCACCTACAACATGACCAACCGATTTTGTTGATAAACTTCTTATATTTAATTCGTTTTAAGTAATTCTATGATTTCTAAACCTGCTATCTATCGTAAAAATGGTGAAATTTAGCGGAGTAGAATTGGAATAGCAGTAGCCCACAGGATGTGAGATGGCTATAAAATCATTGCGCATACAGTCATTTCTAAGCAGAGACCGCTAAGAAAGACTAGCAAAAGTACTTAGAGTTGGTGGCACTTGTGACACTTACTCTAAGTTTGAAGCTCCAAGGGAAATGACAAACCCGGTTTACGTTTGGCATTTTCCGGTCCAGCTACAGCTATTTCAATTTCTACAGAGCTAAATTTCACCATTTTTGTGCCATCAAAAACACAGTATGAAATTCTCTATAAACCTTAGTAAAATAGGATTTCACATAGATTAAAATTTTATAATATCAAGTCTATCAAAAAGCTCGTCTCCGATTATTTAACCGGGACGAGCTTTTTTATTCACTAACTAACGCTTAGCTTAATTTTACAGCAGTACCGCTACAAGTAACCATCAGCATGCCATTGTCAGAGCCTAGCACTTCATAATCCATCTTGACACCAACCACCGCATCAGCGCCCATGGCTTGTGCCCGTTGACTCATTTCTTGCAAAGATTCTTCCCGTGCCCGCAATAATTCTTCTTCGTAGCCTTTCGAGCGGCCACCAAAGACGTTACGTAAGCCCGCTCCTAAATCCTTCAACATATTAATCCCGGTAATGACCTCACCAAAGACAATCCCCTCATAAGAGCCGATTTGGCGATTTTCAACACTTGTCGTTGTCGTAATAATCATTGGTACATCCCCCTATCTATCAGATAAATTTAGTATATCATAACCAGCGAAAACGGTATCTCAAAACGTCCCTTCATAGGTATTCGCCACAAAGATTAACGACTACGATACTGGCTAGGCGTGCAACCATAACGCTTTTTAAACAGCCGGTGAAAATGATTGATGTTAGCAAAGCCGGCTTGATAGGCGGCTTCTTGAATCGTCATGGAGCGATTGGTCATATGGTAAATTGCCAACTGCAACCGCGCCCAAATCAGCTCTTCATTAGGAGTCGTGTGGAAGTACTGCTGGTATAAACGGTAGAACTGACTTTTACCAACCTGCAACAAATCGCACATCTTCTCTGCCGACCACTCCTCCTGACAATCCGCCAGCATGGCTAAACGCAAGGAATGCAACTCATGATACAAGGAATTTTCCCCTTCTTGAAGCCGCTGATGGTGATCCGCCCCGCGAGCCGCCAGCAACAACAGTTCCTGTAAATACAAATCCATCAAAGTCCCGCTTTCCGGCTGATGCAAGAGAAATTCTTGATGAATTTTTTGCAACAGACGGTTTAGCTGGTCTTCATTTGTGGGATAAAACAAGCGATTAACCGGTAAATTAGCTGGTAGAGACGCCGCTGTTAATCCGGTGAACTCCACGAAGCTGTTGAAAAAAGTCGTCTCTGCTTGATAGTGTTGGAAGGTCCCCGGTGTGTATAACAGGCACGCGCCCCGCTTGGCCAAGACTTTTTGACCATCCGCAAAGGTAAATGTCATCGGGGCTAACACCAACAAAAATAAATACTCCGCCAAACCTTGGGGCCGAGAGATGACATCATGGTTGACATTATGGGTATGATACCCGCAAAACGTGACTTGCATCAAGGTCTTCCTTTCTTTACTGGATATTGGCAGCTGGACTCGCCGGATAGGAAAATTGGTCAGGACTTCTTTTCATAACAGCGTCTGCTAGCTAACGAATTTCTTTTACCTTAATTCTAATGGGAGAATAAGTCAACTTTTGGCGACATTTGTTCCTTCCCAATACCCGCTGAGCTTTCTATACTGTAAGGGAATTCAAAAAAAGGAGTGTCACAACGATGAAGCAAGCAGCAATTATGATTGACAAACACTTTATTTTATCTGATATCGATGAACGAATCTACGGCTCTTTTGTGGAACACTTAGGACGCTGTGTCTACGAAGGGATTTACCAACCTGGTCATCCAGCAGCCGACGAAAACGGGCTACGGCAAGATGTAGCCGCTTTGATTCGTGAACTCAATGTTCCAGTGACCCGCTATCCTGGGGGTAACTTTGTCTCTGGCTACAAATGGGAGGACAGTGTTGGGCCTAAAGCAGAGCGGCCTAGCAAAATCGATTTGGCCTGGCGCGTGGTGGAATCCAACCAATTTGGCTTGAACGAATTTATGGAATGGACCAAAACCGTCAATACCCAGCCGATGATGGCGATCAACTTGGGGACCCGGGGCCTGGAAGCTGCCAAAAATATCATCGAATACACCAACTTGGAAAAAGGAAGCTACTACAGTGACCTCCGCCGCCAACACGGTGTCGAAAAACCTCACGATATCAAACTTTGGTGTCTCGGCAACGAAATGGACGGGCCTTGGCAAGAAGGTCATAAAACCGCTCTAGAATACGGTCGTATCGCCGAAGAAGCCGGCAAAGCCATGCGCCTTGTGGACCCGACGATTGAAACGGTGGCTTGTGGTAGTTCCAATCTCGACATGCCGACTTTCGCCTTTTGGGAAGATACCGTGTTGAGCCAATGTTACGACCAAGTGGACTACATTTCCATGCACCAATACTACGGCAATCACGATGACAACAGCCAACAATATCTGGCTTCTTCCGACGGCATGGATCAGTTTATCCGGGAAGTCATCGCCATCTGTGACGCCGTCAAAGCCAAACGACGGGCCAAGAAAAACATCAATATTTCCTTTGATGAATGGAATGTTTGGTATCATTCCAACGAACAAGACAAGCAAATCGAACCTTGGACGCAACACCCGCATCAATTGGAAGACGTCTATAATTTTGAAGATGCCTTATTAGTCGCTAGCATGATGATTACCATGTTGCGCCACGCCGATCGGGTCAAGATTGGCTGTTTGGCACAATTAGTCAATGTTATCGCTCCTATCATGACCTCGGATACTGGCGTTTGGAAACAAACCATCTTCTATCCATTTGCCATGATTTCCAACCAAGGACGCGGCCACGTCCTCCATACACAGATCAAGGCCCCAACCTTCGAAAGTCGCTATGGTAACTCTTCTTACTTGGATGCCGTGGTTATCGAAAATGAGGCCGCTGACCAATTGACGATTTTCGCCGTCAACAAAGACTTGGCAGATGATTTGGAATTGACCTGTGACTTGCGACAATACGAAGGCTACCGTTTGGATCAGCACGTGATGTTGCACCATGATGACTTGAAAGCTGTCAATACCGAAGCCGCTCCTGATACGGTAGCGCCTGTTGCTGGGAAAAACCTCACTTTTGAAAACGGCCACCTTTGCGGCATGTTACCAAGTCAAAGTTTCCACATGATTCAATTGAAAAAAGCCTAATCTTCAAATTCTATAGAAAATAGGTTGCCCTCGCTTCCGGTGGAATTGTGGGTATGGTAGTGTCTTTAAGGATGACTACTGAATTATAGAGGGTAAGTCGCAAGGCAAACTTGTTGTAAGTCCAACAAAAATATTGAACACAACAAGTAATTTGCTAGCTCACCTTAGCGATTTCTGCTTAGGTGCAACTATATGCGATAAGTTCTTTTAGCCCTCTGACATCCTTAACTCTAAAACTCGAGGCATTTTCCTCCAGTAAGGCCACCTGTTTTATAATCGATTGTTGACTTTGCTCCCCAAAGCTTGCTATTTTCTTTCTTAAAAAGGTGGCAGCATCTCGTGAAAAAGATGAAATTTAGCGTAGTAGGATTGATATGACAGTAGCTTTCAAGATTGAGATGAATTACTTAGAGTTGGTGGCACTTGTGACACTTACTCTAAGTTTGAAGCTCAAAGGAAAATGACAAATTGCTTTGTATTTGGCATTTGCCGGTCTAGCTATCGTCATATCAATTCCTACGGAGCTAAATTTCATCTTTTTCGGGCATCAAAATGACAGCATGATACGCCACTTAATTCCTGATACATCAGCCTTTTTTGAACTTAATTTTTTATAAGTTCTTTATCTAAAAAACAGGCTAGCTAATTCGCCATCAACGCTAATTAGCTAGCTTGTTTTTTAACTACCAATAAAATGGGACATGAAGAGACTGGCGATATTGAAATAAATCAACACCGAGGTCAAATCACTCAAGGTGGTGATAAAGGGTCCACTGGCAACTGCTGGATCAAAGCCTAAGCGGTCCATCAGCATCGGGATTAAACTCCCTGCCAGATTAGCCACCGTGATGGCACACATCATCGCCATCCCGATGACAAAGCCCAAAATCGGGTTTCCCTTCCAGATAGAAACGATGGCAAAAATCGTCAACCCAGTGATGGCCCCCGTGACTAACCCCGTCAGGACTTCACTGATGACCGTCCGTAAAAAGGAATTCTGCTTATCATCATTCATGGCTAAGCGCCTCACCGCTACCGCCAAAGACTGGGTACCCGCATTGCCGGCGGTCCCCGTAATCAACGAAATAAACACCGCTAAAATCGAGGCTTCACTCACCAACTCTTCGTAATGGCTGATCAAACTCGCTGTCGCCATCCCCAAAAATAACAAGGTAATCAACCACGGCAAACGACGTCCGGCTGATTTTACCGGATTTTCAGAGACTTCCTCGACGTTGACCCCCGCCAAACCGGAGTAGTCACTGGCTGCTTCGTCATCGATGACGTCGATGATATCATCGACAGTCACAATCCCTAATAGGTGATCATCGTAATCCGTAACTGGTAAGGCTAGAAAGTCGTAATCCCGGAATGTCTGGGCGACGTCTTCTTGGTCATCCCCCACATGGACAGAAATCACCCGTTCGCTCATGATATCTAAAATCATTACGTCATCATCATTGACGATCAAATCCCGCAAGGAAATCACGCCTACTAAGCGGTTTTCTTGATCCACCACGTAAATATAGTAGATGGTTTCGGCGGCTAAGGCTTCATTTTTCAAGACGTACATCGCCGAACGCACCGTTTGATTGGCCACGATGGAGACATACTCGGTGGTCATGATTGCCCCGGCGGTATCATCTTCATAATGCAAAAGTTCCCGAATTTCGCTGGCGGATTCGGCAGGCATGATGCTTAAATATTTGGCAATTTGTTTTTTATCCAAGGTGTTCAACAAATCGACGGCGTTATCGGTATACATCTCAGCCAGCATATCCGCCGCATACCGCGGACGCATTTCCGCCAAGTATTCCGTCATGTGCTCGTTATCTTCTTCGATCACATCAAACATGTCCGCCATTTCTTTGGGAGAAAGATAGGCGTACATGATATGGCGCTGATTTTCTTCAATAGCTTGATAAAACTGCCCCTGCTCATAGATGTGCAACTCCAAAAAGATTTCTCGAAATCGTTTCATCTCACTATTTGCTAAGGCTTCTTGCAATTGTTGAAATTGCACCTCTAATGCTTCTTGATTTTCATCCAATCTTTCTCACCACACCTTCAGTTCATTCAAAAACCGGCGCTGTTGCCACCGGTCAACTCTGTCATTGTGCCACTAGTTGCGCATTTTAGCAATCAACTCCGCCATATCCGCTGGTGGCTCTTGGATAAAATGCAAGAGCTCACCGGTGAAGGGATGGGCAAATTGCAACTCGTAACAATGCAACGCTTGCCGAGAAATCCGCGTCAAGCTGCCACCGTACATATCATCGCCTAAAAGTGGACAACCCAAATCTGCAAAATGCACCCGAATTTGATGGGTCCGACCAGTGTGTAACTGAATATCCACCAAGGCTTCAGCCTGCTGGAGGTCCCGCTGTTCCAACCAATATTCCGTCTGAGCCGGCTGCCCCGCAGGATCCACCATCCGTTGCATCAAGGAGGTCCGCTGCCGGGAAATCGGCCGGTCGATCATTTCGTGGTCTTGTAACCGCGAAACCGCCCCACCCACGAGTGCTTGGTATTTTTTCAAAAATTGGTGGGCCCGTAACTGCTTATCCATTTTGGCATGGGCAAAGCCGTGCTTGGCAAAAACCATCAAGCCACTGGTGTCACGGTCCAAGCGGGTGACGATGTGGATCACTTGGTCCGCATAGCCTTGGCGCAAGTAATAAGCCTTCACCCGGTTGGCCAAGGTCCCTGTCGGATGGTACTGGGCCGGTATCGAGGCGATGCCCGCTGGTTTATTGACCACCAACACATGCTCATCCTCAAACACGATATCCACCGGCCCCTCTGATGGAAGCATCGTCTCATGTTCCCCTTCATCAGGAATGATAAACGTCACCTGGTCCCCCCACTTCAGCGAATAAAGAACATTTTCTTCCTGACCATTTACTAAAATGTGGCCTCCTTGAAATTTGACTTTCGCTAAGAGGCCTTTGCTGATGCCTTGTTCTTTCAAAAAGCTCCGCAACAATTGTGGCACCTCTTTTTGATAATGGTATTCAAATCTCATGGGCTTCACTGTCTCCAATAAAGGCATCCTTCACGCGATGCCAAAAATGCATGTGACGGGTGGATACAAAGCGGATGCGCTCTTGAGCGATACGGTAACAAATCGTATCCATCTGATCTTGAGGGATATCCAGCTGGTCCACCGTCACTTGGTAATCACTGGAATGTTGCAGTTTGATTTGCAGCCAGTCATTGTCAGAAATCACGATGGGCGAGCCCAAAGTCCGGAAAACGCGATTATTTAAGGAGGCGATTTCCGCTAACTGCATCGCATTGATGGAAGGATGCAATACCGCCCCACCGACACTTTTATTATAGGCTGTCGAGCCTGTGGGGGTCGAAATCGACAACCCATCCCCACGAAAGCGTTCAAAAAGTTCATCTTTAATATAGACATCGGCTACCATAGTTCGGTTGCCCCGCTTGATTGTCGATTCATTCAAGGCCAATAACCGCCGCTTAGGCTTGCCATTGGCGTAGCCGATTTTGACTTCCAATAAGGGGTAACTGATGCTTTTGATTTCCTCGTTTTGCAAACTGGCTACCATTTCCGCTAGCTCATAATCCCGCCAATCAGTATAAAAACCCAGATGGCCGGTGTGGACCCCGATAAAACGCACTTGATGCAACTGCGCTTCGTATTGGTGAAAAGCGGATAACAGCGTGCCGTCCCCGCCAACAGAAATCACGATCGTGGGCTGCAGAGGATCTTCAGGAATGCCTGCTTGGGCCAATAAGCGCCGCAAGCGATACACCACTTGAATCGTCAATTCTTGTTTATTCGCGACAATGGCCACCTTCAACTCCATAGTGACAGTCCTTTCCCCAGCTTTTCTGACCTGCTACCTCTTCAGCAGCAAATCGGTTGGTATTACTTTTCAGGTGCTTGATAATCCTGATCTTCTTTGTCCATCGCTGCCAGATAATAACCGTCATCGGATTTGCCCCGGCCATGGGCAAACAAGCGCTGCGCCTCTTGGATTTCTTCTCTGATTTTAGACATCTCTTCGTCCAATTGGTACGCGGCCTCGGCTGCTCGTTGCAGGCGATCTTTCATCTCTTCAGGAAACGCCCCTTGGTATTTATAATTGAGGGAATGTTCGATAGTGGCCCAGAAATTCATCGCCAAGGTCCGAATCTGGATTTCCGCCAAAATCTTCTTTTCCCCACTGATCAATTGAACCGGGTATTCAATCACCAAATGATAGGAGCGATAACCGCTAGCCTTTTTGTTGGTGATGTAGTCCCGTTCAATCAAGACTTTCATATCTTTGCGATTGCGGATAATCTGCACCACTTGATGGATATCTTCCACAAACTGGCACATGATGCGCAAGCCGGCGATATCAGACATCTCTTCGTCCAAACGCTCCATTGGAATATGGCGAATCTGGCTTTTGGTGATGATGCTTTCCACCGGTTTGACTCTTCCCGTCACAAATTCGATGGGCACGTGTTTGTTTTGCTCACGATATTGTTTACGGATACCTCTTAGCTTGACTTTCAACTCCGCCACCGTCTGTTCATATGGCGCTAAAAAAATTTCCCAATTTCGTTCCATAAGCTTCCTCGATTCTGCCATCACAACCCGCGAGCTGGATGGATCGTGGTTTTCCTGCCAATTTCAGCCGACTTTGCTTTCCCATCTAAGGCGGCCGAACCTTTGGCATCTAACCTTGATTTTACCATATTTTCTCCTATAAGATGGAAATTTCTTTTCCAGCGCTGGCCAGCCTTCATTGAAAAATAAATCTTTTCTTGACGGAAAAAGCAATGGTTTTGCGTAATTATTGATAGCCGCGTCTTGACAACTTTTCCCGCGAAAAACCACTCGCCTCAACTGCCCTGCCCAAGTGGCTTATCGTGAGGGACAAGTAGCCAACGGATTGATTTTGAAAAAAATATAGAAAATTTCGAATCATTTTCCCCTTTTGTTTGCAAAACGGCTTTCATTATGTGAAAATGAAGAGGTTTGAGCATTCCAAAAAGGAGGCGCTACCAGTGGCGAAAACCCGCGAAATCGAATTTAAATCCATGCTGACTGAAAATGAGTTTGCCATGCTTTGCCAACACTACCAACTCACCAGTGATGCGTTTAAAACCCAGACCAATTGCTATTTTGATACCGAAGATTATAAGTTACGAAGCCTTGGTTGGGGCTTACGGATTCGCTTGTACGCTGACCGTGGCGAACTGACTTTGAAAGTTCCTGCTGCCGAGGGGGGCCTGTGGGAATATACCGACGCCTTGACCCTCGAAACCGCCCAAACCCTGCGGACTCAAGGAACGTGCTTACATACAGGAGCCGTAGCCGACAAACTACAAGAAGCTGGCCTCTCAGCTACTGAAGTAAAGCTTTTAGCCGATTTGACCACCAAGCGAGCTGGGTTTTCCATCCCAGAAGGCTTGTTAGCCTTAGATGAAAATTTCTACGGCACCACCCATGATTTTGAGCTGGAACTAGAAGTCAGTGATCCGGTCCACGGCCAAGCAGCTTTTTTACAGCTTTTGCAACAGTTACACCTCACCTATCGGCCAGCAGAAAACAAGATTAGTCGGGCCTTTAAAGGTTAGATAAAGGTAGTTCTCTTTATTTCCTTTTTGCCATTTTTTCTGTTAGATTATTCATAGAAAACAAACTGATTTGGGGAATCACATAAACGGGGGAGATTAACTTGATTGAGATCTATTTATTCGTCAATCCACTAGGGTCGGTGTGCCTTGAGACGGAAACGAACTTGTTGGATTTCATGACCAGCAGCCAAAAGAAAATCCAATTTCGCATCATGCCACTTGTCAACATGCAGACCATCCATGACACCATGAAACGGCGGGGGCTGTCACTTACGGATATCGATGCCCGCAATCGCTTATTTGCCGATACTTATTCGGCGGCGTTAGACATCAAAACGATCCAACTTCAGGGGAAAAAGTTGGCTCGCAACTTCATGATGCGTTTGCAACAAGCAGTGGGCTGTGAAGCACAGCCTTACAACCAAACATTGGTCGAAGAACTAGTCACCGAAGTCGGTGGCGATTTGGCGATGTTTAAAGAAGATCGGCCCACGAGCTTTGTCAAAGAGATGTTCCAAGTGGATCAAGACATCGCCCGGGAGATGAACATCACCATGCACCCTTCCGCCGTCGTCTACAATTACGCTTGCGAACGGGATTATGGCGTCAGTCTGGAAGGACCGCTAGCCATTGCTGATTTGCCAAAGCTGTGCCATACCGATGAAGAAAGCTACCAAATCTTCCACATCGATGGCTATCTCAAAAAGCGTCACGAATCACGAGTTGCCCACTATCCAAACTACTTAAAACTCGTTTATTAATTTGAAAAGGTAAGGAGAGTCGCCGGGGAAGGTGGCTGTCCTTACCTTTTTAATAGATAAAAAAGGCGCCCTTGCTGGAGAAGAATGCCTCGGGTAGTAATGTCAAGAATGTCCGAGGGAGGCTCTGGAAGCAAGATTGGCCGGCTTTCATATTGTTAACGTATGACGAATTCGACTTATTTTCTAACAAGATGTCGAGTCACCTCCTCCACCTATTGCTAAGATTGGGGTACGAAAGGCGGGCTGAAGATGCTAAAAGAACTGAATCAAGTCATGGATTATATCGAGGAACATCTGACCGAAGAACTGACGCTGGAAGAGATTGCCAACTTTGCGGGAGCTTCTGATTATCATTTGCGCACCGTCTTTTTCCATCTGGCAGGGCTGACCTTACCTGAGTACATCAAGAATCGCCGTTTAGCTGAGGCCAACCGTGCATTGCTAAAGGGACATTCGGTGACAGAGGTGGCTTATCGCTACGGCTACCAATCCTTAGATGGTTTTACTCGTGCTTTTAAAAAATGGAGCGGTTTCCTCCCATCAGAAATTGCCAAGACGCAACACAGCAAATTCTTTCCGAAACTTTCGTTTAAAATCACGGTAACAGGAGGAATAAGTATGGAATACAAAATCGTGGAACAGCCAGAATTTTACCTAGCAGGCGTCAGCAAACGAGTCCCTATGCAATTTGAGGGAGTCAATCAGGCCATTGTCGAATTGGCCCAAAGCATCACCCCCGAGCAGCGGGCAGAAATGCACGCCCTGCAAAATCTCGAACCCAAGCAAATCGTCAATGCGTCTTACAATGCCGATGCTGCCTTTCTCAAAGAAGAAGGCGATCTAACCCATTTGATTGGCGTCTTAACTACCGATGGAAGCCCTAGCCAACTTTTGGAAAAGGTCAAAGTCCCAGCTAGTACCTGGGCGGTCTTTCCCAACGAAGGCCCCTTTCCTACGACGATGCAAGAAACCCATGCCAACATCTATGCCCAGTGGTTACCGAGCTCAGATTATGAGGTCATCGACGTTCCTGGCTTTTCCTTTACGCAGATGAACGAGGACAAACCTGGCTATGCTTATAGCGAAATCTGGACGCCGGTGCGAAAAAAAGATTCATTATAAGTCACAACCTCAATATGAAAAAGGCCCATTGACGTAATTGTCGATGGGCCCCTTTTATAACAGTCTTTAATTGCCACACTAATCTTCGGAATCCTGGCACTCTGCAGAAATGACAAAAAGAAATAACCGTCAACTTTAGCCGGGAGACGATTATTTCTCAACAATAATTTAACTCAGCCACCGTCTTTATCGGTGCTACTAGAGGAACTGTATTCAGCAGTTCCTCTTTATATTTTTAGTATACTATAAATAGACATTCAAGAGAAGATTTACAACCGCCACTTGGTAATTGCCCCTTATCACTCTCATCTGTCCCCTTCAAATCCCTTAACAAAACATCCCCAGCGCTTTGTCCTACTTTTTCTCCTGTTCGATCTTCCCGAACACTTTTTTCATGATCAAAGCATTTATCAAGGCCACAGCCGAAAATCCAAAGAAGGTACAGCTATAGATAGTTGTCAGGAGCCGCTCAGGTGAACTAACTGCAAAATATAATAAGCCGCCGTTAATCCCGCTAGCTAGCACCACCCATGGAAAACAGTTAATTAAGATGAGAAAGGCATTTTTGATGACTTGCTTGAGAGTGTCTCGATAGCGTCCGATATAAGCAAACCAGACTGTCGAACCGGCCAACAATAGCAACACAAAGGGCATGAGAATAAATAACCCAATACCTCGTAATACTCCCGTGGCTTGTTGCAACAACAGGTAATCCATGAAAAAAATCCCACCGAACAAGACCGTGATTCCCCAAAGAAGCGTTCCTTGTTTCAGATTCTCCCGAAAAAGCTGTAGATAAGTCAGTGCGACTTGATTGTCGTGTCCTCGCAAAATTTTCTGCCAGCTAGCTAATAAACTCGTCCAAGCTGCCCCGATAGTGACTATGGGTAAAGCTGTAACTAAAAACAATAGATTTAATAAAACTAAATCAGTTAATTTGACTAATATTTGCATCAACGGGCGCTCAACGTTAAATAAATTACTCATAATTATCAACCTTTCTCTTCTGGTGCTCCTTAGATGAGGAAGCAAATCTAAACCCTTGTTATTTACGATGGCGGGATTTACGATACCAAATCCAAAGGCCACCGGCAATTAACAATCCCACAGCACCAATACCTAATACAATACCAGTTATCTTACTTGAAGAGTTCTTGCCCTTTGTCTTGGTAGCGGATACCTCAGTCAAAATTAATTGGCTCTCATTTTTAAACTTGCCCTCCGAAAATTCTTGAATCTCATTGTTCGTAAGAGTAACTTTCCCTTGAGCGCTGGGATCGACTTCAATGCCATACGTAGTACCACCTTTAATTTGATTTCCAGAAAAGGTCATATTGGTCAGTTTTCCGCTATTAAATAGATAGATTCCTTGATAAGGGCTGTCTAAAATTTTATTGTTTTTAATCTGTATCTGGGCGGCATTGTCAAATCCAGGTTCGGTATTCACCCAAATTGCCCCGTATTCAGCTTTCGTATCATTTTCCAAACTACCACAGCGCAATAATTGATTCTCGTATATCTGATGGCTACCAGCAAAAGGCTGAGGCTTGAAACGGGTGCTGATGTTGATGCCACCGCCCATCCCCACTGTGTCCCGTAGATCATTGCCATAGACTTCATGGTCCTCCCCACCGTAAATGGCGATATTATTGGCTAACCACGGGTAACGCACTGTATTGTGGAAAATTTTGTTATTTTGATCTACCAACGAACTGGACCACATGGCGATTCCATCGTCTCCGGTATTACGAAAATCACTATAAGAAACTTCGCTGTTGGAAGTACCACGACACAGGTTAATGCCATCTGCCATGACATTGCGCACCCGGCTATTGGTCAGTTTTAGGTGATCAATACGATTAGCCCAGACACCGACTTTGGTATGTTCTATCCAGAGGTTTTCCAAGGAAATATTGCGGCTTTGACCTGTATCTGACTCCACCGCAATTCCCGGTGGTTCATTATCCCGCCGCACATCGGTCTGACCAAATAACGCTAAATCACGGACCGTAATATTTTCTCCCCGAATGTAAAAACCGGCTGTTTTCGTTTCCAAACGAGTGTGCCACATACCTGCTCCGGCAATTTCTAAATTATCTTTGGTTAATAAAATACCCTTCACCAATGCCGGATTATAAATCTCATAAGTGCCCGCCGGTAAGTAGACTGTCTGTTGGCTAGTTGCTGCCTCAGCGATAGCCTCATTTAAAGCGACACTATCATCTTTGCCATCATTGGCTACTGCTCCAAAATCAGTGATACTCAAACTATCTTCTGGTTGGGGGACGATTGCCGGTTGCAACTCTGTATCCAGTAAATCGATTAAGTAAAAAGCTGCGGTATCCTTGACTGCTGGTACTTCCAGAGTAATCTCAGTACCGGCCGGAATAATCTCTGAAAAGGTCAAAATATGGTCATCAAAATAATTATGGGGGCGGCCATCCGCCGGGTCATTAGTCCAAGGAAAGTCACCGTATACCCAAGAGAGTTTCGAGGAGAGTTGGATGGTCTGAGTATTTTCGCCAATTTTTAATATCAAAGGATGCTCCTCGCCACCACCAGTAGAACTATCTGGCACGCTCCCTCGAATTATCAAACTATCACTGTCTACTTCGGTTTTAAAAGATAATGTTTGCCCAGCCTGATCTAGTCGGACATAGCTTTTTCCAGAAGCTTCTGAGCCCGGGGTAAAATAAGCTCTTTCATCAGCTATAATTTTCCCATTCGTTTCACAACTTTCCGCTTCTACCTGTTGATAGGCTAGGATTGGTCCATATTCGGCTATGCCATTTTCTGAGGATTTTTCCGTTGCAGCATAGCCCAAACTTCCGCTATTTAAGAATAAAATCGCTAATAGCAAACCCCAACCAGTTTTCTTTTTCATCCCTTGCCTCCAAACACTCGTATTTCTATGTAAGGAAAGGACACCCGTAGATGCCCTTTTACAAATAATGATCAGCCTTCCAACGCTTTTTCGTAGCGGTCAAAGGCGTCTTGTTGGATTTTCATGAAGTCTTGCATCCCCATTTGATCCAATTGTTTGATATAGCTATCCCATTCTTTGTCAATGCCACCTTCGACAACCCATTTGGAAGCCATTTGAGTAACATAAGAACTGATGTCCACATAGATTGAAGAAATCTTGTTCAGTTCTTCTGGGGAATAGTTGACATTAGGGAAAGCTGGTAAAGCATATTGGTTGATTTCTTCATCCAATTTCAATTTCAGGCCGTCACCTTGAGTGTCATCGATTGTAACTTTGTCATTGAAGCCATCTTCAACAAATTTTGGACCAAAGTCCCGCAAAGAGTTGATCCAAGCCCATGAGTCAGCGGATTCTTCCCCTTGAGGTGGCAAGACTTTGTAATTGTCCCCCTCTTTTTCCGTTCCGATACCAAATGAACCATAGTAAGTTTGAATACTTGCATCATCGGTATAGAAAGAGTCTGCCCATTTCAACAAAGATTCTGGATCTTCACATGAAGTAGTCACCATGAATTCATTGCGGCCATAGTTGTAGTGATCAGGATCAGAAAAGACATAACGATTGCCATCAGGACCTTTCAGAGGCTGCATAGCAACGTATTCTTTAGCGTGTAAGCCAAATGTCGCATCCGCTGTCCAACCTACAGAAACCCCAACTAAAGCAGCATTTTTATCCATCCGTTTAGCATCAGACATGGAGCTATCTTGGGTAAAGAGTTCCGGATCAATCAAGCCTTTTGCATAAGCTTCATGCATCCAAGCAATCCCTTCTTTGTAGCTTTCTTCGGTCCGAAGATAGACTGGTTTGCCATCTTTTAAGGACATTTCATAAGTTTGATCTTGGCCTCGACGGTTATCAAATGGCAAGATAAAGCTAAAGGTTGGGTCGGCATTACCGGCACCATAAGGAATTTCATCATTTTTATCGCCATTACCATTGGCGTCTTCTTCCTTAAAGGCCGTCAAAACTTTGATAAAATCTTCATAGGTATCTGGCATTTCTAAGCCCAAGTTATCCAGCCAAGTTTGGTTGATAAACAATTGATTATCGATTGTTGGCCGCATTGGTAATTTTTTTGGCAAACTATAGATATGTCCGTCTGGCGAAGTAATCAACGCTTTGAGTTTAGGTTCTTTTTCCATCGCTGCTTTTAAGTTTGGCATGCTGGATTCGATATAATCTTCTAACGGGATAAACATCGCTTGGTTTTGGGCAATTTCTGCGTCATTTAACGTAATCGACCCTAAGAAAGCATCCGGCAAATCACCACCGGCCAACAGGACGGATTTTTTATCCCCCCAGTCAGCGTTCAGGTAGGTATCCCACTTGATATTGACCCCTGCATCTTTCGCGCTTTCTTCTAAAAAGCCTTTTTGGTAGTCGTCTCCCCAGTCTGCCCAGCGAACCGTTGCTACTTTAAAACTAGTTGCTCCAGCTCCCCCTTCTGTTTTGCCACTGTCTTTTTTGGCATCGTCTCCTGAACTACTGCCACAACCTGCTAATAACGCCAAGACCGCTGCAGTGGTTAAGAAAGCACCCATTTTTCGCTTCATTTCTTTTTCCTCCTAGCATTAATTATATAGTGTTTATTCTTTAATCGCGCCAATCATGACCCCTTGGTTGAAATATTTCTGCAAGAAAGGATACAACATCATAATTGGAGCGGTTGAAACCACGATTGCCGCGTATTTCATCATATCAGCAGTGGCTCGCAATTCCGAAGCCAGGCTGCCGGTTGCCTGATTTTGGAGCGTTTGGTTGCTGATGAGCAACCGGCGCAAAATCAGTTGCAGCGGTTGAAGGTTTTCATCCGTCAAATAAATCAAGGCATTAAACCAAGAGTTCCAAATCCCTACCGCGGTCCATAAACCGATAACTGCTAAAATCGCCTTGGATAGCGGCACCACAATACTGATAAAATAACGAATAGTACTACAGCCGTCGATCTGTGCTGCTTCCCATAAACCTTCTGGAATACTGTTGTTAAAGAAGGTGCGGGCAACGATAATGTTATAACTAGAAACGGCGAAAGGAATCACCATCACCCAGAAGTTATCTAAGAGGCCAACTTGCTTCACCGTCAAATAGATTGGAATCAAGCCGCCACTGACAAACATGGGAATCACGTAGAAGACCGACAAATATTTTTTGCCATAAAGATCACTCCGGGACAAGGCATAGCCTGCAGGAATATTGACTAACAAGGCAAAAATCGTCCCTACAACGGTGTACAAGATGGTATTTAAATAACTACGCCATATCAGTGATTGTTCAAACAAGGCTTTGTAACCATCCAATTTCCATTCCCGTGGCCAAAACCAGATATGGCCATTTGCGACATCAGCCGGATCACTAAAAGAGGCGATGATGACAAACCATAACGGATAGACAATCAATAAAATCAAGAGAATCGCACCACCGTAAATCATCACGTCAAAAAGTCGTTCTTTAACATCTTTCTTCCGCCAGCGACTTACGGAGGTTTTTTCTTTGCGTTTGATCAGTTCCATACCTTTTCCCTCCTAGAATAAGCCGGTCTTCGTGGTCTTGCGGGACAACCAATTGACAAAGACTAAGACGATGACGTTGACGACAGTGTTAAATAAGCCAATCGCGGTGGACAAACTATATTGAAAGTTTTGCATCCCCACTTTATAAACATAAGTGGAAATGATTTCACTTCCTTGTAAGTTCAGCGGATTTTGGAGCAACAAGACTTTTTCAAAACCGACATTCAAAATTCCTCCAGCTCGCAAAATCAAAAGAATCATCGCAGTTGGAATAATCAAAGGAATATCGATGTGGCGGATCTTTTGTAACCGAGACGCGCCATCCATCGTTGCCGCTTCGTAGTAGGTTGGATCGATGGCAGACAAAGCCGCCAAATAGATGATACTGTCCCAGCCTACGTGTTGCCAGACATCACTCCAGACATACACCGAAGCAAAGCGGCCAGGACTCGAAAGCAAGTTAGGCATATTGATATTCAATAGTTTCAAAGCATTGGCAATCAAACCATTATTTGGTGACAAAAAGAGTAACAACATCCCGCACATCACCATCGTCGAAATAAAATGCGGCAGGTAAGTAGTGACTTGGAAGAATTTTTTGAACTTCTCGAGACGAATTTGGTTACAGATTAATGCCAAAAGAATCGGTAAGGGGAACCCTACAATAATACTGTAGATGGAAATCTTTAGGGTATTTTTTAAGGTGACCCCAAATTGGAAGGAATTAAAGTATTGCGTAAAATGCTTTAAGCCCACAAAAGGACTTTTCAACATTCCTAAGGCTGGTGAATAATCCTTAAAGGCAATCATCAACCCACCCATGGGAACATAAGCAAAGATAATCAGTAAAATAATTGACGGTAATAACAACACGTATAAAGGAATGCTTCCCTTAATCTTGCGCTTGTACAAGTCTTTAAAGCCCTTTTTTGCAACCGGTGGGCGTAGTGACTTCTCCATAAAACTCCACTCCTTTTCGTATAAAAGTATTGATGATAAAAACCAGTCTGATCCTCTACCAGATCCCTTCGTCTAGAAAAAACTTTCCGATGAAGGGCTAGTTTTTGCTAACTTTTTCACCCCACTATTAGCATTTTTTACAACTCGTTGTTTTTCCTTACACTATCGATTATAGTGGGCGGTAGCTTTTCCTTATAGAACTATCAATAGGCAAACTTAGTAGATTTCCGTCAATTTCTGGATGCGCTTTCTAGCGATTGTGTACATTTCCGACAAAGCAAAAAAAACTGTCGTAAAAGTACCATCGTGAAGAAATAGAAATACAGTATAATGAAGATAAGAGGTGAAAGCCCATGCAAAAACTAACGTTAACCAACTCGAGCCATTCCATCGACTACTATGCAAAGATGCTGATCATCCTATTGATTCCCATCTTATTCATCAATTTTATTTTGAGCTTTTTAAGCATCAGTACGATCCATAAGCAAAATATCAATCAGATGACTAGCTCTATCAATATTTATGCTGATTCATTGCAAAAAGAATTGAAAGCCGTGGATCACTTCATGTTTTGGAGCGCCCTACATGAACCTTCAATCGACGAAATCGCCACCAGTACGACTCACAACGAGTACGAAACTGGCCTGCGAAAACTTCGCTATCGCGTCACCGATTTTATGTTTTCCACCAATGTGGACTGGACATTTTTAGTAGCTACGACAAGCAACCACCGTTTTACCAATGCTTCAGCCCTCCATCTGGATTACAGTGTCTATCACCAGCTAGAAGACTTTTTCAATCAGCCAGAACAACTAAAAACGACGAGTGGCGCTAGTAATAACTGGGAGAAAGTCTCCTTATACAATCAAGAGTACCTTTATCGCAGCGTCCACTACAATGAAAAAACGATTTTCGCAGTCGTTGCTACCAAGGATCTCCTAACACCGTTGAATACAATTGAGATTGGGAATCAAGGTAGCATTTCAACCATGCCTCCAGAGACTCAGTCAAACGGCTTCATCAATCTGCTTTTTGGTAACCCGGTATTACACTTTAACCAAGAGGAAACGCAGCTACCGTTTGATGTCTTTGTGAAGATTGATTATCCTTCTGCCTTTAAAAATATGCTGTTTTTGCAGGTAATGATGTTACTACTACCATTTATCATCGGTGCCTTTTCGCTATTTTTACTTTTTTATATTCAAACACGAGTGATTCGACCGGTGCGGCGCTTTACCGATCGTCTGATTCGGATTTCCAAAGAAGAACCGGTGAAACTCATCGACGAGGGAATTTCAGAAATCGATAATGCCAATGATCAAATCACCGGGATGGTGCGGGAGATGCAAAATCTGCGAATCAATGTGTATGAGTCGGAATTGGAACAAAAAAGAATGGAGTTGAACTATCTCCGTACCCAAATTCAACCCCATTTTTACTTAAATATCCTTTCGACGATTCACAGTATGGTGCAAACGGAAAATTATCACGAGATAGAGGAGCTCACCTTATCCACCTCCAAATATCTCCGCTACTTGTTTCAGTCCACCCAAGATTTTGTTGGTCTTTCCGCTGAACTGGCCCATATTGAAAACTACCTGGCTGTCCAAAAATTACGCTATGGGGATAGCTTAAAGACCTATCTCCATCTGGATCACAACCTAGCAGATGCAGCGATTCCCCCGCTAGTTTTGCAAACCTTCATCGAAAATGCCGTGAAGCATTCTTACACGGTGGATGACAATTTAGTCATCGATATCGATGTCAGCTTTACTAATCTCGCCAAATCTCACTATACAATCACGATTAAAGACAATGGCTACGGTTTTCCCGAAGATGTCTTAGAAAAACTCCAAAGCCACACCTCCTTAGTGACGCCGGAAGGTAAACATGTTGGCCTAACCAATGTCCGGGAGCGTTTGGACTTACTCTATGGCACAAAATACCAGCTAGCCTTTAAAAATCAACAAGGTCATGGCACTTGGATTCAATTGATTATTCCTTATCAAGCCATCACAGCCAGCAGCAACCAACCTAAACTAAACACTTAACCTATCAGCAGGTTTACTAGCTAGCACCTGACAGAAGAGATCGGATTTTTGACACACCGGGAGGAAATGGAAATGAACATTTTGTTAGTGGATGATGATCGCTACATCGTCAAAGCATTACAAGAAAAAGTCCATTGGTCAGCTTTAGGTATTAAACACGTCTTTAGTGCCTACAATATGCAACAGGCCCAAGAAATCATCAAAACACAAGCAATCCAACTGCTAATCAGCGACATCGAAATGCCGCGAGGAAGTGGTTTGGAATTATTATCTTGGATACGCCAAGAAAACTATGAAGTACAAGCGATTTTTTTAACCAACTATGCTGATTTTAATTACGCTCAAAAAGCGATTGAACTCAGTAGTTTTGAGTACTATCTAAAACCGATTGAATACGATAAGTTGGAGCTGATCATCAAAAAAGCCGTTAACAAAATCAACGAAAAACGCCAAGCTTCCGCCTTATCTCCCAATGATCGCTATGTCTTGGAACGGACCTTCTGGTATGACCATCTCCGCAAGCCCCAACGAACCGATGACCAACAAGCTCTTTTTTTACAAGATAGTCGTAGGATGGGGCTGCAATTAGCAAATGATGAACGATTACTGCCCATCGTCGTCAGCTTAGACATTGATTTTACGCAACATACAGCCAACGAACTCACCTGGAGTGAACTACTCAAGTCAGCCATTGACCAAGTATTAGTGGCCCAGCCAGCTTACCGTCTTGGTGCTTTATTCAAAATCGATACTTGGTCAGAAAAATATTTTCTGCTCTTAAAACGTTCGCAGCAGCTAACTGGTGATTTCTCCCTTGAGATGGAAACCTTGCACCAAACCCTAAGCCAGCTCACCCAGCAAAAAATCCAACTGATTGTCGGAAATAGTGCCAACCTAGACACGATTTTGAACCAAACAAAAGCCCTCTATGATTTTCTCGACCAAGCAGTGGGCCATTCCCAAAGTGTGTATTTACTTCGGGGAAAACTGCCAAACTTACCCGTCTATCAAGAAGAACCCTTTGAGATTACCAATTTTTTGTTAGCCAATTCTGGCCAACAACTAGATGACAGTTTGTCCCAAGAAATGGCCTCTTTTGAAAGTCAGGGCTTGATTGCCCTACCCGTTTTAAAGAGTTTGCGTTTGGATATTACGCAAAAGACGGGGATTTACTTGGACGCCAAAGGGATTTTGGCCCACAAGCTCTTTCAAAATGTCGAACACGATTTTTTGCTTCAGCGTTGTTACAATTCTCTGGAAGCTTTTTATAGCTATCTCACCAATTACTTTGAAACTGCGCGAAACTATATCCAGTTGCTAGACTCCAAGCAATCCATCGCCAAAATCTTAATCACTTATATCGACAAGCATTTTACCGAAGACCTTAACCGCAAAGCTTTGGCTGAGGTGGTCTATCTCAGCGAAGATCATCTAGCACGCCTTTTCAAAAAGGAAACCGGTCAAACGTTGGTCAACTATATTACAGAAAAACGTCTGGGCTTAGCCAAAAGTCTGTTGCTACATTCCGATGAACCTATTTATCAAATCGCTAGTTCGGTAGGCTATGACAATTACTCCTACTTCACCAAGATTTTTAAAAAAGAAGTCGGCGTGACCCCAGTAGAATATCGGAATACGGCTCAGCCTCGTCAACGATAAGGTCAAACTCCATCTAAAAAAATCCCCACTGCGTCGTAAAACCGCAGTGGGGATTTTTTAGACTAGCAAGCAGTGGTTGGCAATGGGGTAATTTTAGCCCCATCATGAAAGCAACAGATTTGATAGACTTGGCCTTGATACTTAATCTTAAAAGCAACTTGAGCCCATTTTTTGGGTAACCGAGGTTGCAGAGTGACTTGATTGTTTTTGATGGCTAACCCGCAAAAGCCTAAAATTGCCACCATCCAAGCGCCACCGTTGGCTGCTGGATGGGTCCCACCAATATACAAATCCCCAGCGAAAGTTTTGCTTTCACCTGTCAAATCCACTTGAGCGGTCTTCATGAAATAATCATAGGCCCAGTCTTGCCGGCCAATCATACAAGCTACCAGCCCATAAATACACGCACTCAAGGAGGAGCCATGTTCTGTGCGGGGCTCATAATACAACCAATTTTTCTCAAGCTGAGACTGAGAGTATTCATCAGCAAATAAATACTGCATCATAATCGTATCGGCTTGTTTAATAACTTGCGTGTCACTTGCTACTCCATAAGCTCCTCCCCAATACTCTTTGGGATCTAGGAGTCGTTGCCGCAACACCGCTGCTGTGGTGTCCTCCAATTGGAAATAGCCATCAAACTGTTGGACTAACTCAGTCTCAGAATTTGGCTGAGGCACATAGATTTTATCCGCGATGACCTTCAATGCAAATAAATCTTCTTCAAAGTCCAGTTTTTCAATAATAGCAGCAACTTCCGCCGGGTAACGCATCGCCAGTGCGTCTGTTAAGTTGACCGCTGTTTCTATAGTAAACTGAATAAGTTTGGAGGTGTAGGCATTGTTGTACACTCGTTCATGGTATTCATCCGGTCCTAAGACATCAATCGCTTCATAGCGGTCTTTTTCCGACTTGTAATACAGATAAGACAGATAAAATCGTGCAGCTTCTAAAATAACTTCCAACCCTCCCGCCAAAAGGAGGCTTTCATCTTTGGTATAGTCCACATATTGTTTTAAAGCATAGACGATATCGCCAGAAATATGAATCTGTTTATCCTTGAAATACGTCCGCTGGGGGCGTTTGGTAAAGACATCCACCACATTGTAGTCGCTGGTGGCATCATAGCCTGCTTCTTGGGATTCCCAAGCAAAAAATGCTCCCCGAAACCCATAGCTCGCCGCCTTTTGCCGAGCCAGTGGCAAACTATCAATCCGATATTGCAATAAATGTCGAACTAATCGGCTATCATGATGCAAAAAGACTGGCATCATAAACATTTCCGTATCCCAGAAAACAGCCCCTTTATAGGTTTGCCCCGATAGCCCGCGAGCGGGAATCGACAAGCCGCTACGGTGATGTGGAGCGATAATCTGTAACTGATACAAGCTATAACGCAGGGCAAAATCTGCCTCATCATCCCCGGTAATGGTAACATCCGTCAGATCCCAACGCTTTTGCCAAACTTGCTGGTGGGCCTGCCACGCTTTAGCAATCGATGCTTCAGTAGCCCCCTCTAGATCAGGGCGGCAAGCCCCCCTTGGATCACTAGCTTCGTGGCTATGATAGATCGCGATTTGCTTTTGAAGCGTCACAGTTTCTCCCGCAGCCAACTCATAGGCTAGATGTCGCAACAGCTGCTTTTGATCCATCGTAAAATATTCCTGATACTGCTGATCACTGATGACTACCTCCCCGACAGAGACAATCTCTCCTTTGGCTTGAGTAGTAGCGGTCATTTGTAAGATAGGGCCGGTTTCCATTTGATAATCCGTCAAATGGGGACCGTTGATATCCCAAACATCCCCGTCAATCCCGGTGACAATTTCCAAATGGGTCGCCTTGGTGACCGTTACTTGATATTCCAACAACAAGGTGTGGACCTCCGCAGCAGAGGCGGTCCGTTTGGCTTTCACAGTGACATGATTATCTTTGATTTGAAAACTCGTTTCCCGGTGATGGGTCGCGGTATAAAGATCGAGACTTTGCTGATGTTTCTGTGGCTTATGGGTCAAAAGGCTGACGATTTGATGATCCACTCTGATAAAGGTGAAAAACGGGTTCGGCGCATTGACTGGTTCCCGCCATTTTCCTGGGACTTGATCATATAAGCCGCCTAAATTAATCGCCGCTAATTCCTTTTTACCAAATTCTTCCAGCGTCCCACGTACCCCGAGATAACCATTTGCCACTAAAAACTTGTTGCCAAAGTGGACTGTCTGTTTTGGATCATAGCCCGTTTCCCTTAATAGATGCTTCATGATGACTCCTTTCTCCTCCAAGGAAATTATTTTTTCAAAAACAGTCGCAAGCTTCGTGATGGGTCCTACTGACAGCATCTCGATCGTTGCGACTGTTTGCCAATGAAAATAGAAATCCCCCAGCTATCTGTCTAAATCTGGGCTAGCCTCCCAAATAAAATCATTCTTACCAGCCTTCAAGAGCACCTTTTTCTCATGGAGTAAAATCGACAACGCGGACTGTCCCATCATTTCGATAGTGTAACCGGTTTTTGTGACGGTGGTGAAGAGATGGGCCCCCTTGTAATGGACATGGAAGCTATATGCCTCCCAATCATTTGGAATCATCGGCGCCATGACCAACTCGGTGCCGTCTGTCCGGATGCCACCAAACCCATAAACAATGTTCATCCAGGCCCCAGCAATCGACGTGGTATGCAACCCTTCCCGCGTATTGCGGTTGTAGTTGTCCAGATCCATACGGGTGGCGAATTCAAAGAAAGCAAAGGCATCCGCTTCTTTACCCAACTCCGCCGCCAAAATCGAATGAATCGCTGGTGACAAAGAGGATTCATGAATTGTTTTTGGTTCATAAAACTCGTAGTTGACTCGTTTGACCGCTTTGGTGAAATGTTGGTTCAACAGAAAGAGGAACATCAAGACGTCCGGTTGTTTGATCATATCGTTGCGATAAATCCGATCGTAAGACCAGTGGTGATACAGTGGGAATTCTTCTACTGGAATCTGATGGATATCCACATGTGGCAGTTGGAAGAAACCTTCATGTTGCTCAAAAAGGCCCGCTTCGGTTTGGATAATCTTCATGTGATCGGAAATTTCCTGCCATTCAGCCAGTTCTTCTGCTGTCACACCAGTTTTTGCCAGCCCCAGTTGATAATCTTCAGGACTGTTGTCTTTGACTTCCGCCAATAATTCCCTAGCGTAATCGATACAGAACTTCGCCATCAAATTGGTGTAGGTATTGTGATTGACCATCATCTGGAATTCATCTGGCCCCATCACCGACCACAAACCAAAGTTTTCATGATTTTGGTCCCAATCCCCACGACTTACCATGAAGCGACTAATTTCTAGCACCATTTCCAAGCCATGGCGATACAAAAATTCCTTATCATCAGCAAACTTGCTGTAATGCCAGACCGCAAAAGCCACCCCAGAACTCGGCTGAAACTGCAACGATGCATGTTGCCACAAGTCGCTGGATTCATGCCCATTCAAAGTTGCGATGGGATAACAAGCGCCTTGACAGTCCAATTCTTTCGCCCGCCCTCGTGCTTGCTCCAAGGTATGGTATCGAAATTCCAGTAAATTTTTAGCAGCCTCCAGGTTGGTTAGCAAATAATATGGCAGGCAACAAGTTTCCGTATCCCAAAAGGCATGTCCGCTGTAGGCTTCTCCCGTCAGCCCTTTGGCACCGATATTGTTGCGGGGGTCTTGCCCATGATAGGTTTGGTTCAATTGGAAAATACAAAAACGGATTCCTTGTTGTTGCGCTTCATCCCCGACAATCACGATGTCTTGATTTTCCCAGACTTGATCCCAGTAGGCCCGCTGTGTCACAACAGCTTGCTCCCAAGTCAATTGCTGACTCTGCTCAAAGACACGCAAGCCAGCTAACCAATCCTCACTCCCCGCCCCCGTTTTTTTGGCTACATTGACAGCGTGGCGGCGCACTCGAAAGGTTTCTCCAGCTGGTAGATTGATGATCAGCTTTTTCCCTACAAAATACTCCTCACTCAAAGGTTCCACTTGGTCCGGTTGGGTAGAAGTATCCAAGGTAAAAGCCGCGAGTAAGGTTTGTTTCGTGGTTTTGGTTTCTCCCAAAATCGCAGCTCCGGCTTCCAAATCTCCTTTATCGAGAATTTGCCAGTAGCGATAATCATCACCAAAATGCTTGGTTGCAAAATCCGCTCCCAAAGTCAACTCTAGCTTGGTTGTACCATCTAGAGGCGTAACAGAAATTTCCTGAAACATATTTTCCACTTGATTCATATGCAGAAAGCGAGAAAAATGCAACTTCACTTTTTTCCCACTGGTCAACGTCACGACATACTCCTTCGTCAAAATACCACTGCGTAAATCCAGTTCCCGCTTGAAATCGGTAATTTGACTTTCACCAATCGTCACTTGTTCGCCATCTAAAGAAATTCGAGTATACAACCAGTCCACCGTATTCACCATAAAATGAATCCGTTGCACGATTCCCTTGTACTGCACTCGATTCAGGTGTCGGCCATTTTCATAGATTCCATTGAAATAACTGCCTAGTAGCGTCTCAGCCGTCGTGCCTTCCTCATGGTAGCCTCGAACGCCCGCGTATTCGTTTCCTAATGAAAAAATCGACTCCGCCACTTCACTATAGGCCGGATCAGATCCTTTTTCGATTACTTTCCAGGGATCAATTTCAAAATAGCGATCAGCAATTTTAGCCATCTTTGCCACACTCCTTGCGTTTTTTTATAGTGTAGTGGCAAACGAAACCGCATTCAACGCTGGCGGCAAGAGATGTCGTGAATAGACGACGAATTGTCGGAATCGTGGAGGGCTTGTGCACTATTCAGATATCAACGGGGTAGCTTATCGGTTCCCTTGCGCAAAAAAGCCCGACATCCTTCAGACATCGGGTACTTGCAATTCGCTAGTTATTTCGCAATGTATTTAAAATTAGGATCCACTTCTTGATCCAACTGGTCGAAGCTTCCTTGAATTCGGCGCTCGACTTCCGCCAAGCCTTCCTTGTCCATCTTTTTGATATCGGAAATATCGATGGGGGCACCGAAGCGGATTTTGACTTTTTTACGCTTCAACAAGTCTTTAAAAGTCAACGGACCCTGATAAACACTGGGTACAATCGGTACTTTCGCCATTTTGGCAATCAAGGCCATGCCCCCTTTTAGTTCAGAGGAATGGCGGGTCCCAGAAGGAAACATGATCAGACCCAGCTCACTATTTTTCAACAATTTCACTGGGGTTTTGATGGTACTTGGACCAGGATTGTTGCGGTCTACAGGAAAGGCATTGGCATGGACTAGAATAAACCGCAAAATGGGATTTTTGAAGAGTTCTTCTTTAGCCATAAAAGAAAATTTCTTAGGGCTAGCGGCCAAAGCCATATAGATGGGATCCCACCAAGTTCTATGGGGCGCGACGAGAATATAGTTGCGATCTTTGGGTAAGACTTGCCGGTTTTGGTAATCCCCCCGGCCATTGGCGACAAATAAAACCACCCGGGCCACCACACGGATAAATGAGTAAAACATTCGATCAACCTTTCAACGAACGTCAGCTAATCAGGGATTAACTCAACGATTTTTTCTATTTCCGACCTTTCACCCTCTAAGTATGCAAAACTTTTTCCAGAGTGACAAGCCTTTTTTCCCGTTTGCCAAACAGCTAGGACAAACGTATAATACATTTTATTGTAAGCAGTTGATTTTGGCAATTTTTTCCAGCCTTCCTTGGAAATTTTTTACAAAACAAAAACTGCGAGAAAGAAGGGAGCAGTAGGCGTGGGACTACAACCTGGAGAACGCATCGATCAACTCTACGCAGAAGGCATCCAAATCATCCAAAGTCGCGAGGTCTTCTCCTTCTCATTGGATGCGGTTCTTTTGGCAAATTTTCCGAAAATCCCCAAACGTGGGAAAATCGTGGACCTCTGTGCTGGTAATGGGGCAGTCGGTTTGTTTATCGCAAAAAAAACAGCAGCTACCATTGAGATGGTGGAACTGCAACCGAGGCTAGCGGAGATGGCGCAGCGGAGTGTCGCCTTAAATCAATTAGAGGACCAGATCACCGTTTACAACCTAGATTTAAAGGACAGCCTGAGTAAAATTCCCGCTGATTCGACGGATTTGCTCCTGTGTAATCCGCCTTATTTTAAAAATCTCCCTACCAATGATAAAAACCCCAATCCCCACCTAGCGATTGCCCGCCACGAAATTCATGCCGACCTCCATGACGTCCTTCGAGTTTCGGCCAAAATGTTGAAGATGAATGGTCGCTTTGCCATGGTTCACCGCCCAGATCGCTTTTTGGAAATCATGCAGTTGATGCCCCAGTATCGTCTGGCACCAAAACGCGTACAGTTTGTCTATCCAAAAGCTAATAAAGACGCCAATATTTTACTGGTAGAAGGCATTAAAGATGGCAAGACAGACGGCTTCAAAGTCGCGCCACCGTTGATTACGTATGGGGCTGACGGGGAATATACCCCAGAGATCAAGGAGATGCTTTATGGTCGCCACTGAACATTTTTTCTACGTCTTGCATTGCCATGACAACAGCTACTACGGCGGCTACACCACCGAATTGACCCGCCGTCTCAAGGAACACAACTCCGGCTCTGGTGCCAAATACACCCATCCCGCCAGTCGCCGGCCGGTGAAGATGATCCATGCGGAAGTCTTCGCTACCCGCAGTGAGGCCACCAAAGCCGAAGCCGCCTTCAAAAAACTCGGTCGCAGGGCCAAAGACCAATATTTGCTAGCCAATGAAGCGAAAAACGTCCTGCTCTCCCACAGCGTCTAATTACCGAAAACCTAATTACTAGGTTGCTAAATTTCGCCATTTTTGTGCCATCAAAAGTGTCCAAATAAACAGAGCACTGCCCACATCTCGCGGCAGTGCTCTATTTTTATTTCGATTCGCTTGAGTAAAGTTCCGTCAGCGCCATCAGCAACTCAGTCAAACGTCCCGGGTAAAAAGGCCAATTGGTCAAATGCTGGGCAAAACTCATGGCCGCGATTTCCCGTAAAATTGTAAGCTCCGTCTTGTGAGTGTATGGTCCCAACTTCCACAGTGACAGGCGATAGTCCTGGGGTGGCACCATTTTTTTCGTCTCATCCAAATAATGAAACAACTCATGAGCCAGTGCTACCGGTCGCCATTGTTCGTAAGCCAACAGTGGCATTTCTGCTGTTTGGACCCCCTCATCATATTGGGCAAACCAGCGATTGACAAACAATTGATTAGGCGTTTCAAAGTAGCCAATAGTGGTGAACTCCGGCGCCACAGGATACTCGTCTTCTGTCACCTGAGCGCCATAAAAATCGGCAATGGCCAAGAGATTCGGCACGAGCTCCTCACTATTTTCAACAAGCAGATTAGCTATCTGAGCTTCCCCAGTCTCTTGCAACACTTGTTCGGCCAAGGCTGATCCTAGGGCTAACGCTTGATCCACCAAGCCCGCTTGTTCATCCGCAGCAATCTTAGACCCGAAGCGATCGGCCTGCAATTGATTCAAAGCATCTTGGCGGGGATCCGCTACCAAGGCGTCTCGGTAGCGCTCCGACAAGGTCATCATAAGTTATTCCGAGCACCCACGACGATGACTTCTTCTTTCCCGCCGTGCTGCATCAGCTCGGTATCCATCACCATGTGAAGTTGTGAGAGCTCCAGCATTCCGGTGTAGTCGATGACTTTCGCTCCGATACACAGGTAAATGTCTGGCGCCAGTTTGATATCACTCTTGTACACTGCCAAGTCTTCCCAGTAGGTATCCACGATATTGCGGATGCCTCCGACAGTGGTTTTCTTCGCTTCCGCATCCCCTCGTTGTACCTTGATAAAGCCTTTTTTATCGATGATTCGCATTTCTTGATGGTCATTTTTCATGGTGCCAAAACAGAAGAAGTAGTCATTTTCTTCAATCAAATGCACTTTGTCTTCTGGCACTTGCATGGATTTCGCCACGAGTTTAAGTGCTTCCGCTTCGTCAACTTTAGCTGACAAATCATTGGTGCGGACTTCTGTCGAACCTGTAGCAATCGCCCGAACTTTATTGGTTTGGGCATCGATTTCCATCTGTACCTCGATGGTTTCTGGCGAAGCACCGGATTTGGTAGCGGATTGGATTGCTTCGTTGCGAATATCTTCCAAATCTTGTGGGGATGGGTTCGGAATTACCCGTTCCACCACGTCTCGTACCATAGCCAAGGCTACCCCGATGGAGGAGATTACTTCTGCGTGTTTGGCGATATCATAGCCGAGGCCCATGCGTTTAGCAGTATAAGGAAGCAAGGCAGTTGCCCCGCCACCACCACCTACAAGCGAGATTTGGCTGCGTTCCACTTTATGTTTGTCGGCTAGTAAGTTGATGACCTTGATTACCACGTCACTGGCTTTATCCATGATTTGGGTGGCACAAGCTTCCAAACTCATGCCGAGGTCGGCTGCCAAAGCCCCAATCGCTTTGTTACAGCTTTCAGGATAGCCGTAAGAATAGTCCCCTTCTTTTACCAAACCTAAGCTGTTAGCTGCGCATGTCACGGTGATGGCATAGCGTTTGCCGTTTGCACATTCGATTGCGATATAATCATCTGGATCATTTTCCAAAGGTTGAATCCGGACCACTTTTGGATCCACGATTTCTTCTGGAGGTGTGAAAGCCACATACGGGAGCTTCGCAATATGGGCAGAACGAGGCCCGGCTGCCACGACACTATTGCGATCCGCACGTACCATACTCCCACCGGCTACACCAGATACGTGAACGTCCAAGGAACTAATCAAGGTTTTGTGTCCACCGACTACCGAATAATCAATCATCGGCCGACCATTCTTGATAACCCCGATATCCGTACTGGTGCCCCCTACTTCAAAGAACACCGCATTGGAAGCTTTCAAATACATCAAGGCACCGACTGTGGAAGCGGCTGGCCCGGATAACATGGTCAAGACGGGGCGTTTGCGCATTTCGTTGATATCCATAACCCCGCCATCCCCACGCATGATCATCAGTGGCACATTGATCCCGGCTTGGCGTACTGAGCTTTCGGTACTATCAGCGGTTTCAAACATCTTCGGCAAAATAGAGGCATTGATAACCGCCGTCCGTGTCCGTTTGGATAAGCCGTACATTTTACTGATATCGGAAGCTTGGGAAACTTCTAAGCCCATTTCTTTCCCGATTTCAGCGACTTCTTGTTCTTCTAAATTGTCATCGACCCCAAAAGCTTGGGAAGCCACAATCACTTCCGCACCGGCTCCCACCAATTCTTCAATGGTGCGTTTGGCGGTATTGCGATCATATTTTTTCAAAGAGAGGTAACGATTATGAGTCTTGATGCGGTGCTTGCCAGTTTCGTCTAAAACGATGTCATCGATGGCAACTTGGCGTTTAGCCAAAAAACTATTGCCCATCCCCACGACGCCCGTCACAGCCACGTCCCCTTCTAAAAGCGCGTTCGTAGCCTGGGTCGTACTATGAGCGATAAACGTAACTTCCTCTGGTGCAATGCCATTGTCCTTCAAACATTTTTCAAAAGCTTGTACCACCCCTGCGGATACGCCCAAAGGATCATCATGGGTGGTTTTTACTGAACCAATCCCCACAATTTCAAATGTATCATTATCAATAGCGACAGCTTTCGTATGGGTTCCCCCAACGTCAATGCCGACCCGAATAGCTCGTTTCATAACTGTTTTGCCTCCTTATTAGTGTGCTGAGATGGCTCGCTCTGAAGTTGAGCAATAAGACGGGAGACAGAACATGACGCTTTTTGTCATGAGCTGGCTCACGGCTTATTGCCGAAACTTCAAGCCCTCGAAGCCATCCTGCTTAGTGTGCTGCTACTAATTTCCTTGCTTATTTCCCTTAACCAAACATAAAGTAACAAATCATCACGTTGATAGCGCCGGCGATCCAGCCCCAAGGGACCCCTGTCAGCATGAACTCTTTGGCACTCACCTTGGTGTAGTTCAACGCCCACAAGTTCCAGGACTGTGTCGGACAAGTCGAGAGGTTCATCGCAATCGTTGGAATGTAAATCAATGGGAATAACAAGCTGACTGGGAAAACACCCATCGCTTGCAAAATCCCGATCGTCGCACTCCCCGCACCAAAGACAGTCAAAGGTCCCCGGAAGAGCCCTAAAGGAATCAACACAGCAAAAGCAATACACAAAACTAGTGAGTTGGTAGGCACGATATCTCCCAAAACAGCTTGGAAGAACGGCGCAGCCACGCCAGAAGCTTTGTTAAACATCGGTAGAATAAACAAGAAACCTAGCAAGGAAGCCACATCGACGACCCCTTCATAAAATGTCCGGGTAATCAAGCGGGTCCCATCTTTGTAGTTTGGCAATTTGCCAGTAACGGCTAACGCATAAAGAGAAGCGACAATAAATGCTGGAATCGGTTGCCAATTAAAGCCAATAGCTAATAATACCGGAATAACCGGTGTCAATAAGGCATACACAGGAATATCTTTTTTTCGTTCAATCGCTGCGGCGGTGGCTGCCCAGTTGTAGGATTTTTTCTTGCGGAGACCAAAGATCAACATCAAAATGATCATTAAGGTTTGAACACCCATCGCAGCAAAACCAAATTTCAAGTAGTTCATATCGTATTGGTAATCAGTGAAGATCCCTTGCATCTGTTTGAACAACACGATATTGACATACATCCCTGACCCGACACTCATCAAGTAACTAGTTACCGCCAGTTTTTTGGGAACCCCCAGTGACATCAAGATTGGCAAAACGATAATACCGATAGCCACTACCGCCCCAGCACCAAAAGTCGAAGTGAAGATCAAAGTCGTGACTAACGATAGCAGAACCGTCGTAAATAGAGGATTCTCACCACTGAGTTCCACGGTTTTCTTGATTAGACTGGAAGCAATTTCCGTTTCAATCAAGATTCGGCCAAACCAAGAACCAAAGATGACAATAACCGCGGTGGCCCCCCAACTTTCCGGCCCCCCTTGGAAAATATTCAGCATGGCGTCGTCCCAAGTAAGTTTTCCCCCGAGAATCGAAAGACCAGCCCAGATGATTGCCATCACGAAGAAGCCCACCATCAAGTTGCCACCTTTAGCGGCAAAGCGGATCAATAGGAAATACGTGATTAATAAAATGATACCAATTGCAAAATCCATTAGTGTTTCCTCCTTTTTTTAAAGCCTGTCAATAGGAATTTGATTGCAGTAAGTTGTTTAGATAACGCTTTAACGGTGCCAAAAGTTGTAAGGAAGTGCTCAGTCGGAACAGCTTGCGCCTTACCAGCCCCCCTTTACCCCCTGTCCCCAAATCGGTAGGCTTTTCTGCCTCTGATTGTTTCACCAAACAGTGAATCGCTTACATTTAGCGGAAAGTTGACAACCGCCTAAGTGTTAGCGTCTGTCTTTGAATCTGCCTTTACTCCATATTGCTGTGTTGCGCTTTGGCACGTTCATTTGAAATCGCCAATTTTTGACTCAAATCCAGGCAGACATAATCCAAAACGATGTGCAAAGTCTGATCAAACAACGAGCTCAACAACTGAATCGAATGAAGACCATCCCCTGTTTTCGTTGCTCCGGGAATGATGACTTTGTTTTCCGTCACTTGGGCGAGAGGGGAAGCAGGCGAACTCGTCACTGCTACCACCGTCACGTCATTACCCGCAGCTTTTTGGGCTAGCGTCAAGACTTGACCCGTTTTGCCAGAACCAGAGATGGCTACCAGCACATCGCCAGCTTGAATCGATGGTGTGATGGTTTCGCCAATGACGTAAACCTCGCGACCGATATGCATCAAGCGCATAGCAAAACCTTTTCCTTGTAAGCCACTGCGCCCTTCTCCTAAAACAAAGATGCGCTTGTCTTGGGCCAGGATATCCACCAAAGCAGTCAGCTGTGATTCGTCCACTCCGTCGATGACTTGATTGATTTCCCCTAAAATAGTAGTGATCATCTGATTTTTCATTGTGCTTCCTCCATAAAGTTTTGCAAGGCTTGAGCGGGGTCTTCAGCTCCGGTGATTCCTGAGCCCACGATGGCGATTTCCAAACCCGCTGCTTTCAAAGCAGGGATATCGGCGAGTTGTAACCCGCCAGCCAAGGCGACTCGCTGAATTTCCGGAAACTGTTGCCGAAATGCGGCTACTTGTCCTGCCACATCAGCTACCCGTCCAGCATCTTTGGCAAAGTGCATCCCGTAGATGGCGTTGGGATAAGCACCGGCAATCGTGGCAATCCGTTCTTCGCTACATTCCAATAAATCAATCAGCATCTCTTTGCCAAATTCTTCTGCCACTTGATAGCAGACATCCAAGGTTGCTTTGGCGCCGGCTCCCATCACCGTGAGAATATCCGCTCCCGCTTCAAAATAGCGACGAAACTCATACTCCCCTTCATCGATGGTTTTGATATCCACCAACAATTGACCTGCCCGCGGAATCCCTCTAGTCTGGACTAAACATGCCAAACCAAAATCCTTCGACAATGATGTCCCCAACTCGATAATGTCAGCTGCAGCAAGTTCTTCAATTAACGTCACCGCTTTTTCCAAGGGTACCCGATCGATGGCCGCTTGGATTTTCATCTACTCCCCACTCCCTTCATAAGCTGCGATAAACTCTGCCAAACGCTGAGGCGTCGGCAAGTTCTCATTGTCAGAAATGTGACTGACTTGGATCGCGCCAATGGCATTGGCCCGTTTTAGGATTGCAGGCCATTCTAAGCCTTCCAACAATCCAGTGATGACCCCTACTGCAAAGCCATCGCCAGCCCCGACGGTATCCACGACTTCTTTTAATTTAAAGCCAGGAATGACTTCTTCCACCAAACCCGCTGCCGTTTTCACTTTGACATAAGCGCCAGCTGGGCCCAACTTGATGATGACCCCTTGCGACCCTTGCCCCAAGTAAAAATCGGCAATTTCTTCTTTGGTTTCTTTCCCGGTCAAACGTTGTCCTTCTGAAAGACCAGGCAACACGTAATCCGCCAAAGCCGCCATTTCATTGATGCGAGCCACCATGGTTGCTTCATCCGGCCAAAGCGTCGGTCGCAAGTTGGGATCAAAGGTAACGAGGGCACCGGCTTGTTTGGCATCGGCAATCAAC
This sequence comes from Enterococcus diestrammenae, assembly GCF_049384045.1. Classification (NCBI taxonomy): domain Bacteria; kingdom Bacillati; phylum Bacillota; class Bacilli; order Lactobacillales; family Enterococcaceae; genus Enterococcus; species Enterococcus diestrammenae. Next base: position 59,644 of record NZ_JBMRGR010000012.1, read on the forward strand.
TGTTTCACATAAGCGTAGGTATTTTCATTAAGCGCCATGAAAATCCCCGTCACATGTAACAAATCCACCTCACTAAAATCAATCGTCGGCGTCGGTGCATCCCCTAAATGGGAAGCCGCTGAACCTTTGCGGAAGTACACCACTTCCGGATCGTTTTCTTGATCTTTGGCTTTTAATTGGAAGCCTGTGGGAAAGGCCTCGCTTGTAAAAACTTGATCCGTGTTGATTTTTTCTGCCGCGATAAACTCTTTGATGTACGCGCCAAAGGGATCATTGCCTACTTGCGTGATATACGTCATATCATGTCCCAAGCGTTTCACTCCGATAGACACATTGATTTCCGCCCCGGCGATAAACCGATCATAGGCTGCTACGTCTTTCAAGGGGCCTTCTGTCTGGGCCACAAACATAATCATCGGTTCCCCAATCGTCACTACTTTTGCCATACTTTGCTGCCTCGCTTTCTTTGTTTTCACTCTCTTTTGGGAAAGATTCTTACCTGCTTTTATCGCAGGGCTTGCCGGAGTTTTGCTACTTCCGCTGCAATCTCAGCAAAAGCCATCGGGTACTCCAACACCACCGGAATCTCGGGTAATAAATACGACTGCCACTGCACACTGCCTTCATCCAACAAGGTGGTTTGCCCAGCATCATCGATATTTTTCAAATGCAACACCGTCGTCTGAGGAGCCAAGGTTTCATAAGCCTGTGCTAAATCTTCTTTCATCACCAACCAATTGCCCACATCAAAGGTATAACCCAAAGGTAACTCCGCTGCTTTGACTGCTGCCAAGGCCTCAGCTACTGGTTTGTAGCGACCATTGGCTTCGGTTTGATCATTTTCGATGGTCAAGTTAACTTGGTAACGTTGCAACAGCGCCAATAACTGCTCTTTATTGGCCAGCGGGATTCCCGCCAAATCACCAATATTCACTTTGACATTTTTCGCATGAAAAGCGGCTGCTTCTTGTAGCCATTCTTCCAACGACGGATTCAAGCCCGTCGCCGTAAAAAGGCTTTGCGGAACCGAATAGAAATACTGCCACTGTTTATGTGTACCGGTTTCTAAAAGTTCCAAAAAAAAGGTTTGCCGTTCTTCTGCCGCTACTGGCAGAAGCTCTTGTCGCAATTCCACCCCATCGATTGTCACAGAAGCCTGCGCCAGTTCTTGCACGAAACGTCGCTGATCGAAAGCCGGCTCTCCTAGCATGACGATGGTGTTAATTAAAATAGGCTGCATGTCATTTCGACTCCTTTTCGTATCCCTCGATTGCTTTTTAAGTCGGATACCATTGGACTAGTTCACACTTCCAAGTCCAATCGGTATCCTTTACGACTTAGTCCACCAATTACAAATGAATCCTGGGCTTAAATTGACTTGCCTTGAAAAATCGATGCCGCAATCTCCAGCCGTCCCGCAAAGGCCTCGCCATTGATAGCTTCTAGTAAATACTCTAGCGATTGACGGCCAATCTCAGCAGGTTGTTGGTGAATACTAGTCACCGTGGGGGTCAATAAGTCGGCCCAAAACCAATCATCAAATCCAGTGAGTCCGATTTCTTCTGGATAGCGAATCTCACCTTTTTTGCAGGCAGTTACCAACTCCTGCAAAACATTCCCGTTGGCGCCAAAAAACATCGTCCGGCCGTTGATTTCTTGGCGAATTTCCTCTGGTGTGATGCCACGCCCAATCGGTGATTCGATCAACTTCAGCTCCATCTTAGCTTCAAAGGCCGTCAGCATCATGGCATCGTAGCGGTGTTGCCGCACGGTTTGTCCACATAAAGGATGGGTGACATGCACTAGCTTGTCATAGCCTGCTGCCGCGATTTGCTGCCCTAAGCGACGCGTCACGGTAAAGTTATCCGTCACCACACTTGGCAAAGGGACCGTTTCTAAATAACGGTCAATCAAGACTACCGGCACTTGCAACGTGGTCAAAATCTCATAAGGAGAATCCGCTCGTCCCACCGGTTGCAAAATCAATCCGGCGATATCCTGACCAGCCAATTCCTTCAAAGCATGGGTCTCTTTTTCTAAAGAGTTATCCGTGCTCATCACCACTAGCTGGTACTTGGTATCGGACAGGGCATCTTGCACGGCTTTGATCAAATACATGGTATAGACATTTCCGATATCGGCTACGATCAAGCCGATCAAATACCCCTGCTTAGACTTTAGGGAACGAGCCTGCTTGCTTGGTACATACTCAAGCTCAGCGATTACTTGCTCAATTTTATTACGCGTCTCTTCTGACATGTACTGGTACTTTCCATTTAAAAAGCGCGAAACTGTCGTCTTGGAAACCCCTGCCGCCATTGCCACATCTTGAATCGTAATATTATTCATCAGGGCACTCCTTCTCTCGGCAACGAATGACGAAGCGCAAGAATAATAAGCGTTCGTTTTAGAAACCGATTAACTAACTATATAGTAAACGCTTACAGACGATGTGTCAATAGAAAACCGATAAAAATGCTAATTTTTTTCACGAGCATTGACCGTATTCCGATTCTAAAGCATTTTTCGATGTGTACCGGTTACTACACTTTTTATCATTACAGGAAAGAAGGCTTATCTGACAGTTCTCATACCGTGTTTTCTCATATTCTTTGTTATAATAAAAGTAAACACTAATTTGTCGATTCAGTTTCGACCTAGGAGGAAAATATGAAAAAGTTGGTTCTTTTTTCGGTAGGCTTGTTGCTTACCATGTCTAGCACCCCGTTGGTCACGGTGGCTGCGACAACAAACACAAGCACGGCAGAAACCGTAGTCGCTTCTCCTTTGACAGCTAATCCCTTAGCCACCTCTTCAGCAACTACGGAAGACATCAGTGAGGACAGTGACTTGGCGCCAGAGGACACACAAACAACAACTGCCACCAAAGAAAACCCACCCGCCTCAGAAAGTAGCTCCAGTTCCTCAGATTCTACAAGCGCCACGACGCCAAGCTCCGAAGCGGACGCCAAGGATACGCCACCTACAACAGCGGCTGAGCCCTCTGATACAAGCGTGGATTCCACAACAGCCACCGATCCTAGTGATACCGGCAATACCAGCAATACCGGCGCGTCCACTACTGGCACAGAGCCATCAGCAGCTGACACGACTGACTCAGCAGACGCCTCAGCGACTCCTACTACGCTAACCCCTAGCAGCACTAGTACTAGCGATTCGCCCGCTACGACAGCGCCACAGCTGACTTGGAATGAACGTCAGGACTACCTCACTGTCACCCAAGCCGACCAACTCTGGCAAGATGTCGCAATGACACAAGTCGCCACGGGTATCAGCGCTGGTACCACCTTGAAGATTCTGCGTAGTACCCAGCTACCCGATCAAGCCCAGCCACTCCTAGAACTTAGGACTGCCAAAGGTCAACTGCTTTATGGTTGGGAAACTTGTGGCAAGCTAGCCCCTGATGCATTTGGTGCCGCCACTGCTCAAACAGGTTATTTGGTGATTACCAACAGTAGCGCCCGTATTTTGCAACAAGCAGCTGGTAGTAAATTCCTACCAGCAAAATCTTACCTCAACGCTACCTTAACCATCAAAGCGCAGGCTCGTCATTATGATGGCACTGACTATTATCAAGTAGCAAATAGCCACAAAATATTGGGCTGGCTTCCCAAAAAGGCTGCTAAACTCACCAACGCTCAAGGAACATTCCGTGAGATGCATCGTTACTTACACCTAAAAAATAGCAAAAGCACCCTTTACACTGGCTTCACCTTTAAAACCAAAAGCAACCAGAGCTACTTAAACCGCACCCTCCTAGCCAAAGGTGCTTATTACCACGCCAATGGCAAAAAATATCTCAGTCTCTACGAAAAGCGCAACACGCAAGAAGTCTGGGTAGGCTATGCCTTAGAAACAGCCGTCAGTTATAGCAGTGGCGCCCAAGGAAATTACCTGACAGACGGCCGCTATGCTACCATCAAAAGTGGCAACTACAGCATCTGGAGCAGTTTCAAATGGACCCAAAAACGCACCTCGAAATCCGTTCTCGGCAAAACCTATCGGGCACGGGGCCGCTATCGCCATTATAGCGGTGCCACTTACCTCAGCCTTTACGACAACAAAGGCGTCTGGATTGGCTACATCAATGCGACCGCCGTCAATTTAAAAAACGGGCCTCAAGGTAGCTGGCAAGCCTACAACAAATACGTCACCGTCACCAGCAAAGGCTACAATCTCTGGAGCAATTTCAACTGGTCGGTCAAGCAATCCGCCAGCCAGCTCAAAGGCAAAACCTACCTCGTCAAAGGCTTGTATCGCCACTACAACGGTGCCACCTATTACAGCCTTCACGATAAAAACGGCAAATGGCAAGGTTACCTCAATGCCGGCGCTGCCAAAGTCGCTAAAGGCAAACAAGGCATCTGGCAAAAAAGCGGACAACAAGTGATTTTAACCAAGCAAAACCAACCCCTTTGGCAAAACTTCAGCTGGCAGAAAAAAGCTAGCAGTACCCAATACCGGAGCAAACTCTTCACCGTCAAAGGCTACTACCAACATTACAACGGCTCCCGCTACCTTTCGTTACACGACAGCAACGGCAAATGGTACGGCTATATCAACGCCTCAGCCACCAAAAAAGCCGCCTCTTCAGCTGCTAAGCTGAAAGAAGTCCAAGCCTTGCTAAATAAGAAATACAAAAATGCCAATATCGGCGTCCACGTCATGAGCCTGACAGACGGCCAAACCGCCCAAGTCAACGGCAGTAAAACCTTCATGGCCGCCAGCACCGGTAAGCTGCCTGTCTTGTATTACACGCAAAAACTGATCAATGAGAAAAAACTTGATCCCAATAAAAAATATACCTACACGGACAAAATCAATACCATGAGCCTCTCCTATATGCGTGGAGGCGCGGGGATCCTGCAAGGCAAAGCATACGGCAATAAATACAGTCTCGACACCATCATGAAATGGACTTGCCAATACTCCGATAATCAAGGCGCAAACTTCCTTGGCTATTACGCTGCCAACAAATACGATCAAAAGATGAAAAATGAAATCAGCCGTATCTTAGGGCGCAAGTGGGATCGCTTCCGCTATGTCACCGCCAAAGAAAACACCCTCTTACTAAAAGAGATGTATCACAACGGCGGCCAAGTGCTAAACTATCTCTCCCACACCACCTACGACAGCCAGCGCCTACCGAAATACCTGCCCGTCCGAGTCGCCCACAAAATTGGCGACCTCTACGGCTACGCCCACGACTGCGGAATCGTTTATACGAAAGAACCTTATGTGATTTCGGTGATGACCAATCAAATCGGCTATGAAACGATTTCTAAGATTTCCAAAGACGTGTATGAGATTATGAAGTGAGAAAAGTGCCACCCTCGGTAAGTTGGATGACCGAGGCGTGGCACTTTTCTGTTACTAATAATCCCATATATTCGTATGATAAAATAAAAGATTTCAATGCTTGAATTTCAAGATAAAAACTTTACGTTGAATACGACTATACAGCTTTATGGGTCAGTTTCTCTCTTTTTCCCCCGCCCCCATCCGAATCCAATGCCAATCCTGTTCCAAACGGTATTGCCCACCTGAGTCATCCATCTTTTTTTCCCCTTGATGTAACTTGCGGTAATCCCGTGGCGTCATGTCGAAAAATTTGCGGAAAGTACCAGCAAAGTGTTGGCGACTATTAAAGCCACATTGGAGGGCGATTTCGACTAAGGGCAGATCACTCGTGGTTAACAAATAACAGGACAGTTTGATGCGTTCCCGATTGATATAGTCATTGACGGTAATATTTAGCTGCTTGGAAAATAGCAAGTGTAGGTAGGATTTATTGATGCCAATCGCTTCGGCAATCTGCTGCACTCGCAAGTTTTCCGTCAAGTGCTCCCGGATGTACTTCAAGGCAGCATTCAAGTGTTGACTACCCTGGGGTTTTTCATCACTATTTAGACAATGACACAGCTCCAATAACATGCGATTAAATAACAGCTCTCCAGTATAAGCCGTCTCCTCATCCCAACCGGCTTGAGGTGGATAGGTGGTCAGCAGATGGATCAGCGCCTTGAGGCTACTGCTCAAACTACGGCTGTCTTTTGCCACTAGGGGATATTTTTCCGGGTGACGACAAAGCTGTTGAAAACTCTCGGAAACCTCAGTCGCCCGGCAAATCGATAGACTGTCTGAGGCAAGATTTGGTGTAGGCAAGAACTCAAGATTCAAAAGATTGCAAGGCTCGGTTTCCTTGATGGTCAGCTGGTGTCGGATATTTTGGTCAAGAAAGACAAACTCATTGGGATGCAGCTCGACTTCGGTTTCCCCTACCAACACCTGGCAGTGGCCTTTCGTCACCAACATAATCTCACAAGCCTCATGATGATGAGGCGCCATGGAAAATTCTCTCAATGAAATCGCATAAAAAGCCGTGATGCGAACACTTTCTTGTTGTGGTGTAAAGAGGGTCATCTTTTTTCCTTTCTCTCACAAACAGATACGATGGTTTACAGTTGTCATTTTACTAAGGCGAGGATTCTTTCCTTAGTTTACCACTGGAAAAATCAATAAAACACTATAAAAAATAGACGTCAGATAAGTTTCTGGCGTCTATTTTCAGCTACTTCCAAATCGTCACATGGTTTTCCCCACCTTGCAAGTGTTGCAAAGGCCCACAAATTTGTTGAAAGGCTTGGTCCAAAAGGTCGGTGTCGATGACTACTGGACGACCATCGGGATTTTCGTATTCCCCATCTGTCAGACGAGTGCGGGGCAAACTAGCGCTTGTTTGCCTTTCGACTTGGTGTTGGCGGAAGTTTTCTGGCAAAGTAACCGACAGTTGAACAGTCCCTTCATCGTCTCGGCAAATCTCCAGTTTAGTAGCAAAGTCCGTCATCAATACAGGCTCCGTTTCCTTCTCAAAGGCCGTGGCTCCAGCCAAATAAAGGTTATTGCCAATGTAGACCGGTTCTTTGATTTGTTGGAAACGTTCCACATCCACTGGACCATAGGATTGGACCTCATCGATAAAGGCTTGCAAAGAAGTGGGATGGCCGTCGTATTTACTTGTCCCTACATAATCAGCATCCGGGCGTCCAATGAAGAGGTTATTATACCAGCGATCATCCCCACCATAAACCACGGCATAGCCTTTGACTTTGGTGCTGTGGGGCAGATGATAAGGCGTAGCTCGATCCCGTACATCCTCCCAATCGATGTTGCCGGCGATCAAATTATTGACATAGGCTCCCCCTTGAGAGAAATTCCGCAGAGCAAAGCGCGAACCGAAGACATTATTAGCCACTAAGTAGGGACCGTGACTGACTTCTACAAAGAAATCCAGCCCATTATCGTAGTAGATATTTTTGGTAATCTGGGTACCTTGCGTTTGCCAATCCAACCAAGTGCCGCAAGAACAATCATGGATATGGTTGTGGCAAATTTCTACGTCAATCGCGGCATGAAGCTTGATTCCTGCGATTTCCCAGCCACGGTACTCCCGTTTCATGGAAATATCGTGGATGTGGTTGTCATAGATTTTCGAGAAAACACAGCCTAAGTGACCGACAATCCCATTTTGACCGCAATCGTAAATCTCGTTACGGCGGATAGTATGGCTGCCGATACGCTCTTTGCTCCAGCCTTGGTCTTCGGCGGTAAAGACGGATTCCAACTGATAGGTGTAACCCGGTTTATCTTTCCGACGACTGTAGTAATTATCCCCGGATTCCGCAACTTTCCCGAGACTGATGGCCGAACATTTGGCATCATGAAGCAGGTTATCCTCCATCAGCCACCCGCGACTCCAACGCGGTCCCACCATTCCCGGTTGATCACCAGAAGGAGGGGCCCATTTGCAGGCAGCTTGACTGATTTCAAAGCCTCGCAGGACGATATAATCCATGCCATTGGTTTCTGGATAGAAACACGCTGGTCGCACATTGATTTCCACGAGGGCTTCGGCAGGATTCACCTCTTGAAAATTAGCGTAAATCGTCGTGTTATCCTCATCCACCTCGGCATACCAGGTGTATTGAAGCCTTTCGGGATAGCGCTCGGCCACATCCACAAAGACGAAAAATTCTTCCACCGTTGCTCGTGAGACAGGCGTGTGGACACCCGCCAGACTAGTGGCTTCGTACATCGCTTGGCCGTTGAGGTAGACCTCTCCCAGATGGGCGGCGCGGGTGGTTTCCGTCATCCAGTCACCCCAGACTACTTCTTTATATGGATTGAACTCGCCAAAGAAGGTGTTGGGGATGACTGCTTGATAGACACTCCCTGTGACTTGTTCCCATTGGCTAATGATTTCTGAGCCTTTGATCTGCACTTTTTCGCCGGGAGCCGCTTGATAAGTAATGGGCCGAAACTCGCTGATTCCCGCTTGCCGAGGCCGGACCCATTCCCGGTAGATGCCTTCGTGAACCAAGACAGTGTCTCCTGCTTGAGCGACTTCTGCCGCTTGTTGAATCGTCAAAAACGGGGCCGCCGAGGTACCTGGATTGGACAACCTGCCATTTTTCGCAACATGATAAGTTTGCATAGGATCTTCCTCTTTTCGTCTAAACATGATTTTGCTAGTCTTATTTTACGAAGAAAGCGGTATAATAAACAGGGTAAAAATCGTTCTCCACTAGACACTATTCGTCATTTGGACAGTTGAAAAAAGGAGGAGCTTATGCATTTCTTTCAAAATTTTGGTTTGGAACCCAACATCTTGTATCACCAACTCCATCTCACCGGTGAAAGTTTTCCTTCCCATTTCCATCGAGCTTATGAAATCTTGGTGGTACAAGCCGGTACCCTAGCATTGACGGTAGAAGAACACACAGAACAGCTTGTCCCGGGGGATTGTGGCTTTATCTTTAGCAATCAAATCCATAGTTTTCAAGCACAACCGGACACCGAGCTGGCCGTCTTGATCCTTTCTCCTGAACTACTGCCAGACTTTCATCAACAAGTACAACAGCAAGTCCCCCTGACCAATCGCCTGCCAGCTGTTGCCCGAAAGCGCCAATTGCCTGCTGCCATGAGCTTATTTCAAATGAAAGCCTGGGCCTATGATCTGTGTCATCAGCTGCTGACCACCTGTGAGTTCAAGCCCGCTCTCACCACCACTAGCGGGGAATTATTGCCCCAGATGCTAAGCTGGCTGATGGCCCATTATCAAGAACCGGTCACTTTGCAACAGCTCGCCCTTCAGCTTAATTATGATTATAAATACCTCTCGAAACTGTTCATCCAAAAAACTGGCATGGGATTCAATGACTATCTGAATTACCTGCGCATCAGTCAGGCGCGGGATTTATTGGCTAACACCCAGCTAGCGATTGCCGAAATTGCTCACCAATGTGGCTACGAGTCTTTGCGGACCTTTAATCGCAATTATCGAAAAGTTTGTGGTCAGCCCCCTTCTGCCCAGCGTCAATCCTAACTGCAAAAAGCTACCGATCCCCTAATTTTCTAGGAGTTCGGTAGCTTTTTGGTAGGTCTTTCCAAACTTATTCGCTTAGCTGGTCCTTTTTTACATGCGCAATTTCGCTAGTTCCTCCGCCTTGGCTTTGGCAATGATTCCGATTTGATTTTCCGAAATCGGTGCGCCAAAAGGTTGTGGCTCCGGTAGATACGCCAACTCTGGCGCATCCACGCCGACATTTAAGTCTTCTTTAATCGGGACACTGGCGTGGTGAATATGCCCATGAAGGTTGCGGATATTTTTCGTGATGCCTAAAAGCATTGGATAATGGGTCAAATAATACTGATGGTGGTCAAACTTCAACAAGACCCCCACATCATGAAAGAAAAACTTGGGGCGGCCTGCCTTGACTCCTCCTGGATCATGGGCGGCCAAGTATTTGAGAAAAGCTCGATTATCATGATTTCCTTTGACAAAGTGAATTTCCCCATTCAGACGAGTCAACAAGTCCAAAATAGCGGGAAAGCCCTGCTCGTAGTCAGGATGCATAGCGATATCCCCCAGATGATAGACGATGTCGGTGACTTTCACCACCTGATTCCAATGGGTAACGATAGTCTCGTTCATTTCCATCACCGTCTTGAAGGGGCGTGGCGCGAAATCGTGACTTCCCAAGAGGTCTTCATGAAAGAAATGGGTATCTGACGTAAAAAATTTCATCGGTTGGACCTCCTTATGGTTGTCGATGATTGGCTGCCGATTAAAGCATGGCTAACGATTGTTTTTGGGTCGGTTTTGGATAGGCTTTGGCAAGGGCCTGCCACTCTGCTTCGGTCAATACCAAATCCGCTGCTTTTAGATTGTCCAAAACATGGTCCGCGCTGCCGGATTGGGGAATCGCCAAAGTTTGACCCTCGCGAATACACCAGGCCAGCAACAATTGAAAAATCGAGACGTGATGTGCGGCTGCGATATCTTGCAACAATTTATTCGCCAAAAAATCATCTCCCAAACTATCCCCTTGAGCAATGGGAGAATAGGCAATCACAGGAAGCTGTTGCCGTTGCATCCAAGGTTTGAGATCATACTCGATCCCCCGCGACCCCAAGTTATACAGGACTTCATTCGTCACACACCGATCACCACCAGGAATCCGCCACAAAGCTTCCATATCGGCCGTATCAAAATTGGAAACACCCCAGTCACGAATTTTTCCCGCCGCTTTCGCCGTCTCTAACGCCAGCACTGTTTCTTCCAAAGGGACGTCGCCAGACCAATGCAACAAATACAAATCCAAATAATCGGTTCCTAAGCGTTTCAGGCTATAATCCAAACTGATGGGTAGTTGCGTTTTTGAAGCATTCCAAGGATAAACCTTCGAAATCAAGTACAAATCCTCTCGTTTAAAAGGCTGTATCGCCTCTCCTACCAAACTTTCTGAGCGTCCTTCCCCATACATCTCCGCCGTATCAATCACAGTGATTCCCGCGTCTAATCCCGTTTGCAACGCCTTGATTTCTTGACTTCGGATTTGTGGCTGGTCCCCCATATGCCACGTTCCTAAGCCAATCGGTCCCACCTGCCGGTCACCAATTGTCACTGGTTTCATCTGCTCACTCCTGTATCTTCATTCTTGCTGTTCTTTACTTTAAGTATAGAGGAGGCTGACAGCGGTGACAAACGTTTTGTCAAAAAATTGGCCGACACATTGCTCTAATAAGAAAGCAAGGCAAACGCGTTCAGCGCTCGAGAATGAAGGCGGAACTGACACATGAGGTTCTTTATCATAAAAAAACACCCCGAGAAAACTCTCGCGGTGTTCATTTGCTTTAGTCTACTTTGACAAACAAGCCCCGGCTAATAAAGCCATCCATCAAGAAATAAAACTTATCTTGCAGCATTTTGTGACTGTCATCTTTGAAGATATTGACGGATTTCAAACCGTTGGCAGTGGTGATAGACATTTTTAAAGTCTTGATGTCTTGGTCCACTGTAATTTTTAGTTTAAAGCCTTCTTTACTTTGAGGCGTTGCTTCTAAGGGACGAATCAGTTGGTAATTGCGGCCGTTGGTTTCCGTAAAGCCGTTGTCTCTTAGGGTATAGCGCTTTGCCTCTGGTGCCAGTTGGTAGTTGACGGGGCAACCTAATACTGTTGCCTTTTCTTGAAATGCCATTGTTTTCACCTCGTGTATGTTCTAGCTAACAGCTTTGCTTTGCACAAGCTTGCAAGCGATTTAGTTGCTTACTGATAATTATATAAGTTGCTAGTGATTTTTGCTAGCCAAAATCGCTAGTTTTGGACATCCAAGACTAGTTTCACGAGATTGTCAGCCAACTCTAGCACCGCTTCTTCCGTGTTGCCATAGCCAAAGCTGATACGAATGGATTCTTTGGTAACTTGACTCTTTTCACCATGCATCGCCTCTAGCACGTGAGACGGTTCGACATTGCCGGCGGTACAAGCTGAACCTGTAGAAATCGCCATCCCCAGCAAATCCAGTTTCATCAGCAACAAATCATTGCTGACACCAGGAAAATGCAGATTCAATGTCTGGGGTAATTTATGTTCAAAATCACCATTTAACGCCCATTTCACACCAGCTTCGGTCAAACGATTGGTCAATAGCTTACCAAAATGGTCATAGGTTGCCCAATTTTCCTCTTGTACAGCGGGTGTCAAATAGCTAACAGCCTTAGCCATCCCGCAAATTCCCGGCAAGTTTTCGGTACCCGCGCGGCGTTTTTCTTCCTGCTCGCCACCATGAAGCAGCGCCGGTAACATCGTCTGATCACTTTTATACAGGAAACCCACGCCTTTTGGTCCGTTGATTTTGTGGGCGGAAACACTCAACAAATCAATTCCTAGCTCTTTGGGTGCAATCGCGACTTTGCCATAAGCCTGCACCGCATCAGTGTGGAAGACCGCTGGATGATCTTTTAACAACTGGCCGATTTCTGAGATAGGTAGTAAATTGCCTGTTTCGTTGTTGGCATACATGATGGAAACAAGGGTCGTATCTGGTCGCAAGGCTTGTGCCAAATCTGATACTTGCAGCTGACCTTTTTCATCCACAGGCAAATAGGTCACTTCAAAGCCCCGCGTCTCTAGATAATGCATCGTTTCTAGCACTGCCGGATGCTCGATAGCGGTGGTGATCAAATGACGACCTTGTTGACGATGGGCTTCTGCCACACCGATGATTGCCGTATTGTCCCCTTCTGTCCCGCCACTGGTAAAAATAATTTCATGGGATTTTACCCCCAATGAGTGACTGATGACATCCCGCGCCAGCTCCAGTTCCATGGCCGCTTGTCGTCCGTAGCCATGGATACTTGAGGGATTGCCAAAAACCTCAGTCAAAATCCGTTGCATCTCAGTGATGACTTCTGGCCGTAGTGGCGTCGTTGCCCCGTGATCAAAATAACCGTTCATGTTTACGTCCCCTTTTTGCCCCTGTCGTGAGCCCTTGATCTGGTTACTAAAACTAGTGTTACTTTCTTAATCATTCTAGCATAGGGGAAAAGTTCTTGGCAAAATATTGGTGGTTTGAGCAGGTGCTTATGGTAACAAAAAGGGCCTACAATGACAGTCGTCATCGTAAGCCTCTTTTTTTGCTTACACTTATACTTCACCCTTCAAAATCAGCAAATCGCAAGGCAAATGTTTTGCCAAGTAAGCTGCCACCGAACCATGAGACAACAAATATTCTAAGTTCGAGTATTGATGGCTACCACTAATCACTAGCTCCGCATTTAACCGTTTGGCCTCATCGATAATCTTGCGTTTGGGATTACCGGTTTGAAGACTAGCTTCAATCGCCACCTCTGGATAGCGGGTTTGCAGTTGGGCCAAAAGTGCTTCTAGCGCTGCTTCTTTGGATTTTTCCAGGGCTGGCAAGAAATCGTCATCTTGCGCCTCAGCTAGTTCCAATTCAGCTGTATCCAAAATATCCAGCAACAAGACGTTTTCTCCTTGCAATTTTTGGATCATTTCAAAGCTTTTTTCCAAATAGCTGGTCACACCAGCTAACGAATCTAACGTCAGTAAAATCGTTGACATGACAATTGCTCCTTTCTCGTAGTAAACACTTTATTAAAAGAACAAGTAGGCACCGGCTCCGGCTAACAACAATAAGCAAACCGAACCCAAAAATGATGCGATAAAGACGTTGCGGCCGCGAGCGATGATGACTTTGAAGTTGACACTCATCCCCAAGGCAGCCATCGCCATCCCCAAGAAAATGTATGCCAAAGCGACGAGTTGATCGATCACGCCTTGTGACAAAGGACCAAAACTTCCAAAGGCGCTGGTCAACAAGAAGCCCACCATAAACCAAGGAATTGGTAATTTTTGCTTTTCATCGGTGTCCTTTTTATGACGTTTTTGATAGAGGGCACCGACAATCATAGCAGCTGGGGCTAACAACAAAACCCGCGATAATTTCATGATGATGGCATTGTCCAAAGCCACCGTCCCACCGGCCCCACCAGCAGCCACGGCATGGGCGATTTCATGCAAGGAGGCACCGTTCAAAATCCCAAATTGGACATCCGTAAAAGGCAAGACTTTTAATAACGCTACCTCGACTAAAGTAAAGACCGTACCCATGATACAAACGACTGCCACCGCCAGTACGGAGTTGTCCTTGTCGGCTTTGACTTGTGGGGAAATCCCCATAACCGCAGCGGCGCCACAGATGGCACAACCAAAGCTAGCTAAGAAACTCAATTCTTTGTCCACCTTCAACAAGCGACAGAAAAAGTAAACCACGGCAATCGTAAATGACACGACGACAAACGCCATGACGATGGTTTTGATCCCGGATTCCGCTAAGGATACCAGATTTAAACGAAACCCTAATAAAATAATACCAAGACGCAAAAACTTATTAGAAATAAAGCCAATCCCATCCACACTGGCATAAATCAATGGTGAACTAATTTGGCACAACATCCCGATTAACAAAGCAATAACCAATGCGCCAATCAGGCTCAACCCAGGAAGTAAGGATAAATATTTTCCTAGCAAGGAACAAACCAACGTGCTAGCAAAGGCAATCCAAAATCCCCTCTTTTTAAAAATTTCAAACATACAAGTGCTCTCCTCCTTCTAAATGGCTGAAGACTTACAGAAAAAAGCAGTGCCAATAACTCATAGCTTACCTTCTACTCCGATGGCACGCCTCTGTTTTTAGTCAGCCACAATCAGTGTAGAGCAAGGCTTTCCCCTCTGTACAATGAATTAATTCAATAGCTGGTATTAGCTTTCTAAATACCTCGCCATTTTTGCACAAGCTTTTTTCCCAAAAACAAAAAGGCCTTAGTAAGCCACCTCATAGGAAATAAATAGCAAGAAAGTCGTTTGCCAAGCCTTTGATTTCAGCTAAAGGCCTTTGATATCGGTTTTCTATGATTTCCGCTATAATAGAAATAACTTGAAGTTCCAAAGCCAAAGGAGGCCTTGACTGTGACTACGAACTATCCAAAAGATCAATGGATTGGGATTGATGAACAGCTTTTTAAACCTTATAAAGATTGGATTACCCATGCTGGTTATTTGTGTGGGACCCATGCCACGGCGGTTTTGTTGGCCTATTATCAAGATCATGTGGAGGAAAGCATGATTCCCTCCACCCTTCGCAAAAAAGGTGAGCCAGATGGCAAGACTTTGTCAGAGTTTCTGCGGATTTTGATACAGCCCCACGAAATGCCGACAATTGCTTATCAAGTTGCTCATGGCCTTTCGAAATATTTTAGTTATTTTCATCTACCCTATCGTCCCCGCGCCACCATGGTAGGTAGCTGGTATCGTACCACCAAACGCCTGCAACAAGGCAAGCCTGTCGTCGTGGGTTTACTCAAAGCAAAAGGCTCCACCTATGGCAATCATTGGGTCACTGCCTACGCATTTATGGAAACAACAGCAGGCAAACGCTATTACAAAGTCCATGACAATTGGGGCAATTACCGCAAAGTGATTCCCGCTGATTGGGGCAATGGCACCGTTTCCTTACCTTAATTACGAAAGTTTCAACACATTTTCAGGTTATTTTGTGTTAGAATAAAGAAAATTCACGATTATTTGGGAGGACGATTGACAAAATGGGCGTTAATTACGAAGAAAAGCCACTGAAAATTTTTAGCTTAAATGGGAATACCCCGTTAGCTGAAAAGATTGCTGCGACTTTTGGGGTCAAGCTAGGGGATTGTGCCATCAAACAATTTTCAGATGGCGAGATTTCCATCAGTATTGAAGAAACGGTACGGGGGGTTCACGTCTATCTCGTGCAAGCCACTAACCAACCCGTCAACGACTATTACATGGAACTATTGATCATGATCGATGCATTGAAACGGGCCAGTGCCAAGACAATCAATGTCGTTTTGCCCTACTACGCCTATGCCCGCCAAGACCGCACAGCCAAACCTCACGAACCGATCACAGCTAAATTGATCGCCAATCTCCTCCAAGAAGCTGGTGCGACTCGGGTCTTGACCCTCGACCTCCATACCGTCCAAGTCCAAGGATTTTTCGATATTCCAGTGGACAACCTCTTCACCATGCCGTTATTTGCGCGCTACTACCGCGATCAAAAGATGACCGGTGATGACTATGTTGTGGTGTCACCGAAAAACTCCGGTGTTCAACGCGCTCGTAGTCTCGGGGAATACTTAAATACCACCCTGGCGATCGTTGACCAAGAAGAAAGCGATCCAAATGGCGGCTACGTCATCGGGGATGTCAAAGGCAAGACTTGTATCATGGTGGATGATATTTTAAACACCGGGGCGACTTTAGCTAAAGCCGCCAAGTTTTTGAAAGATGCTGGTGCCAAAGAAGTCTACGCTTGTGCCTCCCACGCTTTGTTGTCCCCACCTGCCAAAGAACTGATCGAAAACTCCGAGATCAAAACCTTATGTGTCACCGATTCTTGTTTGACGGCTGAAGAACGCCACCCAAGCAACATGGAATACATCAGCTGTGGCGAATTGATGGGGGACGCAGTCAAAGTCATCCACGAAAACAAACCCATGAGTCCGTTGTTTAAACTAGAAGAAAAATGTTTCGATTGATTGCTACTAAATAAAAAGTAGAGCCAGCAAGATGATCCACAAAAACACCAATCCTTCCGATGTGTCTAATCTCTCATCGAAAGGATTGGTGTTTTTGATTTGGTTAGTTTTTTCGCGTATTTTTCTGTTTGATGCCACTAGTTGCTCCAGCAAACTACCGCAACCATCATTTAGCAGAAACAGCAAAATCTTTGTAGAATAATGAAACCTGTACGATAATGGGGGTAATTGGCACAGGAGCTGGCGCTTATCCGACTTCCGAGGAATAATCACAAGCTCGCGTGTGAGCAAACAAGAAAGAAGGAATTTCCATGACTTCATTACAAAAACAAGATTTTTACGAATATGTCAACGGTGACTGGCTGAAAACCGCTGAAATCCCGGCAGACAAACCGGCGACTGGCGGCTTTCAAGATTTGGTGGATGGTATCGATGAACAATTGATGGCGGAGTTTGACCATTTTGTCGCCCATCCAGAAACAATCCCCGCTGGTCGAATGCAAGACGCCATCGCTTATTACCAACTGGCTAACGACTACGAGATGCGGGATCAATTGGGAGCCACCCCGATTCAACCACTATTAGACCGGGTTGTGAGCCTGTCAAATTTAGCCGATTTAGATGGGCAACTGGCTGATTGGGTCTTATCCGGCCTGCCTTTACCTTTTGCGGTAGAGGTCGACCAAGACATGAAAAACACCAAGTTTAACACGTTTTTTGCTGCACCAGCTGGGACGATTTTGCCAGATAAAACTTACTATGAAGCTGACCATCCCCAAGGCCAAAACTTAATGGAGGTCTTCTCTGAGATGACGGTCCAAGTGCTAAACAAGATGGGCTATGAGATAGCAGAAGCCAAAAAAATCATGGCAGATGCGCAAGCTTTCGATGCCTTGATTGTCCCCCATGTACGCAGTTCTGAAGAAAATGCCGACTATAGCAAAAACTACAATCCTCGAAGCTTTGGCGAATTTCGTGCCTACTCTAGTCAATTGGATTTAGGCAAACTCACCGAAACCCTAGTCGGCACCCAACCAGAAAAAATCATCATCACTGAACCGGAGTATTTTAAAGCCTTGGACAGCATCGTGACGCCAGAAAACTTTGTATTACTTAAACATTGGATGCTGATGCAAGTCGCTCTTGGCTATACTGGCTATCTAAGTGAAGAGTTGCGCCAACTTGGTGGTACCTATGGCCGTTATCTCTCTGGTATCACTGAAGCCAAAGCACCTAAAAAAGCCGCCTTTTACTTAGCAAATGGGCGCTTCAGTCAGGTGGTGGGCAGTTATTATGGTCGCAAATATTTTGGACCAAAAGCCAAAGCCGATGTCGAACATATGGTGCACACCATGATTAGGATCTATCAAGAACGTCTGGAAAAAAATACTTGGCTTTCTTATGAGACCCGTCAAAAAGCCATCACAAAACTAAACACGCTAGGCATTCATGTGGGGTATCCCGAAAAGATTCCCGCTTATTATGACAAGTTCATCACCAAAACCAAAGAAGCTGGCGGCACGCTGATCGAAAACGCCCTGGCTTTTTCTCGGATCGTGCGAGAAGACAACTTTAGCAAATATGGTCAAGAAAAAGACCGGGATGAGTGGGAAATGAGCGCCGCTACCGTCAATGCCTACTATCATCCCTTCTTAAACGTCATCGTCTTTCCGGCAGCGATTCTGCAAGCACCCTTTTATAGTTTGGAACAATCCGCTAGCGCCAACTACGGCGGAATCGGTGCCGTTATCGCCCACGAAATCTCCCATGCCTTTGACAACAATGGCGCCAAATTTGATGAGTTTGGCAATATGAACAACTGGTGGACTGAAGCTGATTTGCGCCACTTTGAAGAACTATCAAAAGGCATGATTGCCGAGTTTGATGGGATCGAATTTGCAGGTGGCAAAGTCAACGGGACCTTGACCGTTTCAGAAAATATCGCTGATGCTGGCGGTTTGAGCTGTGCCCTAGCAGCTGCCAAACGCGACGGCGATGTTTCCTTAGATGATTTCTTCACCAACTGGGCCAAAATCTGGCGCACCAAAGCGCGGGAGCAATACCAACAACTCCTCTTGGCCATCGATGTCCACGCTCCGGCTAAGTTGCGAGCCAACGTCCAACTGGCAAATATTGACGATTTCTACAGCACCTACCAAATCGAACCAACGGATAAAATGTACTTGCCACCAGAAAAACGCGTGCATATCTGGTAAACTAGCAGCTGGCTACCAACTAGCTGGCAATATACGAAATAGCCTCTCAACTCAGACCCTTGTATCAAGGCTAGGTTGAAAGGCTATTTTTCAAGCGATAAAAAACGTCTCTCAACTAAGGGATTACCAACAGTTGAGAGACGTTTATTCGTCTTATTTCTTTTGCAACGCAGCTTTGACCATTTCCGCCATATCAGAAAATTGACTGTTTTCATCAACAACTTTGTCTGCTTCTGCTTTTTTCGATTTGTCTTGCAACAATTCGGTAATTTGGCTAGCATCGCTAATGCCTAATTTGCCAAGCATATCACCCATATTTGAAAAGTTGGTGAATTGTTTCAAGAAATCGCCACTCATCAAAGAACCTAAATCTACGCCACCATCTTTTTGTAAATCACTGATAATACCTGGGATATCAGACATATCAAAGCCGTCTTTCAAACGATCAAAAATACCCATGTTTTTTCCTCCTCTTTGGCATGAGATTCCTTGCCACAAACCGTGGCCGCAGCGTCTCACCCTCTGTCCTGAGTATAGCTAAAAAACTAGCGTTTGGCGAAAGATATGTCCTTTTAAAATATCAGATGTTTTATTTGATTTTTTGACAATTACAGGATTTCCGCGCTCAAAGTATTGGCAAAATGCTGCAAGGCCCACTTATGCCCCACCGGATCAAAGCTAGCGACCGCCGATTGCAAGACATGAATCCGATAGCCTAAATTATAAGCATCGACTGCCGTATGCAACACGCAAATATCTGTACAAACCCCAGTCAAATAAATATCCGTAATCCCCCGTTCCCGCAAACGAATATCCAAATCCGTGCCACTAAAGGCAGAATAATGACGCTTATCAATCCAGTAGACGTTTTTATCTCCTTGATGCGCCTCATATAAAGGGGCCAAACTGCCATACAGCTGACGGCCACTGGTCCCAATCACATTGTGGGGTGGAAACAGCTTATTTTCTGGGTGAAAATCATCGGTAGGGTCATGGGCATCGATGGCAAACACCACAAAATCACCGGCTGCGATAAACTCTTTAGTAGTTTGCACGAGAGCTGCCTCGATGGCTTGCCCGTCAGCACCAGTAGTCAGTTTGCCGTCGGTGGCAACAAAATCATAAGTATAATCAATAGAAAGTAAGGCTTTCATTCAGCTTCCTCCTGTCAACTGGCAGTGCAATAGTGGTACACTCTCGCATTACCAGAACATTTTCTCCTAGTATACCAAGTTTTTGTGGGTATTTCGAACAGAAGTGTCTTGACAGATAAAAAAATCCCGACCTTTTCCAGTATTCAATAAAAAAAGGTCAGGATTTCACTTCTAACTCAATAGATTAAACCAAATGGCGCACAAATGCCAAAACCATTTCAGCCGAGCGTTTACCAGCTTCGTCGATAAACTCATCGAAGGTCATGGCTGCATCGTGATCCGCCGTATCGCTGATGGCCCGCACGACTAAGAAAGGAATCTTAAACAAGAAGGCAGTTTGCGCTACGGCAGCTCCTTCCATTTCATTGGCTAAAGCATCTGGAAAATGAGTTTTGATTTCAGCTACTTTGGCGGGATTATTGACAAAAGTATCGCCGGTCACGATCAATCCTTTACGAACTTGGTGATTCGTAGCTTCAGCGGCTTTGGTCATTTCGCTGATTAAATACTTGCTAGCTTCAAAATACAGCGGCATCCCTGCTGGCAACTGGCCATATTCATAGCCAAACCCAGTGACATCCACATCAAAATAAGCTAGTTTTTCAGAAATTACGAGATCGCCTACTTGTAGGCCTTCACCGATGCCACCAGCAGAACCCGTATTGATGACCATATTGACGCCATATTTTTGAATCAAAAGGCTCGTGATGGTACTCGCCGCCACTTTGCCAATGCCCGAGCGCACTAAGATGATTTCATGGCGACCAATGCCACCAGATACAAACAATGCCCCCACCCGTTCCCACGAGACGGGATTTTCCATCTGTTCTTTGAGGATTTTGATTTCCTGATCCATCGCGCCGATAATTCCAATTTTCATAATTATCCTCCATTCACCGGAAAACTTTCACCGGTAATTTTCTTGATTTTTATAAGAAGAAGGTGGCCAACATTACCACGACAATCAATAGAGAAACCACGATGATAGCCCCGGTCAAAAAACCATTTAAATCCCGTGAGCGTTGGTTTTCCAGGCTACGAGATTTTTTTAGAGGCTTGGTCTTCTTCTTTTCTTTTCGATAAAAGTTGTCGATTTGCTTTTCCGCTTGTGCCAATTCTTTTTTTGCTTGCTTATCAGTGATTTTTTGAGTAGGCACTGACTGTTTGCGCGAGATGTGGAAGGTTTGTTGGCTCCGTTCTGCTACTTGATTTTCGGTATCAAACAGCGCAGATTCCTCCTGCTCAGAAAGCTGTTTTTTGCGAGAACGCAAAGCCGAGCGGGTAATCAAAGGCTTCTTACTCATAAGCATCACGTCCTTTAGCCAGGGCCAGTTCCCAATATTGGATGGCATACAATGTCTTGGCATCACAGATCTCCCCAGTGGCCACCGCGGCTTTGGCTTCGTCTAGGGTCAATTGCAAGACTTCGATCACTTCGTCTTCGTCCATTGCCCGGGGATTTTCCACTTTTACCATGTCCAAGGCTTGATAGATATGGAGCATTTCATTGGAAAAACCTGGGGACAGATACATGGAAGCCACGTGCACCAACTCGCCGGGGCGATAGCCAGTTTCTTCTTCTAGCTCCCGCGAACCGGTTACTTCAGGATGCTGACCTTCACCGGGATCGATTTTGCCCGCAGGAATTTCTAAACTAACCTGTTCCAATGGTTTACGAAACTGCCGGACAAGCAATAGTTTGTTTTCAGGCGTTATCGCCAAAATGCCGACACCGCCATGGTGAAAGACTAGCTCACGTTGGGCGGTTCCTCCCATCGGCAAGGCGACATCATCGAGGACCACATCAATAATCTTGCCATGAAAAAGTTCTTGGCGTTTAATCGTTTTTTCTTCAAAGTCTTCAAACGAAAGCATTTCACTCCCACTTTCTGTTTTGTTATTCTATCTAAAAGAGACAGTTTGCCACTGCCAGATTTCCAACACACAGGTCATGAAAAATCTTTTGGGCAGGCGCTTTGACTGTTAGTATACACGTTTTTCTGAAAATGTGCCGTTAAAATCGTCATAAGAAATCTTATGTTTTTACTAAATTGGAAAAATCAACCCTTAGTCTGATTTTTTTTGTCCTAGCTGCGTGCTAAAATGATTTTGTAGTCAACAAGAGACGGCTAAGCTTTACTCGCTATACAAGATAACCACGAGGACACCCCTCGTCACCGAGCTTCTCCCATGATGATGGCAAATTTGATGTTGCCTCCTCATTGACAAGGAGTCGGTACCACATTCAGGAGGATATCCCTATGAAAAAAGTTGTTTTATATTCTATCGTTGGCGTCCCCATTGCCCTTTTATTATGGGACATGCTGCGTTATTCCAACAACTCGTTGCCCTTTCTTTTAGTCATCGGCGGCGTCTTGTTAGTAGTTTTGGGGCTGAAAGGTTCGGCACCGAAAAAGGTGGTACCCAAAAGTGTCGTCCCACTGCTTTCAAAAGAAAAAGAGCAGCACTACTTGGACAGTGGCATGAGTACCAGTGAGATTGATTTTTTCCGGGATACTATGAGCCAAACCAAGGTCCAAATTCAACAACTCCAAGACAATATCAATAAAAGTGCTAAGTTGAAAGCCATCGACTTGCGCCACGATACTTTACGGGCCTCCAAAGCACTGTTTAAGGAATTGGTGAAGGAACCACAAAAACTTCATTGTGCCAACCATTTCTTGTACACTCATCTACCAAACATGGTGGAACTGACGGACAAGTTTATCGAGATTAACAGCCACGAGATCAAGAGCAAAGAGACTTACGAAAAGATTGAAGAAAGCTCCCAGATTATCGACCAAATGGCTTCCTTAATCGCCCAAGACTACCAACAGTTTGTGGCAGATGATTTAGAAGATATGGATATTGAGCTTTCCATTGCCAAACAGAGCCTAAAACGGGATAATATAAATAGCACAACGGTGGAAAAAGTCTAGCCTCTGCGCTAGCTTTTTTCGAATCAGCGCTTCTCCTAAGTCGGGAGGGCGTCATCCTTTCTCATAACAATTAGCAAATTGATAGCCAAAGCAACGTATTTGAGTGAAACTGGCCTACAGGATCTTTTCCACTAGTAGCGCCCATACCATTGGAGGAATGAACATGACAGAAAACAATGTACCCCAACAACCCACACAAAACGTGGATTCGACTTTGGAGGACTTACTAAATAGCCCCTTCACTACACCAGTCGGCTCTTTGACAGAAACCCAAAAAACAGAAATCAACGCCCTACAAGAACAACAAAAAGCCGACCGTCTCGTGGATAAATTGCCACCAGAACGCCAAGCTCAAGCCAAAGAACTAGCCGCAAAAATCGATGCCACCGACCAACAAGGGGTCATCACCTATGGGGCTGTTGCTCAACAAAAACTCAGCGAATTTTCCCAATCCATGTTAAACCATGTCCAAGCCAATGATATTGGACCTGTGGGAGATAGTTTGACCGAATTGATGTATCGCCTAAACGAAGCCAACCCTGATGAGTTACGGGCTGGGGAAGGTAGTCTTTTCAAGCGGATGTTTGGCAAAGTTAAACAATCCATCTATGAGATCACTGCCAAATACCAAAAAATGGGCGCGCAAATCGATAAAATCGCCGTTAAATTAGACAAAGAAAAAGACGGCTTGTTAAAAGACAACCTGATGTTGGAACAGCTTTACCACAAAAATAAAGACTACTTCGATGCACTGAATATCTATATCGCTGCTGGAGAATTGAAAGCCGAAGAACTAAAAACGACGATCATTCCCGAAGCCATGAAAAAAGCCGAAACTTCCGGCGACCAGATGGACGTCCAAATCGTCAATGACTACGGCCAATTTTTGGATCGTTTGGACAAACGGACCCACGATTTGCGGTTGGCACGGCAAATCACGATCCAACAAGCCCCACAAATTCGCTTGATTCAAAACACCAACCAAGCCTTGGCCGAAAAAATCCAAGCCTCCATCAACACGGCGATTCCATTGTGGAAAAACCAAGTGGTGATTGCCCTCACCTTGTTACGCCAAAAAGACGCAGTGACTGCTCAGCGCCAAGTTTCAGAGACCACCAACGATCTCTTGAAGAAAAACTCGGAAATGTTGAAAGTCTCTGCTATCGAAACTGCTAAAGAAAATGAACGGGGCATCGTGGATATCGAAACCTTGCAAAAGACCCAAAACGACTTAGTGGAAACCCTCCAAGAAACCTTGCGTATCCAACAAGAAGGTAAGGAAAAACGCCGGGCTGCCGAAATCGAATTGGGCACCATGGAAGAAGATCTCAAAAACAAACTCTTAGAACTGACTTCCAACAACGGCCGTTAACTCCACAAGCTCTCCTCCCTACGCCAAAATGGTGTAGGGCTTTTTTTGTGCTCGTATCTTAAAAGCAGAAGGCGTATAATAAGACGTCGAGTCAGAAAGCGGCTACATAAAAAGCTGGCTTGCGGCAAACCTTGCCTCACTCCAGCAAAAGCAAGCCTTCTTGCCACAGGTTGCTTTTCTGACAGTTAAAAATTCTAGGAGGTTCTCCCTTGAAAAATTTTGATTATGAACAAATGATGGCTGGCAAACTATACCTGGCCTCAGACTTGCCCCCTGAACAGTCCGTCCTTCCCGGGATTGGCGATATGCGGGGCAAGTTATTAACCCAGCAAATCAACCAAGTTCCCCTCAACGATTTTGACGAAATTGTCCGTCTAGAAGGCGAGTTGGTGGGCTCTCACGGCAAAAGCTATTTCATCCATCCCCCTCTCTACGTGGATTTTGGTAGCCATCTTCATCTAGGCGAAAATTTCTATTGCAATGTCGATCCGATTTTCATCGATGTCAACACCATTACATTTGGCGACAACGTCATGATTGGACCCCGGGTGGGCTTTTATACTGCCGGCCACCCCACTGATGCCGCGATTCGCAATTCAGGACTAGAATTTGGCCTGCCTATCACAGTCGGTGACAATGTTTGGATTTGCGCCCAAGCTACGATTCTCCCTGGTGTAACCATCGGTAAGAATAGTATCGTCGCTGCTGGTGCCGTCGTTACCAAAGATGTGCCAGAAAACGTCCTTGTCGGTGGCAATCCCGCTCGTGTCATCCGCGAACTTGGTGAAGCTGACAAACAAAAATGGTCCGCCCAACAAGCTGCCTACCATAAAGCGAAAGAACAGTTTCAAGGAAAATAATTGTCTACTATTTAGATGCGAAAAGAAGCCTCTCCCAATTTTGGGAGAAGCTTTTTTAGTTGCCGAAGTCGGTCATTAAGACGCCTATCTACAATCTATAGCTCATGCCAAAACTTTCCCCTCTGGAAAAGCTGTTCGGAAAAGCTTGCGGACGATAGGCCCTGCGATCAACAGTTGCAAAGGCAAAGCCATGATCAGATTGATGGGAATATTGGTCAACCACATCATTAAGAGCTTGGACCATTGCTGAGTCGTAACTGCCACTTCCAATGCGCCATAAAGGGACATGATGAAAACCATCGGCAACACCATACAACAAGAAACCGTGATGACTTTGCGAAGATCGCCATGGTGAGGTTTCAACAACTTGCCAAAAGCCACACCTTTTGCCGGACCCGAAACCACAAACCAGTCACAAAACATCGCTACGACAAAACCAATCGGAAAGCCCAACCAGGCTTCTTCTACCACTTGCCAACTCAGCTCACCATTATGCAAAGCAACATTATAAATGCTCATCCACAGCACCATAAAGGCACACATCAATACAGTATAAATCAAACTTTCTCTTTTGTTACGGGGCATTACTCTTCCTCCAATTCTTTTCTTACCAGAAAAACCCATAAGACGCAAAAAAGCCGTGGTGGTCATTCCATCAACTCGTTACGACCTCCACTGCTGTGTACATCTCACTGCGTTATTTTTGGTTTACTGATAAATTTACCATAGCAGATTTTTTTCTTTCTCGTAAGTACTTTTTTACTTTTTCTGAAAACTTTCATCAGATTCTAAACTTCAGAAATCGGCAAATTTTTGAATCCCTGCGCTTTTTTCTGCTACTATAAAGAAAAAGCTGACCTTTAGGAGGCGCGCCATGACTATTCTATCCTTTGAACACATCAACTTGTCCAAAGGCGGCACCCCGCTTTTGACTGATATTAACTGGCAAATCCACTCCGGTGAAGACTGGGGGCTTCTCGGCCTCAACGGTGCTGGCAAAACCTTAATGCTCCAGATGATTGCCGGTAATCTTTGGCCTTCTAGTGGTAAGTTAACCGTACTCGGTGAAGTTTTCGGCAAGACCAATATTCCTGATTTGACCAAACGCATCGGCTGGGTTTCTAATATCTTGCAGCACAAGTTTTATCAAAATGATGTTGCCGAAGAAATCGCCTCTCAGGAAAGTTTGCCTCGATTGGTATTTGGCAGGCTTATCCCGCAGCCGATCTGCGTACCGCTCGAGAGTTGTTGGCTTCACTAGGAGGAGCATCCTTACTGGGTAAAAGCTATCAAGTCCTCTCTCAAGGGGAAAAGCAGCTGGTCTTGATTGCCCGAGCACTGATGGCTAAACCAGAATTATTGATTTTGGATGAACCTTGTAACGGTCTGGATCTTTTTGCTAGAGAAGATTTACTCGCCCGTATCCAACAGATCAAAGCCCAACCCAACGCTCCCACCGTCTTAATGGTAACGCATCACACGGAAGAAATTCCAGACTTCATTAGCCATGTCTTGATGATTCGTGACGGTCAGATTGTTCGGCAAGGACCCCGCGCTGAGTTGATGACCCCAGAGGTTTTGACAGCATTTTATCAAAAGCCGATTGCGATTCACCCTTACACTAATGGACGCGTGATTGTTCAACCTCGTCTACCAAAAACGAATTTTCAAGGGATAAAAGACTGATTTATCAAGGATGCAAGCAACTATTGCGAGAATTTTTACCCCAAGCAACCAGGCCTTTCTCGTCTTTTTTGGGGGATTCAGCTACACTAGTCTCAGGAGGACATATCATGTTAGCAGAGATACTCAAACAACGACGAACCGAGCTAGGACTGACTCAGCAGATTGTAGCTGAACACCTGAATGTGACCCGACAAGCCATTTCAAGTTGGGAGACTGGCAAAAGCTTTCCAGACATTCCGACACTGGTTAAACTATCCGATTATTACCAACTTTCTTTGGATCGGATGCTCAAAGGAGATGCGGCCTATATGCAAAAAATCGAAGCCGATAAACGCGATCTCACCTATCTAAAGCGTAAACTTGCCAACAGTATGGCACCCTTTATCATTCTATTGGGTTTGTTAATTTTGCTAGAGCTTACCCAACATGATTTTAAAGAACAGCTTTGGGATTGGCTCTATCTATTTACGCGTTGGGGGGTGTTGCTTTATTCCCTATGGCTTTATTGGATTATTCGCCAAGCCAAACGCTTAAATCTGTGGCTATCAGCAAGCTTCATACTCATATTCTTAACCCTGACCTTGCGTTTTGCTGAGCCCCTTTTCACCCTACCTTACGCTGGCCTTATCTACTGGGTCTTACAAGTGGCCGCCTTGGCGGGTATCGTCATCAGCCTCCGATACAAATAATAAAAAAACGATGGCGGAAGGATTCTCCTACTCGAAAATCCTTCCCCATCGTTTATTTTTGATGCAAGGCACTATTTTTATAACCATATCCAAAATAAATCAACGCACCGATTAACAAGGTTATGGCGAAAACCAGCCATGTCACAGCTTCTAAACGAGTTATCAAGAAAAGACAGCTGGCCACGGATAAAACTGGCAAGACTGGCACAAAAGGCACCTTAAACTCGCCTTTTTTCGGTGGTCCCATCATTTTCCGTAGTTTCAAGACTCCCAAAGCCATCAAGGCCAGATAAGACAAGGCCACGATATTGGTAAGCTCTGCCAAGATATTCAACGGAAAAGCCGCTGCGAAGAACAAGGCAAAGGCCCCGGCTACCCAAGTGGCCTTCTTTGGCGTATGGTGCTTTGGATCGATTTCTTGCATGAATTTAGGGAGTAACCCATCTTTACTGATGGCATAGAGTAGTCGTGCCAACGAATACATCATCGAAATCGTCACCGTCAGTAAAGTCAAAATCGCACCGATAGAAATCACGCTACCTAAAAAATTATGGCCGACATACCGCATAGCAAAAGCCACTGGATCGCTAACATTGAGCTTCTCAAAAGGAACAATCCCCGATAAAATCAACGTCACGATGATGTACAAAATCGTTGCAATGGCAATCGAGCCGACGATTCCCCGCGGCACATCTCGCTGAGGATTTTTCACTTCTTCGGCTGCCATGGAGACCGCGTCAAAGCCCAGAAAAGCAAAGAACACCAGCGCGGCACCGTCAAAAATCCCTTTGGCACCAAAAGGCGTAAAGGGCTGCCAGTTCCCCGGTTTGACGAAGAAAATCCCCACTAGAATAAACAATAAGATAATGGCGAATTTCACCCAAACCATCGCGTTGTTTAAGCGCAGCGCTTTTTTGGCTTCTTGAGTCACCCAGAAAGTCACAAAAACCACCACGATTGCCGCAATTAAATCAATATACGTCCCTTTTTCCGGATTGTAGCCTGCCGTCAAAGCCGTGGGCAAATCAATGCCGATACTACTCAAGAACCCCTGCAGATAACCCGACCAGCCGGATGCCACCGATGAGACGGCCAACATAAATTCACAAATTAAAAACCAACCGGCAAACCAAGCCACCACTTCACCAAATACAACATAGAGGTAGGCGTAAGGGCCACCAAGAATCGGAACCCGTGAGGCAAATTCGGCAAAGCACAAGCCCGATAAGATAACAACTACTGCCGCTACCACAAATGAAAGTGACAACGCTGGACCGGCGTACAAAGCGGTGGCTTGACCGGTGATCACAAAAATCCCAGTACCGATAATCGCGCCAATCCCTAGCATGATCAAATCTTTCAATGTCAAAGTGCGGTTCATATCGCCACGAGCAGCAGTTTCAAAGGTCTTTTTACGAAACAAATCCATACTTTTTTTCACCATTCCTCCAAGGTCAAACACTCCTTAAAGGCCTTTTCATCTATTAGATACTCTTCATATATCCTAAAAGAATACCACCACAGATAACAAAAAAGCAACCTAAAATAACATAAACCAGTTCTTTTTTGGTTTTGCGTTCACCCAATAAGAAAATGCCCCCCAAAGTGGAAATGATGATCCCCATCTGAGACAAAGAGAAGCTAACCGCTAGCCCTAGGGATTGAATTCCTGCCAACATACAGATATTCCCAATCCCCCATAACAAACCAGCCGTCATATTCTTAACAACAAAGCGATTATACTGAATATCCTTCAATGTAAATAACAAGGCACCGACAACCATCCCCACGCTTTGTGGCAAGATCACGGCAGCTGGATCCAAATTGGCCCAAGTGATAATAATCGTATAAACCCCATATCCCAAAGTCGAAATCAATAAGGCCCGGGATCCTTTACCAAAATCAAACATCTTCTGGTCTTCTGGCAAATTTTTCATCCGATCTGGGTCCCGTCGAGAAGTATAGTAAGAGCCCAAGACTAATAAGGCCAACGCGATTCCCCCCAAAAGGAAATCACCGCCTTTACGCCATTCACCGAACAACACCGCTCCCGCAATCGTATTCAAAAATAACTGCATCCCGGTAGACAACGGCAAGCCGACAGAAATTCCCATGTAGTGCATTCCTTGAAACTGCCCTTTTTGGCCGATACTCCAAAAAATCCCTGATAAAAAACCAAAGACGATGACCGCCGTCGACATCGTGGGTTGCATCACGAAAAACACCACTAAAGAAAATAACAGGGCCCCAATCGTCATCCCCAATGTTTGTTGGTTGGCTGAACCACCCATTTTACCGCTAACCAATGCAATACTTCCCCACGCCACCATGGGCACCAAGGCAATCAATAATTCCATACTAAAACGCTCCCTTTAAAATTGTCTTGTTGTCTTTTTTGGTACTCTTGTCGAGCCCTTTTCAAAAGCCTACAAATCAAGCGGATTAACCCGGATTCATCAGCGAAAAATATCTTTGAAAAACCTTTCTTTAAGACATACTTTGGTAGTGTAACAGTGAAATCGTTTTACCCACAAGTATATTTTTCTGGAATTTTCCTGAAATCATTCTTGAAAAAGACCTATTTAATAAATTCTTAAAGATTCTTCATGAAAAGAAGACCACCCCGACTATCGTCTCCACTAGCGTTTTTATGCGAACCAAGAGTCTTCAGATGGTCTATCCAAAAATGCATGACACAAGAAAACTTGGCAGAATTGCTTCCGGAGAATGCCTCGAGTTGTAGCGGGACTGGCAAATGCCAAACTGGTTGTCAATCCGCCAAAAACCAAGGGGATAGCAACCAATAATCTGCTAGCTCACCTTAGTGATTGCCGCTTAGGTGAACTGTATGGGATATACTTCTTTAGTCCTCAGACATCCTTAACACTACAACTCGAGAGATGCTCCTCTGGCAAGTCCACCCTGTTTTGTTGATAATCGATTGATTCCCTTGGCTTCGTAAATTCAACAAATTCCTTTCTCGTAAGGTCCCATGTGTCCCGTGAAAAAGAGAAAATTTAGCGGAATAGCATTGGATTGATAGTCACTTTAAATGTGCCTATACAAAAAAACCAAACATCAGCAAATTCGCCAAAGTTTGGTTTCAAAAACGTCTCATTTTCTGTTAATTGTCGGCAAGCAGGCCAAAAATCATTTCTGCTCTTGATAAAAGGCGAGGTAAGGGAAGTACAAACTCATCGTGGTGCCTGCCCCCACTACCGATTTAGCTGTCAGTTCCAAACCGAGCTGGTTGGCGAGGTTGCGCGCCAGATACAAGCCCAAACCCGTGGCGTGGGTTTCTGAAAAGCGCCCATTTTGCCCGGTAAAACCTTTGTCAAAGATTCGTCCCAAGTCTTCAGAGGGAATGCCGATACCGGTATCTTTCACTAAGAGTTGGACCCCTTTCGCCTTTTTTTCAATGGTCAGGGTGATTGTGCCCTCAGAAGGTGTGTATTTGATAGCGTTACTCACTAGTTGCTGCAAAATAAAGCCGAGCCATTTGCCATCAGTCAGCACACTTTGATCCTCTCCCAAGACTTCATAGCGAATCTTTCGTTGGATAAAGTAGTTGGCGTTACTTCGCAAAACCGGCAGTAATACCTCTTTTAATGAGGTATCCTTGATCAAATAATCCTTTGAAAAATTATCCAAACGAGAAAAATACAAGACTTGTTCCACATAGCCATCGATCTTTCCCAATTCATTTTCCAACATCATGTATTTGTCATCCGGAATATCAAACTCTAGCGACCGCAGCAACAGCTGAGAAGCCGCTAGCGGTACTTTGATTTCATGGACCCAAGAATCAATATAATCTTTTTGTTCCTCTTGACCGGCTACGATTTCTTGCATCATGGACTGGTGTTCTCTGATTACTTGATTGATGTACTCTTGTTGCAGCTGTTCATCTTCCCGCCGTG
Organism: Enterococcus diestrammenae; assembly: GCF_049384045.1. NCBI lineage: Bacteria > Bacillati > Bacillota > Bacilli > Lactobacillales > Enterococcaceae > Enterococcus > Enterococcus diestrammenae. The sequence continues at coordinate 90,942 of NZ_JBMRGR010000012.1, forward strand.
CCCCGGTCAAATAATTTTGCATCGCACTTTGTTCTTTATGCAACGCCAGCTTTTGCCACCAAACTCGCCGGGAAAAATAGTGATACACCAATAATACTATCAACAAGACGCCTTCGATTAGTGCTAAATAACCTACCGTCCCCCAGTCTAAGGGCAACCCTGGCGATAACCAAATGACAAAAACAGTCAACAGCACAAATAACAGCCAGCCCGCTGCCACTAGTTTTTGATCCTTCAAAAAACGCCAAAAGCTCATCTTGTCACCACCATTCCCCTGTGCTCCAGATTTTGATTAGGGAATCAAGTACCCTTGGCCGACTTTCGTTTCGATATAACCAGTCAAACCAGCTTGATCGATTTTTCGCCGCAAACGGTTGATATTCACCGTCAAGGTATTGTCATCCACAAAGCGTTCATCATCCCATAACGCCCGCAGCAATTTTTCCCGAGAAAGAATCTTTCCTTGATTTTTCAATAATATATATAAGAGCCGGTATTCATTTTTGGAAAGATCAATCACTGTCTCTGCCACTTCAGCTGTGCTATTGTCCACATTGAGGGTCAGGCCGTTGTGACTCAAGGTCTCAGTCGTACCACTGGAATAGTTATAGGAACGCCGCAGTAAAGCATTGATTTTGGCAATCAGCACATCGATTTCAAAGGGTTTCGTCACAAAATCGTCTGCCCCCATGTTCATGGCCATGATCATATCCATGTTGGTATTGCGACTGGAGATGAAAATGATCGGCACCTGAGAAACCTCGCGAATTTTACGACACCAATAATACCCATCAAACACCGGCAAATTGATATCCAACAAAATCAACTGGGGTTCTTGTGTTTGGAAATCCTCGAAGACCTCCTGAAAATCGGTTGTACCAAAAACCTCAAATTGCCATTTTTTCAACTCTTCCATTAATAATTGGCGAATGACGCCCTCGTCTTCCACCACCATGATTTTTGCCATGATCATCCCTCCTCACGAGATTCATCTGCTTGTGGAGGAAAATGCCACAAGCCAACTTTTTACTAACTAACCCTAACGAACGTAACCGCAAAAGTCATCCGGCTTTCGGCTGATTTTGCTCCTGACCCAAGAGTATCAAAAAAACACCGGAAACGCTACTGACCACCTTTTTTCCTCTGGTAATTTCCTCAAACTAAGATTTCAGTCTCAAGCATGAGGTCTTTTGCGACCAAGCTTGGTACTATAAAAGAAAGACTTGTCACAAAGGAAAGGTGGTAGCTTATGGCTAGCCAAACAGAACAACAGATTCCCCAACGTTTAGACAATATTTTCCAAGATTATGAAAGTAATTCAGCTACGGAAGCTTATTATCAAACAATTGCTGCCCAACTAAAAACCAAGGTGTTGGAAGAACTCGTAGCCGGTGCTGATTTTGCAGATGCCATCGCAATGGCTTTTGCTGATGAAGCCAAAATCAAGACCGTTTTGGCCACCATCACTAACAAGAAGCCCCCAGTCTACACCTATACCGGTGACCCCTTCTTTCAAAAAACTGATGAGGCTGTCGCAAAACTAGCTGCTTCTCTGACTAATTCAGAAACCGGCCCTCATGAGGAACCACAAAACCCACCGCCAGCTGAGGAAACGACCGAAGCTTTCGCTACTGAACGCGACCTTCCCCCACAAGCGAGTACCGGCAACTGGAAGGAGCTAGGCCAACAGCTTTTAGAGAAGATGCCCCCATTAAAAGATGAACTTCTAGGACTAGTAGGAGCAGCTTTTGGTGAGCCGCTGCTTGTCCATGCTCATCTCGAAAATACCGCCAGCTTAGAAGATGCTTGGTGGGCTACCCAGGAGAAGAAAAACTGGACTCCCCTCCAGTATGACCTCCCCGGCGCCAATGTCAAAAGCGTGGTATTCGATGGGTTTACCGATAGCAACCTCGCTCTATTTGCGGGAACAGACGAAGACTTTCATATTATCGAGCAACTGGCACTGGACAATGGGGATCTCTTTAGTCGTTATCAGCTAGGGGGACAACTGCGCTTTACAGAAGGCCCCCGACCGGCTGTAGCTAAAGGCATGAAGAGCTACCTCACCGTCTATTTTCCGGTGAATTTTACCGGCCAATTGCAAGTCGTAAATAACAGTGGCCGTCTTCTTTTGGGTGGTTTGACCGACTTGACGACTTGCCAACTGCATTTGAAATCGGGGGCATTGATTGCTCGGGAAATCAGTAGCCAGACACTGACGGCTAGCGCGACCAGTGGCAGTTTAGATATCGCCCATCTCTCCAGCAACTCCGCTACCCTCACTACAAAATCGGGAGCCCTAAGAGTCACCGACAGCGATAGCGAACTTCTAAAAGCTAGCACAACAAGCGGTAGTTTACGCCTGACAAACGGCGCTTATCATGAAGTGGTGACTTCAGCTAAAAGCGGTAGTTTGAAATTGAACCAGCTTACTGCACACCGACTGGCAGGACACACCAAGTCTGGCAATCTCATCCTCAAAAACAGCCAATGTCCGGCAATCTATGGTGAAACTAAAAGTGGTTCTCTGCATTTTCAACAGCTTCAAGGTGGGGGCCTTTTAAAAACCAAATCCGGAACGATTCGTGGCACTGGCCTAAGCTTAACTCAACCACTGGAAATGACCACCAAAGACGGCAATATCGCGGTTGGATTCACCCCTGAAGCAAGCTATCACTTCGATCTTCACACCATCAACGGTCAGGTGAAACACTTGGGGGACTATACTAAGAAAATCAGCCACAGCAACCATCTGGTAGGCAGCATAGGCAGCCGCCCCCTCTATGAATTGCTAGCCACCAGCAAAAATGGCAACCTCACCATCGAATAAACCTAGTGAAACCACGTCTTAGTCCAAGTTCCGTCACTGATTGCTCAAACATATCGAGTTAGCAACTAGCTTCTCTAGCACGCCTGACTGGCTAAACGCTGTTCTTCTGGTTGAATGGATTTCGTTTTAGTAGTCCTTGCGCCCTTACGCTATGTTTGAAGCCCAATGGTAAAAACGAACACGCTTTTCGTTGGTATTCGCCAATCTAGAGACCAGCGACATATAAAAACTGCACCTAGCGTTTCTGCTAGGTGCAGTTTTTTCTTAATTAAGGCCGTCTGCCATCTAATGGATTATTATTGATCAATCCGGCAGCAGGGGTTTCTTCAATGACTTTTTCAATAACCGTTTTCTTATCTTCAGGTTTATCTTCGTTGTCGGAGTCTTCGGTATCAGACTCCTCATCCAAATTCAGTTCTTTTTCCAATTCATCAATCTTTTTAAAGGAATCATTGTCCTTGGCTTCTTCTGCCAATTTCTTCAATTTGTCGTCTTGATCGTCTACCATTTTTGAAAGCCTCCTTAATTGATGTCTTACCAACATAAAAACCATTTAAGATACAAACGTCGAAACTCCGGTTTTGCTAAAAGGCGCCCCTTCACTTCGACTTTATCTACATTAAGCCTACCATGTTTTAGCAGATAAAGCGAAGAATCTGCCGGTTTTTGACTGTTATCTTGTCGAAAAAAGCCAGATAGCCCTCCCCTGCTATATCAATCTGCTCCTGTAATAAGAGGGATTTGTTGCCGATCATCGTCGTTTAGGTGAAATGTCCTAACCGTCATTCTTAAAATTTAGCAAATATCTTCGCAAAATCTGACTGTCAGCCGAGTGTTTGACACCACAAAATTAGGTCAAGTCGTTGATTACTTTTTGCATCAACTCTGCGGCTTCCTCTGGCAAAGCGTTGTAACCAGCCATCGCCGTTTTTTGTTCCAAGATAAAGTCTAGCCGGCTTTGCATCCGGGTCCGCAAGGCTGCGACATACTCAGGATCATCGAAGTCCACATCGAAGCCTGCCACTGGCAAGTAGCTCATGCCTTTTAGTGGGCCAAATGGAACAAATTCGGCTGCGTTTTCCACGATTTTTTCGATGGACCCCAGCGTATCGGCAGGTTTGACTTTTTTGCCTTTGTAAAAACCAGTATTCAGGATATAGCAAGCGGTGTGATTTTGCTCAAATAAATCTTTGAAATCCGCAAAATCTTGGCCCAGCGGATAGACCCGGAATGGATTGGCATAAGGTTCAATCACCAATTTATCCATATCCACATTACCTACCACGTTTTCGGCAGTTGTCCGTTTCGTCGCCAAGGTCAAACCAAAGACCGCAGCTAGCGTTGGGTCATCTAGTTTCACCACTGGTGGCAAGCTGTCATCTTTCATAATCCAAAAAATCGCATCAATGGCGGAGCGTAAATGATCCACCCGGTTTGGGGTCACATAGCGAGATTTCACCGTCCGACCATTGCCATTGCGGATATCTTGGGTGACGATGACTTTCTTGCCTTCGTCGTCCAAAGTCACCCCGACATTTTGACAGGTGATGAAGTAAGCCACCGCCGGATCAGTCAATGGATAATCCTGGGTTTTATCGAAGTAAGCCGGTTCCAAAGCCGTAGTAGAGCCATCTTCTTTGTTGATCACAAAGGCGTCATCATGAAGGACTTTCACTTGGTACTTGTCCCCATGTTTCGCCAAAGTAATGGTGGATTTCCCTGATCCAGAAAGACCAAAAGCCGCCATGGTGAATTTTTTATCCGGCAATTGATACTGTTTCATGCCTCCGTGACAAGCGACATAGCCATTGCGATGAGCCGTCGCCCAAGCCAAGGTCAAGGTGGCTTTTTTCATTTCCCCAAAGTAATTCAAGCCCAAAACCGCAGCCACATTGTGCTCGGGATCAAACAAGGCCAACCCATGAGGAAAATCCGGGTGACGCCAATCCGGATCCACATACAAAAAGATATCATTTTCTGGATAAGCTTTGGAATTTTGGTAATCAGACAACCACTCCTTAGTAGCGATCTGGAAGTTTAGCAAATAAGAATAGAAATTGGTTTCATAGTGCTCTGGTAACAGCACATGGGCTTTTACCATAAAGTCCCTATCCAAACCGACAACCACTTCACCCCGATAAAACTTCTTATGGGTACCTTGTAACAGCGCATCCCGTAACACGCCTTCATAAAGCGTTTTCTCGATACCCGGCTGTCCAATAACACGGCGCGCTGCCGCTGTCCGCCCAGTAACTTTGCCATCGTTAAAAACGATGACCTTCGCATCAGCAGGTAAGGCCAAGTCTTCGGTGTGAGCCACAGGCATATCCGTAACGACTGCCCCTGGTGCAGTTTTTGCCAACTCATAAGCCGTCTTTAAATCTGCCACCAATTCGACATTATTGCCGTAAAAAGCCGACTCGACCAACGTCTTAAAGCTAGAAAAGAGTTTGTTGTCTGGAGTGATGTCCCCATGGGAAAAAGTACCGACAGTTGCCATATAATGATTCCTCCATTCGATTATTAAATGTATAGCGTTTACAATCTAACAATTTCATTATAATACAACTGACTTTTTCTGTCTCACCTTTTTCATACTTTACTGGCTATTATCTGTATTCCGATAATCCTTCTCTAATCAATAACGACCGTTTATTTTCAATTCCTCCCCGGTAGCCGGTTAATTCCCCGTTTTTTCCTACCACTCGATGACAAGGCACGACAATCATCAAGGGATTGCGCCCCACGGCATTGGCTACTGCTCGTACAGCGGTAGGGCGTCCCAGTTGTTGCGCCAGAGCACTATAAGTAGTCAGCTGACCATAGGGTTGTTGGAGGAGCAGTTGCCATACTTGTTGCTGAAAGTCCGTGCCGATAAAATGAAGAGGCAGTTGAAATTGTTGGCGAATACCAGCATCGTAGTCCAAGAGTTGTTGCCGCGCTTCTGCTAAAAGCACCGCAGCTGATTCACTAGCTGCCTCTGACAAAAACTGGTAGTCAGGAAAATAGTGTGCCATTTCCTCTGGATTTACGCGACTGATATAGAGCAGTGCCTCAGCTGTTGCTCCGATGCGCAAAGTCAGCGCCAGTTTTGGCAAGGTAACTTCTTGGTAGTACATGGTCTTATTCATAAGACACGCCTCCTTTTGGTTCCATTATACAAAAAGACCCACCCTAGCTATACGCTTGGGGTAGATCTTTGAAAAACTTATTTTCTTCTAAAGAAATGCTTTAGTTCTTCAACGGCAGCATAATCGATAAATCTCAGATGCAGCTGCAAATTCCCTGTGCCTTCTTTGACAGTCAGCGCCACGTGGCCAATCTGTTTTGGGTACAGCCAGATGCTACTCTTTTCCGCAAAAGCTTGGATTTTCGGACGTTCCACAAAGGTCAAAGTTTTCGTGATCACCGCGAAATTCTGGATACACAAGCGCTTTTCCGATTGCAGGCTATATCCTTGGTAATGACAATCAAGAAAACTGGCAACCAACGCCACGACCGTCACCAGTGTCATCACCCCACCAGCTGCAGGATGGACAAAAAAAGCTGCGAGGGTCGCTGGTACCATGATCAAAACGGGCCAACGCCAAAAGTAAAACAGCTTCCCGCGGGATACATACTGGATAGCGGGCTGATTAAAATCCCAATCTGGCAACAAAAAGTCTAAAACCCCATAGAGTTCTTTCTCCTGGATAATCGGCAAAAAATACAAGGCTTTGCTTTCTCCAGATTCCCCCTCAGTTTCTTGCCCCCCAGCTAGTAAAAGTTGCACCGAAGACAAACCTAAGACTTTTCGCAGCAGTTGTTGATTGATTTTGATTCCCTGCAATTTTGCTAGAGGAATTTTTTGAACTCGCCGCTCTAGTAAGCCGCTTTCGATCGTCAATGTATCCCCTGTGCGACTAACTTGAAAATTGTAGTACTGCAGGAAGTTTTTCACCAAAGAGAAGACCATCAAGATTAGCAAAATGACGGCTCCAAAAGCTAAAGCCATCAACCAGCCCGCTTTCAGCAAATTGACAGAGAGATCCGCTGCCCGATCAATCCAGCCTTCTGGAACCAGTTCTTGGATGAAAACAAGGATGGTAAATGCAGCAAAAAGCATACTCAAATCCGTGATCCCAAACCAAAAAATCTGTTGGTTTGTTACCTGGTAGATATATTCCGGCGATTTGGTTGTAGCAACAACTGGTGTCTGAGAATCCACCCTATCGTTATCCTCCGCCAATTCAGCCACTAAAGCCTCATTTCCCCCCTGCTTAGATACAGAATTGCGGTAACCTTCGATTTGCGACAACAGGGCTTCCGGCACTGCCACCAAGGAGGCCTCCGCCTTATTTGCTCCCCCACCCGCGGTTTCAATCAGCACTTGAGTCACATGAAATGGTTGGAAAAAGAACCACTGGCGTTCCTTGATGGTCTGCATCCGCTCATAAAAAATATCCGTCTCCGATTTACGGAATACCCCTTTGTAAATCACGACTTTTTCAGGGGAAATCTGATAGTATTCGCTAAAATAGCGCACCATCGCAAAAATAGTGAGCACCAAAGCAAGGCCACCAATCAATAGCCAGCTCACCCCTTCACCAATTTTGGTCTGAAAAAAGAGGGCGATAAAGATAAAAAAGAAGGCTTTGATATTGTTAAATAGATAAATAACTAAGGCCAGTGGATGAAAGCGGCGTTTTTCAGACATCTTCTTTCGCCACCTTTACCATATCGATGATTTGTTGCCGCAACGCCATGGCTTCCTCCATATCCAGACCCGCCAGATGATGGTCTGTCGCTGCCGTGTGAATCACGATTTCCATCAGATTCTCCTTGCGCAAAAATGGTCCCTGCTCAGTCTCTACGTGTTGGATACGATTGATGGGCACATAAGTTATGCTGCGAAACAGATACCCTTCCTGAAATGCCAAATCTTCAGGAGTAATCTCATAGCGATGAAAATAATAACGATAAGGAATCAAGACTTGCCGTATAATAAACAAAAGCAAAACCAACAAAAAGTAACCGATAATCAACCAAAGCGGCACCCCTTTAAAGTGGTCCGTCGCTACAAGAATTCCCATCACGACGGCTCCAATGATAACAAAGATCCCTGTTGCTAATAGATTGCTCTTTTGCCATACTTTCTTGATTCGCGCTGGCATCTGTTTCGGTAAAATCGGATATTCCATGACTTCAACCTCCAACTTTTTTCATTTCTTTTTCCTTCTGTGTGGCTTACACCTTCCTTGCATCTTATCCAATGCGCACGACTGGGTCAAGGTTAAATAACAAACTTTTCGATAAATATCCGGATAAGAATAAGAGTGCCCGGCTGTTTCACGAAAGTTACCGGCTACCATCAACCCAAGTCCTCGAAGCTAAAATTCACCATTTTCATGTCATCGAAAAATTAGAAATTTCTCGATACCCCTTGGTAAAACGGGATTTTAGAGAGGCTAAAACTTCTAAGAGCTTAGCGTAAAATAAAAACCGCTCCGCCGATTATCGTTTTGATAATCAACGAAACGGTTTTGCTTCACAGCTACTAAGTGATTGCTACAACAGAACAAATTGCATTTTTTAAAGAATTAGCTTTTAGCTAAGGTTTACTTTTCCCGCGTATCAATAATGATCGTAACCGGCCCATCGTTCACCAAGGCAACTTTCATATCTGCACCAAATTCCCCTGTCGCCACGGTCAAGCCGGCATCTCGCAACTTTTGATTGAAGGCTTCATAAAGTGGAATGGCAACTTCCGGGCGGGCAGCTTTGACAAAACTTGGCCGATTGCCTTTTTTCGTATCAGCATACAAGGTGAACTGAGAGATGCTCAAGATTGCCCCGCCATCTGCTAAAGAGGCCAACGACCGGTTCATCTTGCCTTCATCGTCTTCAAAAACCCGCATCATGCTGATTTTGCGGACCAGATAGCTGACATCTTCCAGCCCATCTTCTTCGTGAATGCCTAATAGCACCACGAAGCCTTGACCGATTTCCCCCACCACGGCACCATCAATGGTGACACGGGCTTCTGAAACTCGTTGAATCACTGCGCGCATGGTTTACCCCCGAGTACGCCGGACACTATAAACTTCCGGTATTTGCTTAATTTTATCGACAATTGATTTCAAATGGTTCAAGTTTTGGATGCTGACTGTCAGGCGAATAGTCGCCATCTTGTCTTTATTGGACTTGGCTTCGACGCTTTGCAGTCGCTTGGTCATGGCATTGACCGTCATCAAGACATCATTGAGTAAGCCACTGCGATCATAGCCGTAGATTTCCAAATCCGCATCATATTCCTTCGAGCTGTTCCCTGCATCTTCCCATTCCACTTCAATCAGACGAGGTTGAGCGGCCGCCCCGCGAACATTGGGACAATCTGCTCGGTGAATCGAAATCCCCCGCCCTTTCGTGATATAGCCGACGATGGCATCCCCTGGCACCGGATTGCAACAACGGCTGATCCGGATCAATAGGTTGTCCACCCCTTCGATGACGATGCCTCCTTCATGGCGCACCTTCATCTTTTCTTTTTTCTCTTGGGGTTGGTTCACTAACTCTTGGACTTGTTGTTCTTTTTTCTCTTTTTCCCGTTGCTTCCGCTCTTCCACCGTCAGACGATTGGCAAGAGAGGTGGCCGACAACTCGCCATAGCCTACCGCCGCATAAAGGTCATCTTCTTCTTGGTAGTTGAAATGCTCGCAAGCCTCTTTTAACTTGTCTTTGGTCAACATCTCTTTGGGTAAAAATTCCATCTCCATCAAGGTGCGGTATAAGGTATCATGCCCTTTTTGGATGTTACTTTCCCGATCTTGCGTCTTGAAGAAGCGTTTGATTTTATTTTTCGCTTTGCTGGTAGTGACTAGCTTCAACCAATCCCGACTTGGGCCAAAGGAGTTCGGCGAGGTTAAGATTTCGATGATGTCACCATTTTTCAGCTTATAATCCAGCTGTACCATCTTGCCGTTGACCTTGGCCCCCGTGGTTTTATTGCCGATATCAGTATGGATATTGTAGGCAAAATCCAGCGGTCCCGAGCCTTTTGGTAACTCGGAAACATCACCTTTAGGAGTGAAGACATACACCTTATCAGAGAAAATATCGCCTTTGACCCCTTCCATAAACTCAGGGGCATCATAGGCATCATCTTGCAGTTCCAAAATTTCTTGGAACCATCCTACTTGTTTGCGAGGAATGGCTTCTTCGGTGACTTTTTCCGTCCGGCCTTCCTTATACGCCCAGTGTGCTGCCACCCCAAATTCGGCAATCTCATGCATTTCATGGGTCCGAATTTGGATTTCGACTGGGTTGCCTTTAGGACCGATGACTGTCGTATGCAGCGACTGGTACATATTGGCTTTTGGCATCGCGATGTAGTCTTTAAAACGTCCCGGCATCGGTTTCCATTTGGTATGAATCGTTCCCAAAACGGCATAACAATCCTTGATGGAGTCTACGATGACGCGAATCGCTAACAAGTCATAAATCTCATCGAATTTCTTTTTCTGATCCACCATTTTACGATAAATGGAATAAATATGTTTCGGGCGACCGTAGATTTCGGCAAAAATATCCAGCTCTTCTGTCGCCACACGGATTTCTTCGACAGCTTCAGCTACATAAGCCTCCCGCTCGGTCCGCTTGGATTGCATCAAATGAACGATGCGATAATACTGTTTCGGATTAAGATAACGCAAGGCGGTATCTTCCAATTCCCATTTGATACGGCTAATCCCTAATCGATGAGCCAAAGGAGCGTAAATTTCAATCGTTTCTTTGGCGATGCGGCGTTGCTTGTCTTCTCGCAAATGCTTCAACGTCCGCATATTGTGAAGGCGGTCTGCCAATTTCACCATGATGACCCGCAAATCTTGTGCCATGGCCAACAACATCTTGCGGTGATTTTCTGCCAATTGCTCTTCGTGGGACTTGTATTTAATCTTGCGCAACTTGGTGACGCCATCCACCAACATAGCCACATCTTCGCCAAACTCAGCGGTTAAATCTTGCAGCGTCACATCCGTGTCCTCCACCACATCATGCAAAAAACCAGTGGCGACGGTGTGGGGATCCATGTGTAATTCTGCCAAAATCCCCGCTACTTGAATCGGATGGATGATATACGGTTCGCCAGATTTACGAAATTGGCCATCATGGGCAGCAGTCGCATAATTCAACGCCTTTTCGACAAAGGCCACATGCTCGGGACTCATGTAGCCCTGCACCAATTTGATGACGCCGGGGCCGGTCAATACGATTTCTTTACTCACGCTGCAGTCCCTCCTTCTTGATTTTGAGGAGAAGGAGGACACTTATTGCCTCGCTACTCCTCAAAGCCTGCATAAAATAAGAAAGGCCGAACGAACATCTCCAGTTCTCGAGACTGAAGGCGGAACCGCCACATGAAGCTTTTGCTCATGCGTCAGTGCCGCCTTCAGTCCGAAATAAGCTAGTTCGTGAAGCCAGACATTGTTAGATTGGTATGATAAAAGATTAGCTTGATAATTTGATCTTTTTTGTCTATCAAAAAGTACTACTGTATCCCAAGCAGTACTCTCTGAAATGATTGTCATTATTATACACGGTGGTAGCGGCTTTTTCAATCAACCGGCCAGATCTGCCGCAGTTCTTGTTGCAAATTTAAGTCTTCGAAACGAGTAAGTCCTACCCGGGCCACGCCTCGGTTTACCAACTCTTGCAGGTCCTCAGGGGTGATCCTTTCCAGATTGATCTGTAGCTTCAGCTTGTCGCCACCTTCATAAGCAATCGTGGTGGCATCGTGAAGGGCATTTTCAATCGACGTCCCTTGTCCTAAAACCAGGCAAGGCCAGCCCCACTCTTTCATGGCGCGCCCCAGATAAATTTTAGTCAACTCCGTGATCTCACGGGAATCGACGCGGGTGCGGATTTCTCCCCAAGCACTGGCTAAAGGTGTCAACGCTCGCTCTAACTCTGCAGCCATTTCCGGTTGTTGCAACAAGGCATCCCCGTTGACCGTAAGCTCCAAAAAGTCAGCCCCTTCTTGAAAACTTTTTCCTACTTCAAAGGCTTTTTTAGCTACCGTTCCGCAACCTAGGGGATAATCAACAACCGCCCCCAGACGAATATCCGTACCTAGCAAAAGTTGCTTCGCCCGGCGTAAATGTACCGGTAATACCACAATTTCTTGCAAACCTGGCTGTTGCCTAGCGGCGGTTAAGGCATCTTTTAGCTCCCAATCTCGCATCGCCGGATCCAGTATCCGCAAACTAACCACATCACTGATTTTCACCAATTTCTCCTCCATCAACGAAATTCCAACCTTTTACTTTACCAATAACTCACGATAAAAACTAGCCGCACTCAATAGATACAACGGTGCCGTTTCCGTCCGTAAAATCCGCGGACCTAAACCACACAGCCGCCCGCCAGCAGCGGTGAGCTTTTCAATCTCAGCTGGCATAATGCCCCCTTCTGGCCCAAAGACTGCCAAAATCCGAGTACCTACTGCCGCTTCTTGTAAGACTTGTACCAATTGAGCACCTTCGCCGGCTTTGGCACTTTCTTCATAGGCAACGAGGATCACATCAAACTGCTCCAACAACTGGTACAACTGACCGCTGTTTTCCAATAATTTGACGGTAGGGGTCACTTGTCGTTGGGACTGTTCTGCCGCTTCTTGGGCGATTTTCTCCAAGCGTTGGGCTTTTTTCGCAAGTTTTTTACTATCCCATTTCACCACTGAGGCTTGCGCAGGAAAACCGATAAAGCCCGCTGCCCCCAACTCCGTCCCTTTTTGGACGATCCATTCCAACTTGTCGCCTTTTGGATAACCAGAAGCAATGGTGATCGCTAGGGGGAGTTCTTTTTCTTGCACCTCTTTGGCAACTTCTTTGACCAGCACTTGCTCTTCTCTTACTTCGGTGATTTCTGCGATGATGGTGGTCTGATCGCTAAATACCAGATAGACTCGCTCTGCCGGTTTCATGCGCATCACGCGAATCATGTGATGAAAAATTTCTCCTGTCAGGGAATAGTCTGCTTGCGGCTGATAATTCGACTGCATAAAATAACGTTGCATGGCAATTCACTTCCTCATCTCAAGTAGCCCCTTGTCCTCAACCAGCTGTCGGATCAAGGGCAGCATCGTCTTCCGTGGCTTTTTTCAAAATAATCGCATACCAGTCTCGTTGATTGAAGACTTGGTCCACTTGGAAACCGGCAGCAATCATCGCAGCGATAACCTGGTCTTTTTTCTCTTGAATAATCCCCGAAACGATCAAACGTCCAGTTGGTTTCAGCAGACGGTAAGCATCAGGAATCATCAATAAAATAATATCCGCTAAAATATTAGCGACAATCACGTCAGCTTCCAACTCCACACCGTTTAGCAAGTCATTGGCAGCCACTCGTACATCTGCAGCAACTGGGTTTAAATCCATATTGTCCCGTGCCGAGCGTACAGCGACTTCATCCAAATCATAGGCATGAACTAAGCCAGCACCGAGATGCTTGCTGGCAATGCTCAACACCCCAGAACCAGTCCCCACATCCAAGACCGTCTCCCCTCCTCGCAGCACTACTTCCAGCGCTTGCAAAGTCAGACGAGTCGTCGGATGAGTCCCGGTACCAAAGGCCATCCCCGGATCCAGACGAATAATTTTTTCGTCGGGGTGACTGGCTTCGTACTCCTCCCAGCTAGGGACGATGGTCAAATAACGACTGATGCCCACTGGATGATAGTATTTCTTCCAAGCTGTCGCCCAATCCCCATCGGAAACTTCTGTCACGGTGATTTCATTTTTCCCAAGGGCCAAACCAAACTCTGGCAGTTGGGCAATCGTCTCTTTCATAAAAGGCAAAATTTCCGGTAAAAAAATCGTCTCCGGAAAATAAGCAGCCACCCGAGCACCTTCTGTCAAATCGGTCAAGGCGCTGGTGTCAGCTATCTCACCAAAGGCATCACTCTGCCAATTTTGGGCATCCAATGCATCTTCAATCGCGACACCACTGGCCCCAGCTTCCATCAAAATATTGGCAACGGCTTCCACAGATTCGCTAGCCGTTTCAACTTTTACTTCATACCATTTCATGCGTTTGTCCTCTTTCTGGTTGTTACCTTATGCCAACCCTTTGGCAACTTTTTCTCGTTGCTTAATCGCTACTTTCTCACTGCTTAATAGGCAGGATAAGGCAGATAAGTCGTTAAGCCTTTTGCTTCATTTTCCCGCACCAACTCGGCAAACTGTTCTCGATCCCAGTGCAACTCGAAAACTTCCGCTGCATCCTCGTCATTTAAAAAGTCCATCAAATCACTTAAGCCCTCATCCATGACCTCTTTTAGGTAAGTGACTAAGGCGTCCAATTCCCCTTGGCGCAGACCTTTTTTCCCTTCGTAAGGATAAACGGCCAAGTAATCTGCCGCATCGTACTTGGACTTTTTCGGGTCCACCAATAAAATGCCATCTTCAAACTCGATAATTGCTTCTTCTGATGCCACGCCTTCTGCATCATCTAGATGAAGTTGCGCTGGATTTTCGGCAAACAAGCGAATCACCAACTCCACACTGTGATTTTTGACATCCCAATCGATGGCCACATCGTAATCCGGCAGTTGTTTGGTTAATTGCTCATCTAAATAAGTTAACATGGTTGCTTTTGCCATTGTTTTTTCCTCCATTTTTGAGAGTCTATACTTTTCTAAAAGCAGCTCCCGGTTTATTGCCAGCCGTGATCAGCAGCCACGTCAGCTTTTTTCTGTTTGGTTACATACGGATTGCCCTCACAGACGAAACGCAGTGGCAGCTGCGTCCACTTGCCTTTGTTGGGAATTCCGATTCTCGGCAGCTCCAAAATTTTCCGCGGTTGGCGCTTTTTCTCTGGACAAATATGTAAGTCACTAGAAAAAATCGATTGCCCATAGAAGTCGGGCGTCACCCCTAACGCTTCAATCAGTTTTCCCGGTCCATCTGAAATCGCTGCACCCGTTTTGCCCCCACGATTTCCACTCATTTGGGCTAAAGAAGCCGGATCCGGTTCTAACCCCCGAATCATCACTCCTTGAGGATGGCCGGCAGGTTGTGTCACCATATTCAAAATCAGATGGGTGTGCATTTGATAGAGATAAATCGTCCCCGGCTCCTGATACATCGCCCGCACCCGTGGCGTCTGACGCATCCCATAACTATGAGCCGCCTCGTCTTCGGGGCCGAGATATGCTTCACAGTCCACGATCCAACCGCCAAGCTTACTGCCATCTGGCAAGCGATGTTCCAGATACATCCCCACCAAATAGCGAGCCACAGCCACTGTACTACTCGTGCCAAAGATTTTCTGGGCTTCTACTAAACTACTCGTCATCTTCCTCACCAAAGCCTATTCTACACGATTCAGGGATTCCTTACTAGCAAGGGGGATGGGATAAGTGGTAATTCCGCCAAATCAATACTTTTGGCTCAGAAAAAGAGGCCTTTCGTCGGCTCTTTGAAACTCCCGTGCTATACTGAAGGTAAAGCTCATCAAGAAAGGAGGAAAACAAGTGGAAAAACCTTTAGCCTTCCGGATGCGCCCTCGCAATCTGGATGAAGTGGTGGGACAACAGCACCTAGTCGGACCGGGAAAAATCATTCGTCGTATGGTGACCGCCAAGATGCTTTCCTCGATGATTCTCTACGGTCCTCCTGGCACAGGGAAAACCAGTATTGCCTCAGCGATTGCTGGTTCGACCCAATACGCCTTTCGGATGCTGAATGCCGCTACCGATACTAAAAAGGACCTGCAAATCGTCGCTGAAGAAGCCAAAATGAGCGGAACTGTGATTTTGCTATTAGATGAAGTCCATCGCTTGGACAAAACCAAACAAGATTTTCTCCTGCCTCACTTGGAATCAGGCCGGATCATCATGATCGGCGCCACGACGGAAAATCCCTATATTACCATCAATCCCGCAATCCGTAGCCGGACGCAAATTTTTGAAGTCAAACCTTTAACAGAAAGCGATATTTTGACTGCCGTCGACCAAGCCTTGGCAGATAAAGAACGCGGCTTAGGTAACTATCCGGTAGAAATCGAGGAAACGGCACGGCGGCACCTCTCTCGTGCCACCAACGGCGACCTGCGTAGTGCCTTAAACGGCCTTGAGCTGGCCGTTCGTTCGACACCTCCAGAAGCAGATGGCATCATTCATTTGACCTTAACCGTCATGGAAGAATGCCTCCAACGTAAAGCCTTGACCCATGACAAAGATGGTGATGCCCATTATGACGTCATCTCCGCCTTCCAAAAGTCCATCCGCGGCAGCGACGTTAACGCTGCCCTCCATTACCTTGCTCGCTTGGTGGAAGCCGGCGATTTGGCGATTATTTGTCGCCGCTTGATGGTTATCGGCTATGAAGACATCGGTCTGGCCAATCCTGCGGCAGCCGCTCGGACGGTCAATGCCGTTTTAGCTGCCGAACGCCTCGGTTTACCGGAAGCGCGGATTCCCTTAGCAGATACTGTCGTGGATCTCTGCCTGTCGCCAAAATCCAACTCCGCCTACGTAGCGGTGGATGCAGCGCTTGCTGATATCCGGGAAGGAAATGCTGGCGCTGTGCCAGATCATTTGCGGGACAGCCATTACCAAGGGGCCAAAGACCTCGGTCGGGGCATCGGCTATCAGTACCCCCATGATTTTGAAAACGCCTGGGTAGATCAGCAGTATTTACCAGACAAACTCAAGAACGCTTCCTACTACCAGCCAAAAGCCACTGGTAAATACGAGCAAGCGTTAGGACAACAGTATCAACGCATCCAACAATGGCGCCAACAGCACACCAATTCCAAGAAAAACTAGCGGCAAAGTACCTACAAACGGTTGACTCGTCTCGAAAATCAGCAAGTATCCGCTTTCAAAAATAGGAGTTTTTTATTGCAGACTTTCAAGGGACGTGCTACTATGTAAGTGGGAATTCTGTGATGTACGAGTTGTCTTTTCTGTGTGTTGACCGAACATCTTTATTGATACCTCGGGATCCGTCTTGTGTGCAGACTGCTAGCATGCCTTATCATTTGGTAGCTTTAGGCCTTCACCGTGGAACCCACCTGCTGATCATTGCGGGATCAATACTATAAGACGAAGAACGGCATCGACGGATATTACCCATTCTAACTGAATGCGGCCTCTCACTTAGGTGGGAGGCTTTTTTTTGTTTTTCGTGGCGTATAAAAAGCGAGCGAGGATTGTCTGTTTTCGAGGAAGGACGTCTCGAAAACTTGATGTGTGGTGGATGGTGAAGGTAAAGCGTGGACGCCTTGCCACTGCTAAACTGGTTTTTCGTGGCGTATAAAAAGCGAGCGAGGATTGTCTGTTTTCGAGGAAGGACGTCTCGAAAACTTGATGTGTGGT
>NZ_JBMRGR010000013.1:0-91544 GCF_049384045.1 Enterococcus diestrammenae
ACCGCCGTATACGGAACCGTACGTACGGTGGTGTGAGAGGTCGGTGAGGGAATTAATCTCTCATCTCCTACTCGATTCTAGGATAGTCACATCAGGGAGTAAAAACTGGTACAATGCTTGAGGGATGCTAGAAATAGGTGCAAATAAAAATGAAAGCGAAATCACAAAAGCTGACAAGGTGTAGTCACCTGGAGCGTGAGTTTGGAGGAAGTGAGCAAGATGAAAGTGAGTCACTATCAAACAGCAGGTCTGGATTTTTTGATGGAGGAATTAGCGATTGTACTACCGGCGGGTTATGAAGAGATTATTCTTGAAAAACAAAGCAGCAGGAGGGAATCACGTTTTTTTGAAATCCGTCGTGAAGCAACAGGAGCAATCATCCTACGCTATAGCCATGAGGCCTTGATTTATCGGGGCTTGTTTGTGGGTTACCCACGATTATTGGCAAGCGGGGAAACCACTTATCGGGAGGAGACTCCTATTTTGGAAGTCAGCTATTCGTTGGATGCCTCTCGCAATGGCGTAATGCAAGTCACCACTGCCAAAAAGTTTATCGCCTATCTTGCGGTGATGGGCTATACTACCTTGTATCTTTACACGGAAGATACTTATGAAGTGGCTGATTTGCCATATTTTGGTTATTTAAGAGGCGCCTACTCAGCTGAGGAAATCAAGGAAATCGTGGCCTTTGCTGCCCTTTTTGGGATGGAAGTCGTGCCGGCCATCCAAACTTTGGCCCACTTAACCCAGTTTTTGAAATGGTTTCCTAATCAGGAACTACAAGATGATGGCAATACCTTATTGATTGGGGAAGAAAAAGTTTACGAAGCCATCGAGAAAATGCTGGCAAGTTGTCAACAACTCTATCAGACCAAGCTGATTCATTTGGGGATGGATGAGGCATATCAAGCTGGTTTGGGGCGTTATCTGAGTTTGCACGGTTATCAGGATCGGACGACTTTGATGATTCAACACATGCAGCGGGTGTTGGCTTTAGTCGCCAAGTATGATTTGGAGCCCTTGATCTGGAGTGACTTTATTTACAAATTATTAGACGAGACGCAGGTGGATCGGTATTATAACCCGGCGTTTCAGCTAAAGGCTGAGGCGGCTGCGACGTTACCAGCTGGTTTGACTTATGTTCATTGGGATTATGGTTCGGATACAGCTGAAGCCTATGAAACAGTCATCGATCATCATTTGGCCTTTTGTGATTTGGATCATTACGTCTTGGCTACCGGGGCGCATATGTGGAACAGTCTAGCGCCTAATCATGGTAAAACCGAGAGAATTATCGCAGCGGCTGTGGCAGCCTGTCATCGCAAAGGGGTCAAAGAAGTGATGTTAACCACCTGGGGGGATGACGGGCAGGAAACGGAGCACTGGTACTCTCTCCTAGGTGGAGCTTATTTAGCAGAGTGTGTCTACAATCCCGGAAAAAGGGCGGAAGAGACCACAATGGCAGTGGCTGGTGTTTGTGATACGTTGCTAGGGGAGGGGAGTTATCGCTGGTTGTCAGCTTTGCGGTATTTCGATGAAGTGGATACGGTGACCCCGGATAATCTCAATATGACCAATATTAGTAAACTATTGTTGTGGCAAGATCCCTTAGTGGGGCTGTATGATTTTCATGTGGCGGCCCATAACAAGCAGGCTGACCGAACCTTGGGACAGTATTATCAACAATTGGCAACGGTCCTCACTACTGAAGGGGACCAGGCACCGAAAGACCCCACGATTGCTTTGATACGAGAGCGTTATCGGCAATTAGCGGAGGTCTTAGCAGGTAAAGCTGAGCTGGGTGTTCATTTACAGGAAGCCAGAAAAAAGGAGAATCCCGGAGAACTTCAAAAACTGCGAGAGTTGTGTTTGACACTGGCAACACAGGTGGAGGAGTTAGCCGAAAGCCATGAAGCGATTTGGATGGCGACTTACAAGAGTTATGGGTGGGAGGTCTTGGAACAGCGCTATGCTGGGGCGGCCCATCGTTTACGAAGGGTTGCCCGGCGAATTACCAATTATTTGGCAGGAACCGACGAACTGTTAGAGTTGGTAGAAGAACGGCTGCCTTTCATGGCGACTTCGATTCCAATTGAAATCAGTGGGTTTACCTATCGTCAGACTTCGGTGTCTGGTTATTGCTAAAGGGTCCCTCAAGCAGCTAAAGGTAAATAGAATTGCTTGGGCCTTTACCAAGCTGGCTACCTAAGAAGAAAATTACTAGATTTAAGTAATGAAGCAACTTAAGCGATTGTAGAAAAGTCAGTCCGCCTCTTTGCTGAGGTCTAGTGTATAAAAAATCCCCGAATCATTAGCTGATCCGGGGATTTTTCATATACTAGATAGTTTTTCGTATATCGTTGGATTCGTTCATTTGCTGCTAGTTGATGGTTAGGTGTGGCTTGTTGGCAAATCTCTGAGGGAGGGCTTACGCCATTTGCGATAACCGAAATCAAAAAGACCAAACAATAACCCACAGCCAAAGAATAAGCCAATCCCAGCTTTGAAGCCTTGTGGGGCATAGCTAAGTTTGATTTGATGCTTGCCAGCGGGAATTTTCACGGAGACGAAAGCATCTTGAAAGGCTGTGACTGGCACGGATTTGCCGTCGATGGTGGCCCGCCAACCTTTTTCGTAAGGAATGGTGGTGACTAGCAATTGATCGTCAGTGGCAGTGACAGTACCGCTAGCCGACTGTTTACCCACATCAAGGTCCACTGCTTTTTCTTTGAGGGCATCCATGGCGGTTTGATAGGCGACGGTGTCCAAGAAGAGGGCTTGTGGATTTTGGAAACTGATTTCGGGAGTCCCATAAAAGCTGGCGGTAAAGGTCAATGTGGTTTCCTTATCGTAGTAGCCGAGATCGTAATATTGGCCTGTGATGTTGATTTGGCTTTTCCGTTGGCTACCATTGACAAACATGGTGACGGTGGAACTTTTCAGTTGTGCGAAATCTTTTGGATACAAGCTGAGGTAAGCCTGTGTATAGGCTGGTATGGAAACTTCCCAAGTGATATCTTTAGCGACATTGCCTTCGATTTCTTTGATTGTGGTGTAGATGCCACTTTGAGTGACCTCGGCATTTTTGGTTTCTTTTTGCACGAGGGGAGCAAAGCGGAAATATTGCATGTTTAAACCAGCTAGCCCGTTTGTCAGATTGGTTTGGCAAGTCAAGTTGTCGTTTTCCGGTTGTTCGATTGCTGCAGCGGCGGGATCTACCAGTAGCGCTAGTGGTAAGGCGTTGTCGTTTTCGTAGGATTGGTAGTTTTTGGTGCTCCCATTCGGCGTGAAGCCATATTTTGAGAGGCTACCTTTCGCCAGATTGTACTTGATGCCCATCAGACTGTCTGCTAACAGGGTGTTGTTGGCATAACGGATATTCAAGTTGGTGCCACGGGAGCGAAAGCCCAGTTTGTCCAGATAACCAGAAGAGTGACGATTGCGAATGGAAGAAAACATACTGATGCCGCTGTAGCCGTAGTTTAAGCCATCATTACTGGAGACGGCATCGAGATTTTCTAGACGAAAGAAAGTATCGCTAGCAGCGGTATTCTTGTCTACTAACTCTTTGATTTCGGGATAAGGATCGGTGTAGAGACTGCGAGAAGCATAGTTCCAATCGTTTAAAATTCCCCGCAACATGCCGTTAGTGTTCACGGCGGCTTCTCCCGTGACGGTCAATAATAAGAGGATGGTGAAGACTTTTTGTCCGACGGCGCCGATTTTTTGGCAAGTAAATAAAACCAGATACAGCAGTAAAAAGCATAAGGTCAAAACTAGCGAGAACAGCTTGATATAGCTGTAACTAGCAGCTGGATGGAGACCATAAGCCAGACAAAAAGCGGCCATTAACAACAACAGCAAGACGGCAAAGGTTTGCCAGTTTTTGAGGGCTAGCGTTTCCCACCCGTAACCCGCCAACATCACAACCATAAAGGAAAAGAGAAACGCATAGCGGAACAAGAACATATTTGGCGCATGCATCCCATGCCAAAAGAGATTGAGGGGTACGAGATAAAAACTAGCAATCAAAATGCCAAAAAGGGCCCCATAAAGGAGTTTGTTTTTCCAGGGGATGCGGCGAGAAATAAAATAATACAAGCAGAAAACCAGGGGCAATAAACCAACGTAGATGAAAGGAATCGAGCCGTATTTAGTCGTATCATAAACGGCAATCATGTTTTTCATCAATAGATCCAAGGGAGCAGTGGCTTCGGTTTTCAGCTTGGTGACAGTAGACAAGGTTTCTCCATTAGCAGAAAGATCCAAAATCGCTGGCAAAATGATAATCATGCTGGCGCCACCGGCTAACAATGCCGTCAATCCATAGGGGAGCACATAGCGGAGATTGCGTTTGGGTGCCATGAAGAAGCGGGCGATAAAGTACAACGCCGAAAAAATCGCCAGCATAAAACCGGTGTAAAAACTGGTTAGAAACATAAGTAAATAACTGAAAAAGAGTAGTCGCGGACTTTTCCCAGCCAAGACTCGATCAATCCCCCAAATGATGAGGGGTAACCAGACAAAGGCATCTAACCACATGATCAACTCAGAATGGGCGGTGACAAAGGACATCAAACTATAACAAATTGCTAAAATGACGTGATAAGCTCGAGGCAGGCGGAAGGTATGCTTGGCGTAAAACCAAAAGGCCAAACCAGCGGCACCGATTTTGATCAAGGTTAGAAAATACAAGGCATCTGGCATCAACTGATTCGGAAAAAAGATCACCAGCGGCGTAAACAATCCCCCGAGATAATAGGAGACTAATGAAAGGTAATTTAAGCCCAAGGAAGCATTCCACGTATAGAGGGCGCCTTGTTTCCCTAGAAGCATGTTGCGATAGCTGGCGTGGAAGTTGGAAAATTGGGAAAAAGCATCGCTAGCAAGTACGCTACGAGAGCTTCCAGGATAAATCCCAAGGGTCAGATAGATAAACGCCATGACCCCGATTGGTATTAGACAACTCGCTAGTAGATAGCGGCGGTTTTCTTTGAGAAATGCTTTGATTGTAGACATCGTGTCACCCTTTAATGGAAGTATTGAAACCGTTGCGATCAAGTTCTGCAAAGCTAGTTGCGTACAACGGGAATTCTTTGTTAAGTTTACCATATCTAGGGAGAAATTAGGAAAGAGGAAGGGGAGGGAGCGTGGGGAAAAGTCCATAAAAAAATACGGTGGGAAAAATAGTTCTAACAGCAACAGAAAAAACATGTATAAATAACTTTAGTTTCAACTAATTTCATTTATAAAGTTATTTAATTTTAATTATTAAGAAAGTAAAACTATGGTATTGCGATAATTCATTGAAAAGTGTCTTGACAACATATATTTAATGTTGTATTTTGAGATTATAAAAAAACATAAAAATTATTTTGCGCTGGCGAGGCGGCACATATTAAAACTGTCGGGGACTTTGAGTCTACGGCAGTTTTTTTGCTGACTAAGATATTATGGAATTTTCACTTGTGAAAATTTCGCAAAACCAAGCCTAAAAATGTCTGGCTTCACGAGTTCGTGCCGCCTTTCTAATATTGCTGGAAGTTTTTTAAACACAGCAAATAAACCGCTGCAATTAATAACGATGTTTATTTAAAAAGGGTTTCGTTCACTCGACAATTCCTTTTGCGAATTCGGTGATGAGATGGGATGGTATTCATCAAAGTAGACAAACTAGTCTTTAAAAATATCGCTAAACGTAGGCTTTCTCGTTTCTCAACCGAAAGTATAAAAAAATCTGCGAGAAATGGATACAATGCTTGGTATTGTTGCCGCAGTTCTTGCCATTCGCTCTCGCTGAAAAACTCTCGAAATTCTCGGAGAAACAAGATGAGATATGGGCGCTCTTGCCATTGCCTATCCAAATAAATCTCGCGGACTTCCTTGGCGTAGAGCGCTGGACGCAAGGGGGCAACTCGCTCGGTTAACTCAGATAACAGCCGAATCAAGCGTAGGTAGCCGAGAAAGATGACGGGATTACCTTCCCCCCAATAATAATAAGTTTTTAGTCGCCGAGCGGTGGTCTCCGGTTTGAAATAGCCGATCTGGTTCATGGTGATGATGAGTTTCATCTGCACTCTCCGTTCAATAGTTCCTACAAGAATACATACGCAAACGGGGTGACTTTCTGTTTTGAAATAAAAAATTTTATCATTTAAAGAAAAGCTGGATTGACTGGCACTCCTCGATGGTTCTAGTTAGTCTGATAAGCAATAAAAATAACGAATTATCCAATTGCTTTTCGGCGACCGTCCCCTCATAATTAATATATATGTCTATCAGTGTAACCACGAGGGTAACCGAAAGGGGAGATTGGGGATGTCGTCAGATTTTACGATTTATTTGGGTTTGTTTGGTTGGCTTTTTGAGTATGTGTTGAAGATTACGGCAGTGGTGATTGGTATCATGGTTGTTAAAGCGTTACGGGGGATTCACAGAGAATTACAACTGAGAAATGAAGGTAGCAGTGAGTAATCGATAGCTGCTGGTGTAAGTCTGTCGAAATAGGAAAGCAAATCGAAATCAAAGAAATAAGCGCACTTCAAAACGCAGGAGCCACCTCCTGCGTTTTTCGATATCCTAAATTTTCCAATAGAAAAACCGCCTGTCAAAAGACAGACGGTTTGAAGGTCGTAAGATTAAACGCGCTCAACTTTTCCTGATTTCAAAGCACGAGCTGAAACCCAAACTTTCTTAGGTTTACCATCGATTAATACGCGGACTTTTTGCAAGTTAGGTTTAACTGTGCGTTTTGTCGCGTTCAGCGCATGGGAGCGGTTATTTCCACTTTTTGTTTTACGTCCTGTAAAGTAACAAACTTTAGCCATGTTAATTGTTCCTCCTTTGCCTTGATGTCAGAGCGCATAATTTCGCTCATACCAAAAGAATTTATCACATTTCGCTAAGTTTTGCAAGTAGATTTGATGGGAAAGATTGACAATCTGGGGGAAACCATGTAAATTATACTGCGTCGTATGCTTGAAAGTGCCGGTTTTCCTTTGATGGACTCGGCTTTTATTTAACGCATTGCTATGATAGAATACTATAGAAGAAACAGGTACAATAAATTGTGGCGAGGGGTGTATCTTCGCTTTTTTTGAGTACCAGCAGCAAGTGTAGCAAAGAAAACCTGTCAAGGTTTAGCGAAACTATATCAGCAAGGAGGCTATATTTCATGGCTGTCAAAATTAAGACACAAGCAGGAACGATTGAAATCACCAATGATGTCATCGCAACTGTGGTAGGCGGTGCAGCGACGGATGTATTCGGAATCGTGGGCATGGCTAGTAAGAAACAAATCAAAGACAATATCAATGAAATCTTAAAACGGGAAAATTATTCCAAAGGCGTCGTGGTGCGTCAAGAAGAAAATGGCATCGCAGTGGATGTCTATACCATCGTCAGCTACGGTACGAAGATCTCCGAGGTCTCTCGCAACGTGCAGGAAAAAGTAAAATACAACTTGGAAACGATGCTAGGCGTGACGGCAAATTCTGTCAATGTCTTTGTCCAAGGCGTCCGAGTATTGCCTGACTAGCAAGGGGCAGGCGACGATCAGGTACCAACCACCGACAGATAGGTATTATAAAAATGTCTGGCTTCTCAAACTAGCTCTCTTCGAAAATTAAAGCGAAACCGATTCATGATAAAGAACATCATGTGTCGCTTCCGACTTAATTCTCGAGAGCTGAAGGAGTTTGTTCAGCCTTTCTTAGCTGTTGGGTGATTTTTTGGTAGTGAAGTCGTGTTTGCACCTTCATGTGGGAGTGAGTGTTGCCGGCTACAAGTGTGGCTGTGCAATCGATTTGAAGGAGGATTACTGTGAATCAAAGGAAGATCACTGCCGGCCAGTTTTCAGAAATGGTACAGGCAGGCGCAAGTCGTTTACAAGTCAATGCTGAGTATGTCAACTCATTGAACGTTTTCCCAGTGCCAGATGGCGATACCGGGACCAATATGAACATGTCGATGCAATCTGGTGCCAAAGCGGTAGCGGATTCCCCGTCTGAAAAAGTCGGTGAATTGGCGCAAGTTTTAGCACGAGGTTTATTGATGGGGGCGCGAGGAAACTCTGGGGTTATTTTGTCCCAATTGTTCCGCGGGTTCTCAAAACATGTGTTAGAAGCAGATGAATTAGATGCCAAATTATTGGCACAAGCCTTCACTCACGGGGTGGAAACGGCTTATAAAGCGGTGATGAAACCAGTGGAAGGGACCATCTTGACCGTCGCTCGGGTGGCAGCTGAATTTGGTGAACGCAAAGCCGAAGAAACCGCTGACGTGGTGGAAGTGATGAAGGCTGTCGTTTCTGGTGGCAAGCGGGCGTTGGCGAAAACCCCTGATCTATTGCCAGTCTTGAAAGAAGTCGGTGTCGTGGATAGTGGCGGTCAAGGGTTGTTGTATGTTTACGAAGGCTTTTTGGCAGCTCTCACTGGGGAATTCCAAGCAGATGAAGCCTTTGAACCAACCCCGGCTGCCATGGATGAAATGGTCAATGCCGAACATCATCGTAGCGTCCAAGGACAAATGTCTACAGAAGACATCAAATTTGGCTATTGTACTGAAATCATGGTGAAAATCGGTGAAGGACCAACTGTCGATGATACCTTTGATTATGATACATTCCGCAATTATTTAGATGGTATCGGGGATTCGTTGTTGGTGGTGAACGATGATGAAATCATCAAAGTCCATGTCCATACTGAACATCCTGGCGAAGTCATGAACTACGGCCAAAAATTTGGTTCCTTAGTGAAAGTCAAAGTGGACAATATGCGTTTGCAACATGAAACCATCTTGGAACACGACCATCAAGTGGAATCTTTTGCTGGCGACAACACTCCAGCTCCTCGGGTCCCTTACGCGGTGATTGCTATTGCAGCCGGCGAAGGGGTTGGTGAACTCTTCAAGAGCTTAGGGGCTAGTCAGATCATCAATGGTGGTCAAACCATGAACCCAAGTACCGAAGACATTTTGAAAGCTGTGGAAGAAGCCAATGCCGACAAAGTGATTATCTTACCAAATAACAAAAACATCTTCATGGCAGCTGACCAAGCCGCAGAAGTCGCGGATGTTCCTGTAGCTGTCGTACCAGCACGGACGATTCCACAAGGGATGACGGCGATGTTAGCCTTCAACGATCAAGTGGAATTGGCTGAAAACAAAGAAGCCATGACGGAAGCGTTGGCTGGCGTGGTCTCAGGTTCTGTTACCCATGCGATCCGCAATACTTCAATTGATGGAGTTGCCATCACAGAAGGAGATTTTATCGGGATGGTGGACGGCAAAATCGTCGTTTCTGAAAAAGAACGGGTTCAAACGGCCATCGATACACTGATGAAGATGATCCAAGAAGATACTGAAATCATCACGATCATCTTTGGGGATGAAGCTGATGAGAAAGAAGCACAACGCATTGCGGATCAATTGATGGCGACTCATGAAGATTTGGAAGTCGAAATTCATCAAGGGGATCAACCAGTTTATCCTTACTTGTTTGCTGCTGAATAATTGAAATCGTGGGTGTTTACGCCTGTTGTATAAACTAGCCAAACCGCTGGGAGTCTTCTGATCAAGAGGATTGCCAGCGGTTTGATTGCTTGCTTTGGAAAATGGTGGCGTGGCGAAAATGGTGAAATTTGGCGGTAATCTTTTTTATGCAAACTAGTTATGTTGAGAATAGTTTATGGATTGATTTGTCAAAAGGTTGTCCTTGCTTGAGGAGAAATCCTCGGGTGGTAGTGGGATTCTCCGAAAGCAAAGACAACCGACCCCTAGCTTAGCAACAGTTTTTCACACAGTTTTATGGTAAAGTCTAGACAGTTGGATACTATGATAAAAACGAGGAGGGAGACCATGACAGACTTGTCGCAATCGGTGCAATTTTTGAAAGGTGTGGGGGAGGCGCGGGCGCAAAATCTCGCCACGCTGGGGATTGAGACGATTGAGGATTTGCTGGGCTACTATCCTTTTCGTTATGAAGATATTCAAGAACGGCGAATAGAAGAGATTGACGATCAGGAAAAAGTCACCATCAAAGGCGTGGTGGTGGCACCCCCGGTAGTCACTCGTTTTGGTTACAAAAAATCGCTGTTGAAGTTTCGCATGATGCAAGACCATGCTGTTTTCAATGTTTCCTTTTTCAACCAACCCTATTTAAAAGATAAAGTCGTGCTGGGGGAAGACTTGGCGGTTTATGGCAAATGGGATGCAAAGAAAATGGCGCTGACGGGGATGAAAATCCTGGGTAGTGGGCAACAAGGAGATTTTGCGCCGATTTACCATGTGTCCCAAAAAGTGAAACAGAAAACCTTGATTCCCTTGATTCGCCAAGCCTTTACCGACTTTGGTGACCAAATCAATGAAAATTTGCCACGATCATTAAGGGAAAAATATCGCTTGATGGACCGCCACGATGCCATGTTTGCCATGCATTTTCCAAAAAATCCGGCAGAACACCATCAAGCCAAGCGTCGGGTAGTCTTCGAGGAGTTTTTCCTGTTCCAAATGAAGCTGCAGGGCTTGAAGCAGCAGGAGAAATCCACGGCAAACGGCTTGGCGATTCAATACGACAATACTCGTTTGAAGCAATTTATCAGTAAGTTGCCTTTCCAACTCACTGACGCCCAAAAACGGGTAACCAATGAAATTTGTAGGGATTTAAAAAGTCCGCAACACATGCAACGCCTGCTCCAAGGGGACGTGGGGAGTGGGAAAACCGTGGTGGCGGCGATTGCCCTCTATGCTACGGTGACGGCGGGTTTTCAGGGGGCTTTGATGGTGCCTACTGAAATCCTTGCCCAGCAACATATGGAAAGTCTGAATGGTTTGTTTGATCCGTTAGAAGTTCGCGTGGCATTATTGACAGGCTCCACTGCTACCAAAGAGCGGAAAAACATTTTGGCGGAACTAGCTGCTGGAGAGATCGACATCGTGGTGGGCACGCACGCCTTGATCCAAGAAGGGGTAGTCTTTCGTAACCTCGGCTTGGTGATTACCGATGAGCAGCACCGGTTTGGTGTCAATCAGCGGCGCGTACTGCGGGAAAAAGGCTGGCGCCCAGATGTTTTATTTATGACCGCCACGCCGATTCCTCGGACTTTGGCCATCACCGCTTATGGAGAGATGGATGTTTCCGTTATCGATGAGTTGCCAGCGGGGCGGATTCCCATCGAGACCCGGTGGGTACGACCAGGTCAGCTGGATAGTGTCTTGGATTGGAGTTTCCGAGAACTATCGGCAGGCCATCAGATGTATGTGATTTGTCCCTTGATTGAAGAATCTGAAATGCTAGATGTCAAAAACGCCACCGAAATTTACGAACACTTAAAAGCTTTTTATGCCAAACAAGAGTACCAAGTCGACCTGCTTCATGGGCGCATGAAAAATCAGGAAAAAGAAGCTATCATGGAAGAATTTAAAGATGGCAAAACAAAAATTTTGGTCTCCACGACGGTTATCGAAGTCGGCGTCAATGTGCCCAATGCGACGGTCATGCTGATCATGGATGCCGATCGTTTCGGACTGGCCCAGCTGCACCAGTTGCGGGGACGGGTGGGTCGCGGGGCAGAAGCTTCCTATTGTATCCTCGTGGCTGATCCGAAAAATGAATACGGTCAGGAACGGATGAAAATCATGACCGAGACCAATAACGGCTTTGTCTTGAGTGAAAAAGACCTGGAATTACGAGGTCCAGGGGAAGTCTTTGGTTTCCGTCAATCGGGCCTACCCCAGTTTGTGGCGGGGGATTTGGTGGCGGATGCGACGATTTTGGAAGTCGCCAGAGAGGAAGCTGCCGCTATTTGGCAGCTGCCCAATTGGCAAGTGTTGCCAGAATATCAAGGGTTAGCGCAAGTTTTAGCTGCACCGGAGAAACAATTTCTTGACTGATGAGAGATGACCGACAGAAGGGCTACTAGTGGGGGGTTCAATGGGTCTCCGCTGCTTCATCAACCAAATCTGGTTGTTTTTTTAGAAGGGATATTGTAAAGTTGGAAAGAAAGCAAACACCTACTAGCCCGCTAGTGGGAGGAGTGGAGGAAAGCGCAATGATGAAAATCGCAGTGGATGCGATGGGTGGGGATAATGCTCCGAAAGCCATCGTGGAAGGAGTGGTTTTGGCAAAAAAACAATTTCCCGACATCCAGTTTCAACTATACGGTAAAGAAGCCGAAATCAAGAAATACTTAGATGATGAAAACAATATAACGATTATCCATACAGACGAAAAAATCAACAGTGACGATGAACCGGTTAAAGCGATTCGCCGTAAGAAAAATGCGTCGATGGTCTTAGCAGCACAAGCGGTGAAAAATGGCGAAGCAGATGCGATTTTTTCGGCCGGTAACACCGGAGCTTTGTTAGCGGCTGGTTTATTTATCATCGGTCGGATCAAGGGAATCGAACGCCCTGGTTTGATGTCTACTTTACCAGTGATGGGCAAGACGACAGGCTTTGATATGTTAGACCTAGGTGCCAATGCCGACAATAAAGCCGAGCACCTGCATCAATATGCGATTTTGGGTTCGTTCTATGCCCGCAATGTCCGCAATATCCAAAACCCACGAGTCGGTCTGTTGAACAACGGGACAGAAGAAACAAAAGGTAGCGAATTAACGAAAAAAGCCTACCAATTGTTGGCCGCTGAACCAGCTATCAACTTTATCGGCAATGTGGAAGCGCGAGAGCTCCTAAACGGTGCTGCGGATGTAGTGGTCACCGATGGCTTCACCGGCAATGCCGTCTTGAAGTCGATTGAAGGAACGGCGTTAAATCTGATGGCGTTACTAAAAGAGGCCATTAAAAGTTCTGGTACAAAAGGTAAAATCGGGGCCCTCTTTCTGAAAGACAGCCTGTATACACTGAAAGATGCTTTGGATTATTCCCAATATGGCGGGGCGGTCCTCTTTGGCTTGAAGGCACCGGTCATCAAGACTCACGGGGCGACGGGTCCTGAGGCGGTAGCCAACACCATCAAACAGATTCACACGATGTTGGAAACCGACGTAGTAAACGAATTGGTGAAACAGTTTGAAATTCAGCCGCCAGCAGAAAGCTAGCAATCTTAATGCAATCTTTGTAATAATTTTGCAAAATAGCTAGACAAACAAAATGAAAAAAAGTACAATGTCTTGTAGCTATCTTTACTTTTGTCAGTCAAACGCGTGGAGGTGAATGCAATTGACCCGTGAAGAAGTATTTAAAAAAGTAGCCAACGTAATCGCAAATCACTTTGAAGTGGATGCGGCAACAGTGACGGATCCCATGAGTATCAAAGATGATCTCAATGCCGATTCTATCAGTGTCATGGAATTTGTATTGGAATTGGAAGATGAATTTGGTACCGAGATTTCCGATGAAGACGCAGAACAAATCCAAACAGTTGGTGGCGCAGTAGATTATATCTACAGTCACTTGAACAAGTAAGTAGTTGAGTCGCAGAGATGCGGCTCTTTTTTTATACATTATTTTATCAGTTTTAATCGATGGAAAATCCCATTTTACTAAGGGTTACAGAGCATTTCAGGCTACTTTTTCGATGGCACAAAAATGGTGGAACTTAGCGACCTAGGAATTGCAATAGCTGTAGCTGGACTGGGAGGAAGACAAGAAAAGGATTGGCTAATTTCTACTATAGAAGATAGAATGGTGGAGGCCTTATCACCGGAGCTAACTAAAACCGTTATCCAGCTGAACCTCCGTGGTAATCAGAGTTTCTTCTGTTTGGTGGGACTCTTTACGGGGGTGACGAGCATTAACGAGAATTTGGTAGGCGCTTGTTCGTAGTTCGCTGAAAATCTTCTTTAAAAAATCCTCGTTAACCCAAATGCAGGGGCGTATAAGGGGTATCATTGCCTGAATAATCGCTATTTATTCGCTTTTTTCTTTGTTTCACCCACCTTTTTTGATAAATCAAGTCTGTTCTTGTAGACAGTGGCGGTTTTTTTGATTACAATTAACTTTAGATATTTTCGGAAAATTTGGTTTGTTCTAAATAAAATACCTTTATTAAAAAGTCGGTTTTTTTAACAAGGGCATTTTTAGGAAATTCTTATTTTTTTATTATTTGCTAGTGAATAGCTAAAAAATTCACGATTTTATTTTTTACATTTGGATTTTAATAATTATAAAATCCCTTTACCTACACCATTGAAACGAAAGCGGTGTAGAGTTTTCTGAAACATTGTGAAAATATTCGGAATTTTTTCAACTTACATTTGTCAGATAATTCAAAAATGATTGATTTTTCCGTTTGACAAACCCTCGATATTTCGATAATATCTCAATAATTTCATAATCTGGTTTGTTATGAAAAAGGAAAATTGGAGGTATGGACATGAAAATGAAGAAAGTGCTAGTTTCATTACTGGCAGCGACGTTTGTGCTTGGCGCATGCGGCGGTGGCGGTGGTAACACAGATGGTAGCGGTGGCGATAAAGGCTCTGCGACGAGTGGAAGCAATGATGGAGGAAGCGGTTCTGTAGATACATACAGCTATGTATATTCAACAGATATCGAAACGTTGGACTACCTCTTTTCACAACGCCAAACAAACTCCGATCACTATTCAAACTTCGTAGACGGCTTGTACGAATGGAATCCAGAAGGACAACTGGTTCCTGCCTTAGCCGAATCTTATGAAGTAAGTGATGATGGTTTGACTTACACTTACAAAATCCGTGAAGGTGTGCCTTGGGTGGATAACGAAGGCAACGAATACGGGGCTGATGTAACTGCGAATGACTGGGTTGCCGGTTTGAAACATGCGGTAGATAAAAAATCTGAAACATTGTATATCGTAGCAGATAGTATCAAAGGCTTGTCTGATTATATAGCTGGGAAAACCGATGACTTCTCTACGGTTGGTGTCAAAGCTGTCGATGACTATACTTTGGAATATACGCTAAATGCTCCAGAAAGTTACTGGCAATCAAAATTGACTTATGGGATTTTGTACCCGGCAAATGAAGAGTTCTTAAACGAAAAAGGTGACGATTTTGGTCAACCTTCAGCAGACTCAATCCTTTACAATGGACCATATATCTTGACCAACAATACTGCAAAATCTGTCATCGAATATACAGCCAATGAATCTTACTGGGATCAAGACAATGTTCATGTGAAAAACGTGAAATTGACTTATTTCGATGGCTCAGATCCAGACTGGCTGTTTAAACAATACGACGCTGGCGAATTTACTGGCGCACGGGTTTATCCAAACTCGGCTGGTTATAAAGATGTTGAAGCAAAATACAAAGATGCAATCAACTTCTCATTACCAGGTTCTTCAACTTTCAACATGACCTTCAACTTTAACCGTCAAGCTTTCGAACACACTTCGAAGACTACGGACAAACAAAAAGAAGATACGCAAAAAGCGATTATGAATGTGAACTTCCGGAAAGCTTTCCAATTTGCATTTGACAAAAAAGCTTATCGTGCGCAAAACGTAGGGGATGCAGGTGCGGAAAAAGCATTGCGGAATACTTTGGTACCAACTGATTTTGTCGAAATTAACGGCAAAGCCTTTGGGGAAGTCGTACAAGAAAAAGTACGTGCCAGTGATCCAGATGCTTACGGCGATATCAACTTAGCGGAAGGCCAAAATGGCACTTACAATGTTGACTTGGCGAAAGAATACTTTGCCAAAGCCAAAGAAGAATTGGAAGCAGATGGCGTTGAATTCCCAATTCACTTAGACTTGCCAGAACAAGAAGCGGCTGAAGTCTTAGTCAATGCGGATAAATCGATGAAACAATCTGTTGAAGATGCGTTAGGTTCTGACAACGTGGTTATCGACATTCAATTGTTGAACGAAGATGCTTACTACGCTGCCACTTACCAAGCAACTTCTTCGGCAGCGACTGACTACGATATCTCGACCGCTTCTGGTTGGGGTCCTGACTTTATGGATCCATCTTCTTACTTGAATATCTACAATTCTCATTCTGGGGATATGTTGACGACTTTAGGGTTGGATGCAGATGCGACTGTTCAAGGAGAAGATCCTGGGAAAGCAGCAAAAGAAGCCTTGAAATTGTCAGAATATGATGCTTTGTT
The DNA here is from genome assembly GCF_049384045.1 of Enterococcus diestrammenae. Lineage (NCBI taxonomy): Bacteria > Bacillati > Bacillota > Bacilli > Lactobacillales > Enterococcaceae > Enterococcus > Enterococcus diestrammenae. Next base: position 16,060 of record NZ_JBMRGR010000013.1, read on the forward strand.
GGATAAAGCAGCAGCGATTACAGATGATGTCAACAAACGCTACGAAGCCTATGCAGAAGCTGAAGCTTGGTTAGTGGAAAATGTTATCCAAATTCCAATCTTTGCTAGTTTGGCTACACCATCTGTTTCCAACCAAGTACCATTTACCCAAGCCTTCGCTTATGCTGGTCTAGGTGAAAAACGTTGGAAATATGTTGAAATCCAAGACTCTGCGGTAACCACTGACCAATGGAATCAATTGAACGACGAATGGTCTAAAAAGCGCGAAGAAGCAAATAAAACTGCTGAATAAAAATTAAAAGTATGAACTGTCACCCTCGTAGGCAGCTATTGCTTACGGGGGGACTCGTTATTTTCACCTAAATAGTTGATCAACTGGTACAAAAGGCTGCCGGCAATCGCTGAAAAGCCTTTTTTACTTGACGAGATAAGCCTCACTTATCTGGTCACCAAAGTTCGGAGAAAAGCTGACTTTCGCTAGTGACGACTAGTCTGATAGAAAAATCACTACCAGATAGTCGATTGTAAGAAGAGCAGCTGGACTTATAGATGTTGTATAGAAAGTAGGAGATTTATCGTGAAAAGATACCTGTTTTATCGGATCCTGAGATCGATCCTAAGTATCTTCTTAGTAACGACCTTGACTTATGGCGTGATCTACAGTCTGATCCCTCGAAAGACCATTTTTCAAAACGACGTCACTTATGGCAAACTGAAATCGAAACCCGATGACATGAAGGACTATGAGAATACGGCGTTTAGCAAAATGGGTTATTTGGATTACTACCCTTCTAAAGAGTTAGTAGCCGAAGTGAAGAAAGACAATCCGGAAGTCACAGCAGAAGTTAGTGACGCTAACACCAAGATTTACCAAAAATGGGCCAAAGAAAATGGCTTTAAATTGGAACAATATCCAATTAGCAAAGGTTACTATGCCGTGAAAGAATTACCCTTGTATACCCGGGTCTTTCGTTTTTACAAAAATATGATTCAAGTGGACCATCCGTGGAAAATCAATGATCCCGATAACAAAGATTTAAAACGGGGTTATAAGATTGTCAATGATCCGATGGCTGGTTGGGCCTTAGTTGGTTCTGGGACCCAGTACAAATATCAGATCTATTTCAACAATCAATTTCCATATATTCATCAAAATATTATTCGCTTGAATTTAGGCACTTCTTATCCAACTTTCGCAGGTCAACCAGTTACCCAAGTGATTGGTGGCGGACAAGGGAAGTCCGATTCCAAAGAAGTTACCTTTGAAACTGGACGCAAATCAAAAACGGCGGTGGATATTTATTCTCGCCAATACCAAATGACGGCTAATCTTTCTAGCCGGGATAAAAATATGTACAACGACAATTACACAGTGACTGTCAATAACTACCAAGATCCATCCATGGTAGGAAATTCCATGCGGATGGGGATTATCGCTGTGATTATCAGCTACGGCTTGGCGATTCCAATGTCCATGTTGATGTCACGCTTTAAAGGCCGCTTCCCTGATAAAGTCGGGATTGCTTTAGTGACAGTCTTGATTTCCGTACCGTCACTGGCGTTTATCTATTTCTTCCGCTTTATTGGTTCAAGTGTCTTTAACTTACCTGATTTGTTCCCGACTTTGGGGGCTAGCAGTATCAAATCTTATATCCTGCCAACTGTCATCTTAGGTCTGTTGTCAGTATCTGGGATTGTCATCTGGTTACGTCGTTATATGATCGACCAACAATCAGCGGACTATGTCAAATTTGCCAAAGCAAAAGGCTTAAGTGCTGGTGAAATCAGTCGTAAGCACATCTTTAAAAATGCTGCGATTCCATTGGTGAATGGGATTCCGTCAGCGGTGATTGGGACGATTGCCGGAGCCACGATTACAGAAACGGTTTTCGCAGCTCCTGGGATGGGTAAAATGTTGCCAGATGCTATCAAGGCTCACAACAATCCGATCGTGATCGGCTTAGTCTTTATCTTTACCACCATTTCAATCTTCTCAATTCTCTTAGGGGACATCGCTATGACGATGGTCGACCCTCGAATTAACTTGTCAGAGAAAGGGGGCAAATAAGATGGAAATGCCAAAAGATGATTTGCAACAAAGCGATTTTAGTTTTGTCAAAATGGATGAACACGCATCAGAACGTATCGATGCCCCGGTGTATTCCTATTGGCGTGCGGTGGCTCGGAAGTTCTTCTCTAGCAAAGTCGCCATTTCGATGTTGATTTTGATGGTGGCCGTCTTATTGATGTCCTTTATCCAGCCGATGCTATCCGGCTATGATTATATGAACGTAGAAGGGATCAATGACTTTAGTAAACGTTACAATCCACCAAGTGCCCAATTTTGGTTTGGGACTGACGCCAATGGCCATTCGTTGTTTGATGCGGTTTGGGCAGGGGCGAAAACCTCCATTTCGATTTCGGTGATTTCGACTGTTGTATGTACCTTGATTGGTGTTGTAGTTGGTGCCATTTGGGGAACTTCTAAGAAAATCGACCGGTTTATGATTGAGGTCTACAATATTTTCTCTAATGTGCCACAATTGTTGATCATCATGGTCTTGTCTTATTCCTTCGGGAGTGGTTTCTGGAACTTGATTTTCGCTATGTGTTTGACTAGTTGGTTGGGGACAGCTTACTTTATCCGGGTCCAAGTCATGATCATGCGGGACCGGGAATACAACTTGGCTTCCAAAACTTTGGGGACGCCACCGATGCGGATGATTTTCCGTAACATCCTTCCTTATTTGACGTCAGTTATCGTGACGGATGTTTCTCGGACATTGCCGGCCTTTATCTCTTATGAAACCTTCTTATCTTTCTTGGGGGTTGGTTTGAGTGCCAATGTGCCATCATTAGGGAAGTTAATTTCGAAATATACTGCTAATATGAGTAACTATCCGTATCTGTTTTGGATTCCGGTAGCAGTTTTGGCTTTGGTGTCGGTATCGCTGTATATCGTCGGCCAAACTTTAGCTGATGCCGCTGATCCACGGACACATATGTAAAGAGGAGGGGCCAACATGGAAAAAGCAACCGTATTGTCCGTAGAAAATCTCTCCGTCGGCTTTACCGTCCGTAACCGTGAACTCAAAGCCATCCGCAATGTCTCTTTGGAAATCAAAGAACAAGAAACGCTGGCCATCGTAGGCGAATCTGGCTCTGGTAAGTCAGTTTTGACCAAGACTTTCACCGGTATGCTGGAACAAAACGGCAAAATCACCAATGGAACGATTAAATACCACGACAAAATTTTAAGTGATTTGAAAAAAGATAAGGATTGGGAAGGTATCCGAGGCAAAGAAATCGCCACGATCTTCCAAGATCCCATGACTTCCTTGAACCCAATCAAAACGATTGGCTCACAAATTTCCGAAGTCATCATCAAGCACCAAGGAAAAAATAAAAAAGAAGCTCGGGCCATGGCCATCGATTTGATGAAACGGACCGGGATTCCCAATGCGGAACAACGCTACAACGAATATCCTTTCCAATATTCTGGAGGGATGCGGCAACGGATGGTTATCGCCATCGCGTTGGCCTGCCGACCTAAAGTATTGATCTGTGATGAGCCTACCACCGCTCTAGACGTGACGATTCAAGCCCAGATTTTGGATTTGATTCGGGAACTGCAAGCGGAATACAAATTCACCACGATCTTCATCACCCATGACTTAGGGGTAGTTGCTGCGATTGCTGATAAAGTCGCCGTGATGTATTCCGGCCAAATCATCGAAACCGGCACAGCCGAAGACATTTTCTATAATGCTCGGCATCCATATACTTGGGCTTTGCTGAGTGCCTTGCCACAGCTGAGTCAAAAAGGCGAAGAGCTGTATTCCGTACCCGGGACACCGCCTTCATTGTACAAAGATATCGAAGGGGATGCATTTGCCCCACGGAATCCTTTCGCTATGGAAGTCGATTTCAAAAAAGAACCACCGATGTTCCAAGTTAGCGATACACACTTTGCCAAAACTTGGCTAATGGATCCACGGGCACCTCAAGTGGAAAAACCACAGGCCATTCAAAACTTGCATGAAAAACTGGTGGCGTTGCAAGAAGAAATCGCACCAGAAGATTACGAAGCAAAAGATTTAGAAGAGGGGGGTGTGACTGTTGGTTGATGAAAAAGAAGTCCTACTCTCCATCAAAGACCTAGAAATCACATTTGGCGAAGGGAAAAACCGCTTTGTCGCCGTTCAAGATGCCAATTTTGATATTTACAAAGGGGAAACCTTCTCTTTAGTTGGGGAATCTGGTTCAGGTAAGACGACGATTGGTCGCGCCGTCCTAGGGTTGAACAATACTTCTAATGGCGAGATCATCTTTGAAGGCAAGAAAATCAATAAAAAACTCACTAAAAAAGAACAAGACGATGTCATCCGTAAAATCCAAATGATCTTTCAAGATCCCTCCGCTTCCTTGAATGAACGGGCGACGGTGGATTACATCATTTCGGAAGGCTTGTACAACTTCAACTTGTTTACCTCTGAGGAAGATCGCCGGCAAAAAGTGGAACAAATCATTGAAGAAGTAGGTTTGTTGCCAGAACACTTAAATCGCTACCCTCACGAATTTTCCGGGGGTCAACGGCAACGGATTGGGATTGCCCGAGCTTTGATTATGGAGCCGGAATTGGTGGTAGCTGATGAACCGATTTCCGCTTTGGATGTTTCCATTCGTGCGCAAGTCTTGAACTTGTTGAAAGAATTCCAACGGGAAAAAGGTGTTACCTACTTCTTTGTTGCCCATGACTTATCCGTGGTGCGCTTCATTTCTGACCGGATTGCGGTTATCCGCTCTGGTCGGATCGTGGAGCTGGCTGAAGCTGAAGAACTCTTCCGCAATCCGCTGCACCCTTATACGAAGGCTTTATTATCGGCCGTACCGGTGCCAGATCCGATCTTGGCCCGTAAGAAAGAGTTGCATGTCTATGATCCAAACATGCACGATTACTCCGTCAACAAACCAAGTTTTGTTGAAGTCATCCCTGGTCATTTCGTCTATGGCAATGAACAGGAAATTGCTGGGTATCAAGAAGCTGTGAAATAATCAGCCTCTATTCACATACCACTTTCTACACCAACTATTTAGAGGCAAGACAGGCAGACTCCCGGTGAGTCTGCCTGTTTTGTTGTTTTTGATTTGATGTTGTTTTTGGAGAAAACTGGTGGCAACTGGCTCCGGAGAAATCGTCATAGTAGCTGCGGGACCGGCAAAAGCCAAGCAGCCCACTTGTCTTTTCCCTTGTCGGTGAACTAGTGTCCCTAGGCAAAAAGCGCCAAGGGACACTAGTTCACCGACAATCCTAAGCGCAGCTACTATGCCGCTTCTCCTACGCCAGTTGCCACCAGATTCTGTAGTATGGGGATCATTCGCTGAGAACAAAACAGGCAGATAGCGTGAGTCTAAGAGGGTTGAAATTAGTCTGTTTTTAGGTTTGATGTTTATTGCTAATTGGATTGACATTTGTTTTATCTTTAGAGGGCGTGTTTCTGGGTGAATGTCCATATACTCTTTTGTAAGCTCTAGAAAAGGATAGCGGATTGCTATATCCTACTGCTTTTGCGATAGAGCTGACAGTATGATCTGTATTTTCGATAAGAAAGCGAGCTTTGATCATACGAAAACGAATTAAGTATTCAAGGGGTGTTTGCCCGAAATGATTACCTATTATTTTTGACAGATAAGAATTATTTAGATCAAGATTATCAGCAATTTGTTGAATGCTGAGTTTTTCTTTCCAGTAATTCTGTCGAATAAAGTGAGTAAATTGATCAATGTACTTTTGCGACTGACTGATAGACTGGCTTAACGATGGATTCTGACCATCCATACTCAGAAAAGCGAAAAGCGAAATTAGTTTACCTTGGATTTGAAGAGGATTTGCAATTGATAGAAAGCTACTATGAATTAACGTATCAATTTCTCCGTGGAGTTCTCGAAAATTTTGTAGTTTTCCAACTCTGTTTTGTTCAGAATAACCTAGTTCTTCTAAAATCTTTTCTACGCTATCCCCCTCAAGACCGAACCATATATATTCCCAAGGATCAACTTCGTCAGCCTGATAAATTGGCTCTGTATCAGTAGGAGATATTAAAAAAAATGAGCCACGTTTTAAAGAATATATTGTGTCATCTGTTTTAAATGTTCCTTGACCGTTTAGAATGTAGTGCAAAACAAAATAATCGCGGACTTGTGGGCCAAAACTATGATTTGGTAAGCACCGTTCATGACCAAAATTTACAACGGTTAAGTTATCCAAGAGATAATCATTAAAAAAGAATTCGATACGATCTTTGCTTTCAAGAAACATAGAAGTCGCTCCTTACTATGAAATATATTTTTTATGGAAAAAGAGCAATGTCGAAAATTGTATAGTATTAGTGTAATACGGTTATTCACAAAAGTAAAATATAGCTTTAATATATGTGTTGTAAGCGGTAACTCAATAAAATGAAGTGAGGGATAAAAAATGAAGTCAAAAAAAAGAATGGTTGCCTTAGGTGCAGTACTTTTGGCAAGTACTAGTATGTTGTTTGGTTGCGGAAATTCTAAAAGTGATAGCGGAGATTCGGAAGGACCGACAAAAATTGTTTTTTGGTCTGGTGCAACAAAGGGAAATACTGACCAAGTTCATGAACAAGAATTAATTGAAAAATATGCTGAGGATAATGATTTAGAAATCGATTATCAATTATTCAACTGGGATCAGTTGAAGGATAAAATTGTAACCTCTGTATCAGCAGACGACGCACCTTCAATTACATGGGGATTAGGTGAATGGTACGGAGAGTTCAGTAAAATGGGCGCATTAGCTGATTTAACAAGTTATTGGGATAATTATGAAGATAAAGATTTATTTTATGACAATGTAATGGATGCACTAAGCACTGATGGAAAGATTCAAGCTTTACCGAATTATATCGCTCCACGAGCACTTGTTTATCACAAAGATTTGCTTGCTAAGGCTGGCTATGATACACCGCCAAAAACTTGGGATGATTTATTGGATATGGCAAAAACTGTAAAAGATAAAACAGGTCAAGCCGCTTTTGGGATTGCTGGTACAGGAGCTCGAGCACCACAGGAATTGGCGTCCTTTCTATTCCAGAATGGTCTAAGTATCGCAGACGATCAAGGAAGTGGCAAATATAAAAATACTTGGCAAGATAGTGATGAAAACTTAGCTAAAGCAACAGAAGTTTTCCAATTTTATAAAGATTTACTAGATCAAGGTGTAATTGAAAAGAATGCTGCTGTCGGTGGATGGGAAGAATTAGATACTAACTTTGCACTAGGAAAGTATGCCATGATGAACAATGGTTCTTGGATGCAAAACTATGAGGAAAATAATCCCGATGAAATGGCTGATGCTGAAGTTGGTCTTCCTCCCTACAATACAACTCCAGCAACATTTTTAGAAATTAACACGTATTACATTTACAACAACGATAAAAAAGAAGTAGAAGAAACATTCAAATTAGCTCAGTATTTGTTAAGTAAAGACAATCAGCAATCTGGTCGGCCCGAAGGTTCCCCTAGGACAGACATGGAAATCGATGATGCAAATAAATGGGCGAAGGGATTTGGGGATTCAGCACTAATTGAACAAGCCCAACCGTTACCACCAATTTCAATGGCTGAAATTACACAGCCTATGCAAGATGCGATTGCGATGGTTCTACAAAATGGCGAGAAACCGGAAGATGCTGCTATTTTCTTATCTGATAAGATCAATGAAGCATTAAAAACTCAGGATGCATATCAAGAGTAACCAAATGATACCGGATGTAGGAATTCTTTTTACATCCGGTTTTTTTAAGGAGACAAACAGATGGAAAGTATTAATACAAAAATTCCTAAAAGAAGATTTTCTAAAGAAGGAATAAATAAGAAAAATGCTTATTTTTATATGCTACCAGCAATTATTTTTATGGTTACCTTGATTGGCATACCGTTAATCCAGGTAATTTGGAATAGTTTCCATGCTAAAAGTTTAACTAATCCAGCTTTAAATGACTTTATTGGATTTGAAAACTATAGCAAAGTATTTGCTGATACTTTATTTATGGGAAATATGAAAAATACTGTAATCTGGACTATTGGATCGGTACTAGGAGAAATAGTCCTCGGCTTAATCGTCGGAATTGCTTTGAACCAAAAAATTAAGGGACGAGTATTTTTCAGAAGCATGATTATCGTACCTTGGATTGTTCCAATTGCAGTTGCAGGGTTAACTTGGAGTTGGATGCTGAACCCGGATTATGGGATTGTAAATTATTTGTTGGAAAAAACAGGAATCATTGAAGAATCAATTTATTGGCTAGGAAATAAGAATACAGCCTTGCTAACAGTTACCTTTATCAACATCTGGCGAACATTTCCTTATTGGGTAATCAGTATTTTAGCTGGATTACAAACAATTCCAGATGAATTACATGAAGCAGCTGCTATGGATGGGGCTTCAATTACTAAACGGTTCTTTAACGTTACATTACCAGGAATCAAAAGTGTATTAAGTACTTTGATTTTTATGCATATTGTATGGACCTCTGTGAACTTTGACTTTATTTGGATTACAACAGAAGGCGGGCCGAACTACGCTTCGGAAACATTACCAATTATGATTTACCGCTATGCAATGAAAAATTATGATATTGGAAAATCCTCTGTACTCTCGGTAATAATGATAATTATCCTTTTAGCAATTTTTGCCCTCGTGCCTATTTCTAAGTTTGTTGTTAAAAAAGTAAAAGGAGCTCGTAACTATGATTAGAAGTAAACGTGAAATAGTAACAACTAGAATAGCAACGTATCTTGTATTGATTTTGTGTTCAATTTTTTCGTTCTTTCCGTTTTTATGGATGATTTCAACGGCTTTAAAACCGGATACAGAAATTTATTCAACAACACCTTCATTTTTCTCAAGCAACTTCTCTTTAACAAATTTTGTTGAAGTATTAGAAGAATCAGATTTCCTAACTTTCTTCAAAAATAGTTTTCTTGTATCAGGAATTACTACAGTTATTGGTTTGGTAATTGCTGTGTTAGCTGGTTACTCATTAAGCCGATTTGGTCGGTACAGAGTGGTTCGCTTGTCGGGGATGAGTCTAACTTTGAGTCAGATGGTACCGGGCGTATTGCTGTTGATTCCAATCTATATGATTTTCAAAACTTTTGGTTTGATTAATTCATATTTGGCTTTGATATTAGCATATTCAACATTTGTAATTCCGCTGAGTACATTCATGATGAAGGGGTTTTTTGATACAGTACCACTCTCTCTTGAAGAATCTGCTGAATTAGATGGTGCTTCTCGACTGAGAACTTTAGTACAAATTATTTTGCCTGTTTCAATTCCAAGTCTTGTCTCGACAGGATTATATACATTTGTTACAGCGTGGAATGAGTATATGTTTGGTTATGTGTTGATCAATGATGTTGCTCATAGAACTTTAACTCCAGGGATTACATTATTTAGAGGTCAATTTACGACTGACTGGGGCAATTTGATGGCCGCAAGTGTTCTTGCTGTTATCCCAGTTACGATCATTTTTGTATTTTTCCAAAGATATTTAATTTCCGGATTAATGTCAGGAGCGGTGAAGGGGTAAGAGCATGAAAAAACATTTTCAATATAAAATAGGCGATTTAAATTTAGTATTTGGAGTTACTGAAGAAAATAAAATTCGTATGTTACACTCCTCAGTTCTCCCATTTGATAAGGAGAAAGATATTGATCCAGATTTACTAGAAACTCAAAACTTAGTGGAGGTTCAAATATCTGGATATAATCAACCAAATCATAAGGGAAATAAACTTTCGAATACTCTTATTGGTGAACAGTTAATTTTTCAGAAGATTGAACAAAATAATAATTGTATTATTGTTGAGCAAACATTCGAGGATGAAAAGCTAAAATTAAAAGTTATAACTATATTTGAAACTTTTCCTGATTCAAATGGGATTTCTTGGTCCTCTGAAATTGTAAATACAGGAGTTAATGATTTTGGAATTGAATATATTTCCTCTATTAATTTGGCTGACCTAAATAGCGGATCGATATTTCAAGAGTATCAAAATCAAACTCTTTACTTACCCCACAATTCGTGGACCGGAGAACTTCAATGGGAGTCTGGAACGCTAAAAGAAATGGGTTTAGATTTTCAATTAGATGGTGAAAAATTACAAGATTCAACTAAAGCAATCAGTGTTACCAATAATTCTTCTTGGTCTTGTGCACAATTTAGCCCAAATGCAATCTTGGTGAATCAGAAATTAGGGATTTCTACATTTTGGCAAATTGATACTAACGGTGAATGGCATTGGGAGTTAACAGATTGCGGACTAGGAAAATATTTATCATTGCGTGGATTTGGGCCTACAGAACCATCAAACCACTGGTGGAAACAACTGAAACCAGGGGAGAGCTTTACTACAGTACCGGTTTTCTGTGGAAATGTATTTGGAACTTTTGATGAGGCAGTTGGACAATTAACAAATTACCGTCGTAGTATTCGACGGGAAAATATCGACAATGAAAAATGTCCAGTAATATTTAATGACTATATGAATTGTTTGATGGGAGATCCAACAAGCGAAAAGGAATTTCCATTGATTGATAAAGCTGCCGAAGTGGGCTGCGAGTATTATGTTATCGATTGTGGTTGGTATTCTGATGGTTACTGGTGGGACAATGTTGGTGAGTGGAAAGAGTCAGTCGAACGTTTTCCTAATGGAATCATTGAACTTACAAATTATATTCGAGACAAAGGTATGATACCTGGACTTTGGTTAGAAATTGAAGTGATGGGGATAAATAGTCAATTAGCTAATAGTTTGCCAGATGATTGGTTTTTCTGTAGACATGGAGTGCGAGTGAAAGACCACAGTCGGTATCATCTTGATTTTAGAAACGAGGAAGTACAAAGATATGCTACTAGTGTGATAGATCGTTTATTAACTGATTATGGTATTGGATATATAAAGATGGACTATAATACAACTACAGGGATTGGCAGTGACCTTGCAGCAGATAGTTTTAGCGACGCACTATTGATGCATAATCGCTCCTATCTAAAATGGTTGGATGGCATCTTTAGTAAATATCCAGATTTAGTAATTGAAAACTGTGGTAGTGGTGGTATGAGGCACGATTATCAGATGTTGCGTCGACATAGTATTCAATCGGTAACTGATCAGACTAATTATTTAAGAAATGGAGCAATTGCAGCTGTATGTTCCTCAGCAATCACGCCGGAACAAAGTGCAATTTGGTCTTATCCGTTAAAAAATGCCAATGAAGAAGAAGTGATTTTTAATATGGTAAATTCAATGCTTCTAAGAATTCATCAAAGTGGACATTTGGCAGAGTTGGATGCAACGGCTATTGATTTAGTAAGAGATGGTATTGATGTTTATAAAGAAATTCGGCAGTATATACCAGAAAGCCAACCATTTTGGCCAACTGGTATACCCCATATTGATGATGGATGGTTTAGTTTTGGATTAAGGACAAATACTGGAAGCTATTTGGCTGTGTGGCGAACAAATGGTGGAGAGGATCAGTTTAGTATTCCATTTGTTAATTCTATTGAAAAAGTAGAACAAATTTTTCCATTACAAGAGAAGAAAATTAGTTTTTCTTATTCGAAAAATCGCATGTTGGTTGAATTTCCTGAGTTTAATATGGCGCGTCTTTTTAAAATTCAATAATTGAATAACGATATAATAATTAATAGTTGCTATCAGGCTTTTTAGCTTAGTAATTATGAATAAAGGCGAATACTGATTCAAGCATCCCCCAGCTGCTTGAATCAGTATTATTTTTGGTCTCATATTTTGTCTGCTTCTTTGGAATGTGAAACTAGCTTGATGAGTATTGGAAAGGGAGAGTTTTTCTTATCTCGTAGATTTTGACTTGTGGGAATTTTGATGGGAAGATAGGAAGAAAGATACCAGAAAGGCTGTACAATGAGCTTGCTTGGATTTGTCGCAACGAAAAAGTGGGGATTCTTAGGTTCGTTGCTAGTCATTTGAGAAGTGGGACTTGATAATGGGATTGAGGAGGGATTGGATGGAGATTGGTAAAAAGTTAAAAGAGGCTCGCGCACAACGAAAATGGACGCAAGAGTATGTGGCATCTCAACTGCAAGTATCCCGCTCGACGATTTCGAGTTGGGAAGTGGGACGGACCTATCCGGATTTGGAGTCTCTGGTCAGACTGAGCGATCTTTATGAAATCTCTCTCGATACTTTATTAAGGGAGGACCGTAGCATGACGAAAAATTTGAACAAAAATATCAAGAAAGGCCGCCGCTTGAAATGGGTGGTTGCTGCATTACTGCTCATCTTAGTGCCACTATCTTTTTGGGCAGGTCAGCGAGTTAAAAATCAAAAGCTAACCTATTTGGGACCTTCAACCGTAACTGCTGCTTATGTGCCATCAAAATTAGATAGCACCAAGCAAATTGAGCTCACTTTTAATGTACCAGAAGGATTGCGCTATAGCGGTTATACCGAAGTGATTGAAGACAAGGTATTATATATTTCCTTGTTAGCCAATTTTGATCCCCAAAAATCAACTGACTCTAATCAAGTGAAGGTAGCTCTTTCTGAACATGAAAGCAGTGAGCTAGCCCAGTTGAAGACGGTTGTAGTAGTAGATGGTGAATTTGGGTCTCCAAACAAGGGGTTCAATGATTTTGAGCAAAAGCAAATCTGGAAAGCGGAATGATTGGGGATGAGATTATTTATAGGATACAGTAGGAAAAATGGTCAATTGTAAAACTAGTTCATGTTTATAAAAGAATGCATTACTCGTTAGCCTCAGTTCCTTTTTATCAAAAACATAGCTAGCTATTCTGAGCAAGGTTCTAGTAGCGTCTTTCACTATGCATAGCCGTGGGATAAGTGGAAAAAGGAATGACCCGCCGTAACTCATCGTTTTGATGGATTACGGCGGGTTTGAAGTTTTCAGCTGCTACTCTTCGCAGCTATCATAGTCGCAAAAGGCGCTACTGGTGGCTGCGGGTCTCCGCCACCATTTCTCCCTTGTAGGAGGAAAAGTACTTTTTTTGAACAGTAAATAATGTGGGTTTTTCCTATTGCTAGCCCGATTTATCAACAATCAAGCGAGTTCCACTGCATTTCTGGGGAAAACCTGTGAATAATTCTTTAAAGGTTTGTCTTCTTAGATTTTATTTATCGCTAAAAACCAGTATAATGAAACAGTATTGAATAAATTCGAGGGGCTGAAGACTAATGGACAATCAGTTGGCAAATCTACTTAAAGAAAAATTCGGGATTGTATTTGGAGACATCAATCTCGTGGATCAAGCCTTCACCCATTCTTCTTATGTGAATGAGCACCGTAATCTACACCTATCCGACAATGAACGTTTGGAGTTTTTGGGGGACGCCGTGTTGGAATTATTGGTATCCCAATACTTGTACCGGGAATTTCCCCATCTACCAGAAGGGAAACTGACGAAGACGCGGGCGGCGATCGTCCGAGAAGAGAGTTTGGCAGAGTTTGCCAAGGACTGTGGCTTTGATGCCCACGTCAAGCTGGGTAAAGGCGAAGAAAACTCTGGCGGCCGGACGAGACCTTCTTTGTTGTGTGACTTATTTGAGGCCTTTCTAGGGGCGTTGTATCTGGATCAAGGGTTGGACAGTGTGTTGCATTTTTTGGAAACCGTCGTGTATCCAAAAGTTCAGGCCGGTGTTTTTTCACATGAGCGGGATCATAAGACTCGATTGCAAGAAGTTTTGCAACGTTCAGGAGATGTGCTGATCGACTATCGCTTGTTAAAAGAAGAAGGTCCGGCCCACGAGCGGATTTTCCATACCGAAGTTTACTGCGATAGTAAGCTAATCGGTGAAGGGCAAGGGACATCGAAGAAAAATGCTGAACAAGCTGCAGCGGCCAATGCCTTGCAACGTTTGGCGAAGAAATAATGAGTGACCACTTCCCAGTTTGAAGATGCTTAGCTTGGCGATTGTTTCGCTTGGCTCGGTGGATTGGGAAGCGGTCCTTGGTTTGTAATGGCGGAGTAGCAAAGACACAAGCAGGTGAGAGACCAAGCGTGAGTTGCTAGTCATGATAGGGAGGATAACGTTTGTGTATTTGAAAAAAATCGAAATCGCCGGGTTTAAGTCTTTTGCCGACCGGACGGTGATCGATTTTGAGGATAGCGTCACTGCGGTGGTGGGTCCCAATGGGTCTGGTAAAAGCAATATCACAGAAGCGATTCGCTGGGTCTTAGGCGAGCAGTCTGCCAAGAGTTTGCGAGGGGGCAAAATGCCCGACATTATCTTTGCTGGCTCGGATTCCCGCAAGGCACTCAATATCGCAGAAGTAACGGTCGTTTTAGACAATAGTGACCATTACTTGCCGATGGACTACACGGAAATCAGTGTGACACGGCGGTTTCGACGGACTGGCGAAAGTGATTTTTTCATCAATAAACAAGCCTGTCGCTTAAAAGATATCACGGATTTGTTTATGGATTCGGGACTGGGAAAAGAATCCTTCTCCATCATTTCCCAAGGGAAGGTGGAGGCGATTTTTGCCAGTAAGCCGGAAGATCGTCGGGGCATTTTTGAAGAGGCTGCTGGTGTTTTGAAATACAAACAGCGGAAGAAAAAAGCCGAGCAGAAATTGTTTGAAACCGAAGATAATCTCAGCCGAGTGCAAGATATTATTTATGAGCTGGAAGACCAGTTAGCCCCTTTAGCAGAGCAAAGTCGGATCGCTACGGAATTTTTGCAATTGAAAAAAGATTTGACTAAGGTGGATTGCGCTTATGTGGTGACTGAAATCCAAGAAGCCAAAGCGGTCTGGGACCAAGCGGAAGCGACACTGGTGGCGATGGATCAACAATTGCAAGCCATCAGCGAAACCATCAAAGTCGGTGAAAAAACGCTTGCGGATAAACGCCAAGAGCGGGCGCAATTGGACGATTGGCTCGAAAATGCCAACCAACAACTTTTGCGAGTGACAGAAGCGTTGAAACAGGCGGAAGGGCAACAGGAATTGTTGAAGGAGCGTTCTAAAAATACGCTACAAAGTTCGCAAGAGTATCAGCGAAATATCGATACTGCAGCGGAAAAAATCAGTCAGTTGGAAGAAGAAAAAGCCAACTTAATCAGCAGTCTATCGGAGAAAAATCGGGAGCAACAAACGCTGGACGAGCGGATTCGCCAAACGAAGGCGGAACTGGCAAAATACCAACGTTCCACCAAGGAAGTTTTGGAGGATTTGCGAGGGCAGTATGTGGACAAGATGCAAGCTCATGCCAATATTGGCAATGACTTGAAATACTTAGAACGACAATACACCCAAGAGTTGGCGAAAAATCAAAAGGCGATGCAAAAGCAAAGCGAATTGACGGCAGCGATTGCTAGTTGCCAGCAGGATAAAAAGACTCTCGCAGATAGCTTGGCAAATGTCAAAGAAGACTTGGCGGAGCAACGGAAAAACTACGTCCTCCTACAAGACCAAGCCAAGGAAACGAAAACGACCTTTGACAACGAACAGAAAAAAATGTACAGCTTGATGAATCAAGTGCAACAAGTGCGGGCCAAAGGGAAGAGTCTGCAAGATATTCAAGACAATTACACCGGCTTTTACCAAGGTCCCCGGATGATTTTGAAGCATAAACAGCAGCTTCAAGGGGTCGTAGGAGCTGTGGCAGAGTTGATGGAAGTGCCGGCTGAATACGCTGTGGCCATCGAAACTGCGCTGGGTGCTAGTGCCCAACACATCATCGTAGAAAACGAGAAAGATGCCCGCCAAGCCATTACTTTTTTGAAAGAACAACGAGGGGGCCGGGCGACTTTCTTACCAAAAACGACGATCCAAGCTCGCAATGTACCAATGAGTCAATTGCAAGCAGCCAAGGGCATTTCGGGCTTTTTAGGCGTTGCGTCAGCAATCGTCAACTTTGATGACTCCCTGCGCCAGATTATGGAAAACTTGCTAGGGGGCATTTTACTAGCAGAAGATTTACAAAGTGCCAATGCCATCGCCCGGGCCGTGCATTACCGCTTTCGAGTGGTTTCTCTGGAGGGGGATGTGATGAATGCCGGTGGTTCCATGACCGGTGGTGCCAATAAAAAAGGCAATCAAGGAAATCTCTTCGCCCAAACCAACGAGTTAAATCAATTAAAGGAACAACATGGGCAACTGGATCGCCGCTTGCAAACGACGGAAAAGCTAGTAGCAAAATTAGATATTGAAGTCAAAGAGCAACAAAGTCAGCTGGAAGTTTTGCGGGAACAAGGTGAAGCGGCGCGTTTGCATTTACAGGAGTTGGAAAATCAATTCCAAAACAAAGAAGCAGAACTGACACGCTTGGAAAAAGAACAGCAAGTTTTTGCTTTTGAAAATCGTGAAGTGCAAGCCTTTTTGGAAGAATATGAAGAGAAAAAAACCAGCTACCTTCAGGAACAAAGTAAAGTGGAAGCCGAGCGCTTAGCTATCAATAGCGAGATTCAAGAGTTGAGCCGGACGGAAGATTTGATTGAAGAAAAACATGGAGAACTCAGTGAACAATTGGCTCAAGAACAGGCCCAACTGGCAGTTTTGAATCAACAAATCCTCCATTTAAGAGAGCAAATCACCACGAAGCAAACCGATTTGGCGGAAGCGGAAAGTCGTCATCATAGTTTGCAAGTTCAGCTTTCAGCTTTGGATAGTGATTTTTCGAGCCACGAATTGACTGAAGAATCCTTGCAAAAACAGGTGACTGAATTTGGCGCCAAACAAGCAGAATTGCAGTCAGAGCTGACCGTAAAACGCCAAGCCCGCTTGGATTTGCAGATGATAATCACTGCTGGGGATGCCGCTTTAAGCGAGCAAAACCAAGAGCAAAAAGCCTTAATGTCGCAAAAAACCAAAGCTGAAGTCGAAAAAAACCGCGCCGATATTAAGTTGGATAATCTGTTGAACTACTTGCAAGAGGAATACAACATGACCTTTGAAGGGGCTCGTGCCAATTATGGCGTGGTGGCAGATAGCGAAGCGGCAAAACAAGAAATTCAAGCACTGAAACGAGAAATCGAACGCCTTGGACCGGTGAACTTAAATGCGATTGAACAACATGCACAAGTGGCAGAGCGTTACGACTTTTTGACCAGTCAGCGGGACGATTTGTTGCAGGCGAAAGATCAGCTGTTTACCACCATGAATGAGATGGATGAAGAAGTCAAAATTCGTTTTGAAGAAATTTTCGAAGCGATTCGCGGCAAATTTAAAGAAGTCTTCCCGAATATGTTTGGCGGCGGGCGGGCAGAATTGGTCTTGACCGATCCGACTGATTTGTTAAACACCGGGATTGAAATTGAAGCCCAGCCCCCAGGGAAAAAATTGCAAAACTTGAGCTTGCTTTCCGGTGGGGAACGGGCGTTGACGGCGATTGCCTTGCTGTTTTCGATTATTCAAGTCCGACCGGTACCGTTTTGTGTGCTAGATGAAGTGGAGGCGGCCTTAGACGAAGCCAACGTGACTCGTTTCGGGCAATATTTAAGCCGATTCCAAAACGATACCCAGTTTATCGTCGTGACTCACCGTAAAGGGACGATGGAAGCCGCCAATGTTTTATATGGCGTAACCATGCAAGAATCCGGCGTTTCCAAGATCGTCTCCGTACGTCTGGAAGATGTCAAAGAAGGAGGTAGCATCGTCGCTACCGAAGCAAAGGAAGAGTAAGAGTAACTACTAGTCGGCCTTTTTAAATCCTTTGAAGCCGACACAGTAGATAGGAGGGAAACCTGTGATTAAAATGATCGCCATCGATTTGGATGGAACGTTATTGAACAATCAAAAAGAAATCTCTCCGGCAAACAAACGAGCCTTGCAAGCTGCCAAAGACCAGGGAGTTAAAATCGTCATCTGTACCGGTCGGCCATTGCGAGCGATTCGTCCGTATTTAACCGAGTTGGACTTGAAAAATCCCGGAGATTACGCCATTACCTTTAATGGTGGGTTGGTTCAGCAAAATGATACCGGAGCGGTGATCGAAAAAGCTGCGTTGACTTTTGCCCAAGTGCAGGAGTTAATCACGGTGGCCGAAGCATTGGCCTTGCCACTGGATGTGGTCTCGGATGAAATCGTCTGGTCCTTGCCCACAGCTGAGGGGCGCCAATCGATTTACGGTCAATTGAATCCGTTATTGGATGTACGAGATACCACCGTTGCCCAGCTGGACCCGGAAGCCTTATACAATAAAGCAGTGGTGGCTTATGAGCAAACTTATTTGGATCAGCAATTGGCTAAGGTCAGTCCCGCTGTCCGATCAGAATTTGAAGTGATCAAAACGCGGGACGTCCTGTTAGAGTTTATGCCAAAAGGAATCACTAAGGCTTACGGCATTGATTTATTGGCTAAGAAATTGGGTATCACAGCGGCTGAAGTGATGGCCATCGGGGATGAAGAAAATGATCTACCGATGATCGCGTATGCCGGTATCGGTGTGGCCATGGCAAATGCAGTTCCTCTTGTCAAAGCGGCAGCCGATGTCCTCACTGAATCCAATGAGGCAGATGGTGTGGCACAAGTCATTGAGAAATATGTATTGGAGGGATAGAAATGGGCTTTTTCGATAAAATCAAAAAAGCGCTGATGGGCAAAGAAGAACCCCCAGCTGAAGAAGTAAAAGCAGAAGAAGCGGATGCCGCAGAAGAGCAAGCAGCCGGAGCAGTTGAGACGGACAAGGCTAGTGCAGAAGCGAACGTCGCGGAGGCTAACGAAGCAGAAGCGACCGAAGTAGAAGAAAATGAAACAGACGCTAGCGATGCAGAGGAAGATGCTGAGGCAGTGGTTCCAGCTAGGTCATCAGAAGGCAACCCTGAAGAACTAGCTGAACCCTCTGTCTCTGAAGACGAGATGTCTGAAGCAGAGGAAGGCCCAGAAGCCCCTTCGACGGTACCTGACACAGCTACGGTATCAGCTTCACCGGCAACACCAGAAGAGGTTGCCGATAAAGACGTCCCTTCAGAACCTGAAGGCATTGACACAGTCCCGGTGACGGCACCAGTTACTCCGGATAGTTCGAACGTAGCGTCTGAAGAAACCAGGGAAGCTCTCTCAGAAGCCGCAATTTCGGAAACGACAGCAGCCAATTTGACGGCAGCAACAAAGGAAATCCCTCAGCCGGAGCCAGTGGCATCAGTAGCTGAACCAGAAGCTGAACCAGAAGCTACGTCAGAAACGGCGCAAGTCGATGAGGCAGTCGTTTACGATCCTTTTGCCCCTCGGACGGCGACAGCTGAGGAAGCACTAGAAGAAAAATACGACAAAGGCTTGAAAAAAAGTCGTCGTACCTTTGGCCAGCGCCTCAATCAATTGTTTGCCAATTTCCGGACGGTGGATGAAGATTTCTTTGAAGAAGTAGAAGAAACCTTGATCGGCGCCGATGTCGGCTTTGATGCGGCTATGAAGATTGCTGACCAAATGCGGGATGAAGTCAAACTGCAAAACGCCAAGAAACCAAAAGATGTCCAAAATGTCATCATCGAAAAATTGGTGAACTTGTATGATGAAGCCGGCGAAAATGAAAACCACGCCTTAAACTTACAACCGGGTTTGACCGTGATGCTGTTCGTCGGAGTCAACGGTGTGGGGAAAACCACCAGTATCGGTAAGATGGCCTACGAATATCGCATGGCAGGTAAAAAAGTCTTGCTAGCTGCCGCTGATACCTTCCGGGCGGGGGCCATCGACCAATTGGCTGTCTGGGGCGAACGGGCTGGCGTGGAAGTTGTCCGCCACAATGCGGGCGCCGATCCTGCGGCTGTCGTTTACGACGCAGTGGAAAAAGCCAAAAATGAGAACTATGACATCTTACTAGTGGATACTGCTGGACGTCTGCAAAATAAAGTCAATTTGATGAAAGAACTAGATAAGATCAAGCGGGTCATCCAACGAGAAGTCCCAGATGCCCCCCACGAAGTTCTTTTGGTAGTGGATGCTACCACTGGTCAAAACGCTATGGTACAGGCGAAACAATTTAAAGAAACCACCGATGTTTCCGGGATTGTCTTGACCAAATTAGACGGGACGGCAAAAGGTGGGATTGTCCTGGCTATTCGCAATGAACTGCATTTGCCAGTAAAACTGGTGGGCCTTGGAGAAGGAATCGACGACTTGGAACCTTTTGATCCGAATCAGTTTGTGGTCGGTTTGTTTAAAGGCTTGCTTCAAGAATAAGAAGGAAGGCTGAAGGAACTTGCTTTGCTCTGGAAAATGAAGGTGGAACCAGACCTGATTTGCTTGATCATGAGTTGGTTCAGCCTGCATTTCGAAGGGGCTAGTTCGTGAAGCCAGACACGGATAAAAAAGGTGGGACGGGTCCAAATCACGTCCCCCTTTGTTGCTTTTGGCGTAGTGTTTACGATAGAAATGAGGAATTTGAGTTATGACCAGTCCAACCCTTACGCGGCGGATTTTATATTTTATCGGTTTTATGTTGTTGCAAAACTTCTCAGTAGTAATCCTGAGTGTGGATCAAATCCTAGGTGTGCAAATGTCACAACTAGCCTATGCTATTGTGATTTCATTGGTGTTTTTGGCGGTGATGGTGTATTTCATTCGTCAGTACCAACACCAAATCCAAGCATATAATCCTCGGGGCTTTGGCTTGAATCTCTCCATGAAAGGGAAAATCAGTTGGATTATTTTGACTGTTGTCGGGGTTTATATCTTTTTGATGGTAGTGACACCGCTGCTACCGGCGGGCAACGCTGAAAATCAAGTAGAGATCAATAAATTATTCCGCCAACAAGCTCTTGGGATAACTTTATATGGCGCTGTCCTAGCTCCCATCATCGAGGAACTTTTGTATCGTGGAATTTTCATGAACTTCTTTTGGAATAAACAAGGCCGCAAGTACGACATTTTGGCGGTAGTGACTTCCGGACTGCTCTTTGGTCTGCTTCATGAGCCACAACTTTCCTTGTATTTACTGGTTTATTCAGGGATTGGTATGGCTTTCGGGGCGCTGTATTTGAAGACCAAAGACATTCGCTGCAACATGATTGCTCATATCTTGTACAACAGTGTGACTTTTTTGGCGATGTTTGCCACAATGTAGAGGAGGTCTATCAGTGAAAAATAAAAGCTTACTGCTATCAACGTTGGTGGCGGCCATTTTATTGACGGTGATTCTCGGCTTCAGTCCAGTGAAAGAATTCGTCTATAGTGACAACTGGACACGGAAAATCATTGGCGTGGGACTGTTTGCTTTGCTACTCTTTTTCTGGTGGCGAGGTGTGAGACGCTCGCGTCAGTTTCACAAGCAATTTCAGTACTATGTCAAAAGCCATGAGCTGACGCCGGAAAAACTGGCTCGTATTACCCCCTTTACGAAATATGATTTTTCCTATGATGGCGACGAGTTACTCTTTGTCAACGGGACTCCTGAAAATCGGGAGCGGTTGTTGCAAACGTTGCAGGAGCAATACGGACCCGTACCAGAAAATAAATAACTACTAAAAGAACGTCCAATCGCGGGCGTTCTTTTTTATCGATAAGAACTTATAAAAAATTAAGTTATCAAAAAGCTATCGTATCAGGAATTAAGTGGCGTATCATGCCGTCATTTTGATGTTATGAAAAAGCTAAAATTTGGCTCGGTAGCAAATATGTTGACGGTCGTTAGACGGGTAAAAGCCCAACGAAAAGCGCTTTTGTCTTGGCTAGCTTGTCTTAATGGTCTTTCGTTTAGCTGAGCTAGCCAAAAGCCCCTGGTTCGTTCGTTGGTATTTACCGGTACCGCTACAACTCGAGGCATTCTCCGGAAGTAAGTCCCTCTGTTTTCTTAGCTAAAGCTCGGATATATTTCTTTCACCTGATAGATTTCATCTCTAGCCAACGTATAATAAGGTAAGACAAGGAGGGGAGCTGGAGATGGAAGATAAGGAAATTGTCGCTAAGATGATTGCCAAAGATTTTCAGGGGTTGGAAGGGTTGATTGATTCCTATGGGTTTGCAATTTGCCAAACCATCTATCGGGTATTGAACCATCCCGTCGAAGCCAGCTATCGCAAAGAGGTGGAAAATGAGGTCTTTTATAAAATTTGGTCCAACAGTTCGCAGTTTGATAGCACAAAAGCCAGTTTAAAAACTTGGTGTTTGACGATTACTCGTCATTTAGCAGTGGATAAGAAACGGCAAGTGATCCGTCAGTTACGGGAAGTTCCCAGCGAAATTTTGCCAGAAGCCTTGGCGTGGCAGGAGCCGTTAGGGAAAGAGGAATTCCTTGCGTTGGTGGCGATTTTATCGCCGGAAGATCAGTTGATTTTTTTGAAGTCCTTCTTTTTTCAAGATAAACCAGGGGAAATCGCCAAAGATTTGGGTCTGGATGTGGCGGTGGTTTCCAATCGATTGGCCCGCGGAAAGCAAAAACTGCGCAATGAGTTATTAAAGGAGGGGCGATCATGAACAAGGGTGCCTTTAAAGATTCGTTTAGAGAGCTGAACAGTCAACTGTTCGGGGAAGATGATTTGACTGTATCAGGGAAAAAACGCTTATTTCAGCAAACTAAGATGTATATTTTTATCCAAGATTTTCTAACCAAGCTGACCCCGATACTGGCTGAAGGAGAAGCGATTCAGGCGTATCTGCCACTGACCAATCAAGAAAACACGGCAGTTGCAACGGGGGGCTTGTTGGGGATGGCTTATGCCCGAACGGCGGCAGCGCGAGAGTATGTCGATCATTTCCATGATGTTCGTGGGAATCGATTGCTCGTCTTTACCAATCAGCGGATGCTCTTTTTGGTGATGGTGGAGTTTTTGGAAGAGGAGCTGTTTTACAGCTATCCTTATTCCTCTATTCAAAGTATCCAATTTACCAAGCATAAAATTGGCTATTTCGATTGGCATCAAAAGTCACTGAAGGATAAGCGCCAATACCGCTACTACTACACTTTGGATTTTCAATCAGAGAATCATATTTTTACCGAAATGTTGACGGTAGAAGATGGTGAAATTGTACAACGGCAATTGCAAAATATTCCCCAGTTGCAAGATATCATGGTTACTACCAAAGCCCGACGAAAGAGTAAGCTAGACGCTATTTTTAGTAACTTAACTTGGCAGCTAAAAGTACTGATGATTATCAGCTTGCTACTGTTGGCGCTAGGTTTAGGTTACTTACTGGTGATGCTCGCAGGGGCGCTAGGCTGGGGACCCCTTAAGGAGATGTGGCCACCAGTCGGGATGGTCCAAGGACAGGGGCGCTATTTTCTTGACCTTTGGCTGAAGTAACGATGACTAACATCGCCACGACCACCCTCGTGACGGACAAACAGTCAACCGACTTTCTTGCAGAGAAAAGAGTCTCGGCTGTTTTGTTTCTTGCTGATTTCCTCTATAATGTAGAAGACAAAACCAGGCAAGTTGGAAAACGGCTTACCTGAGAAAATACAAGAAAAGTGAAGGAACGACGATGGATTTTCAAAAGATGATGCAGGCGCCCAAAGCACGGGCTAATGCTTTAGCTGCCCGCTTTGGTGTGGAACGAGAAGGACAACGGGTAAGGCTTCAAGACGGAGCGTTGGTGACGACTCCTCACCCGAAGCTGTTGGGCAATCGCAAGTACCATCCCTATATTCAGACCGATTTTGCTGAGACCCAGCTAGAATTGATTACACCGGTTACCGAGTCTCCAGAAGAGCTGATGGCGTGGCTGGCGGCCCTTCATGATGTAGCCGGACGCTCGATGGCTAAGGAGGAAGCGCTGTGGCCTTTGAGTATGCCTCCGCAATTACCAACAAACCAGTCTGAGATTAAACTAGCGGAGTTGGATAATTTTGAAGATGTACTCTACCGCCGTTATTTGGCCCGCCAATACGGGCGGCGCAAACAGATGGTCTCGGGGATTCATTTTAATTTTGAATTTGGGGAAACCCTCGTTCAAGCCCTCTTTGATCAGCAACAAGTTTGTCAAAGCTTAGAGTCGTTTAAGACGGAACTGTATATGAAAGTCACCCGTAATTATCTGCGCTATCGTTGGTTGATTACGTATCTTTACGGTGCCACACCTACCAGTGAACCAAACTATTTTGTGGAAGATCCTGGCCCGGCGGAACCAGTTCGTAGTATTCGCAATAGTGCTTATGGGTATCGCAATTACGAAGACGTTCAAGTGTCCTATGCTAGTTTGGAGCGTTACCTTCAGGATATCAGTAAGATGGTGGATTTGGGGCATTTATCTGAGGAAAAAGAGTTCTATTCACCGTTGCGGCTCCGGGGTGGCAAACGTGTTCAAGATTTGGCGGATTCAGGGATTCGCTATATTGAATTGCGTAATATCGATTTGCAACCCTTTGATCGCTATGGTTTTTACCACGAAGAAGCGCAATTTTTACAAGTCTTTTTGTTATTGATGCTGTGGTTACCAGAAGAAGCTGATGCTGATGACTGGGTACGAGAAGGGGACCGTCGCAACGATGCGGTGGCTTTGGAACGACCAGATGCCATGACGGCTTGTTTGCCGGAGGGAGAATGGTTGCTTACGGAGATGGAAAAAATGATAGCCGCCCTGCATCTTTCTTTACCGGTGGACTTTCTAAGCGAGGCCAGCGTTGCTTTGGCTGATCCGGAAACCACTCCGGCAGCGCAACTGTGGTTAGCTAGTCAAGTCCACTCCCAACACGAAGTCGCTACCAAACTGGCCCAAGCCAATCATTATGAAATCTGGCAGCGTCCGTATCAATTGGCAGGCTTCACGGGGATGGAACTTTCCACCCAGATTTTGCTGTTTGACGCCATCCAACAAGGGGTTAAGGTGACGATTTTGGATGAAGCCGATCAATTTTTGCAATTGAATTTGCAAGGGCACATTGAATATGTAAAAAATGCCAATATGACCGCCAAAGACAGTTATGTGGTGCCGTTAATGATGGCCAATAAAACCGTCACCAAAAAAGTCTTGGCAAAAGCCGGTTTCCGTGTGCCAAAGGGTGGGGAATATGGTGATTTAGCTACTGCTTTGGCAGCCTATCCTAAATATGACGGTCAAGCGATCGTGGTGAAACCCAAGAGCACCAATTATGGTCTAGGGATTTCGGTTTTCAAAGAAGCGCCAGCCTTTAGTGATTACGAGACAGCGGTCCGATTGGCTTTTGCCGAAGATACTGCTATCTTGGTGGAAGAATTCTTGCCAGGTACCGAATACCGTTTCTTCGTCCTTGACGGCAAGGTAGAAGGTATTATGTTGCGAGTACCTGCCAATGTCGTAGGTGATGGGGAGCGCACCATCGCCCAATTAGTCGCTAGCAAAAACGAAGACCCATTGCGGGGGACGCATCACCGCTCACCGCTGGAATTGATTCAGCTGGGGGAAATTGAAAAGCTGATGTTAAAAGAACAAGGTTATCAAGTGGATTCCGTACCTGCTGCTGGTGTGACTGTCTATTTACGGGAAAACTCTAACGTTTCAACCGGTGGCGATTCGATCGATATGACAGACGAGTTTAACGAGGATTACAAAGCCGTAGCCGTGGCCGCGGTAGAAGCCCTTGGTGCTAAAATCAGCGGCATCGACTTGATCATCCCGGATAAATCCCGTCTTGCTTCAGAACCTGGTGCGTATGGTATTATCGAGGCCAATTTCAATCCAGCCATGCATATGCATGTTTATCCTTATCAAGGTCAGGGACGGCGCTTGACGATGGCCGTATTGCAGTTTTTATATCCTGAACTAGCGGAGTTAAACCTACCGGAATAATCGATAGCTTGCCAAATAGTAGAAAAAAGCTTTGGAACCCTCAAATGTGTTGAGGCGCTCCAAAGCTTTTTGGTAGTTATCAATTTAAGTTGCTCTAGAGATGATCATTCGTTGCCAGCAGTTTCTGTATCATAGTCTTCAGAAGCAGAAGTGTCGGTAGTGGTCGTTTCCGCTTGGCTGCCTTCAGTGCTCTCCTGGGTCGGACGGGTACTACTGAAGCCTTCAAAATAAGGACCAAAGTAGACGTTGCTGGTACGAGTAGCGTCATCCCAACCGGCATCTGGTTCGACATAGGAGTCATCGTACAAGCGTTGTTCTTCATCTTTCACCAAGGATAAGACCGCATTATCCGCTAAGCCCAACTGTTCCCGCAATTGATTGGAAGCTTCCAAAGTTCCATAATAAGGCGGAATTTGATAGTATCCATCGTTGATCATATACCCTTGACCACCGATTTGAATGGAAACGATTTTTGTCAAGGCTGCTTGGTAATTGGTAGCGATGTCTAGCATCTGATTCCAAGTCAGGTCAGTGGTGACATTGTCCCCTAAGGCCTCCAGAACCTTGGTATAGTATTTCACGGTGTTGACGCTTGCTAGCTTTTTGACAACTTTGGTTAACACTTCTCGCTGCCGCTCTTGTCGCCCCATATCTCCGGTGCTATCGTCTTTACGCATCCGAGCATAGGCGAGCCCTTTTTTACCATCCAGAGTGACTTTGCCTTTTGGAACATGAATCCCATCCAAGGTAAAGTCGATTTTATTGTTAACCTCGATCCCATCGACGGCATCAATCAAATCCTCTAGCCCTTGCAAATTGATGGTAGCGTAGTGATTGATTGGAACATCCAAAAAGTTTTCCAAAGTATCAATCGTCATCTGGACCCCACCATAAGAATAAGCAGAGTTGAGCTTATCATGGCGTTCTTTTCCGACAATTTCGACTAGAAAATCCCGATCGATACTCGTGATTGTCGTTGTTTTTTTCTTGGGATTGATGGTGACGATCATGGTCGTATCCGAACGCCCCTTGTCATCGCGGCCCAAACCACCAGAGTCAATCCCTAATAAAAGGATGGAGAAAGGATCGGCTGCAGCTGTATTCACGGTATTGCCATCGTGGTCGACTGCTTGATACATGCGGTCGGCAGCATTGCGGGCTTGATAGGCTGCAAAAATACCGAAACCAAAGACGATGGCGATAATTCCTGTCAAAATCCCAACAACGATTAGGATGGTTTTCTGCCTTTTAGTCATTGTGCACCTCGTTATGTTGTTTTCAAATTACTTACTTCTAGAAGTTTACGCATTATTCCTTCAAAAACTAACTTTTATTTTACCATATCTGAAAATTTAGATAAAATTTAATTTTTATCAAGAGGAAGTGAGGAAAGTATTGAAGGAGAGAGACGAAAAAATACCGCTACTCTCCGTCTATCTAGAAGCAGTAGCGAATCAAGTTTCCTGCGGGGTGATTTTACGAATCAGCACCACTTGCTAGCCAGTTGGATTCGAAATAAAACTAGCCTCTGCAAAAATGAAGTCGAAACCGACGCATGAAAAAGCCCCTCATGTGTCGGTTCCGTCTTCATTTTTAAACTAACTAAATTTCTTCAGCGTTTCTTAGTATTCAAACTCTTTAATTTCGATGGTTTGTTTGGATTCGCATACTTTCAGTCCAGTGGTTTCTTCCCACCAGTTTTTCATTTCTTTTTCGTAAGTGGTGGGGAAAGCTTCGACGATTTGTAGCAGCGGGCGGTCATTGATTTTGGCATAAGGAAAGTTTAGTGTCAGATTATATTTCAACTCGGTCAACAAACTATAATATTGGAACATTTGATAGTTCATTTCCTCGGGATCTTCTTCGGCCAAGACTTTGGGTGCCCGGTCTAGCATAAAGCCAAAACTGCGCATCATAAACATGATCCCATCCAAGTGCTCCGGTTGAATGTAGGAAGCATCTTTTAGGATATCGATGTGGGTATCCAATGCTAAAAGTAGTTCGTTTCTCAATGTTTTGTAATCAGGTGTTGTCATCTGTTTTTCCCCCTTAAATAGTAGTAAAACTCCCCATAATACATCTTTAGGAACCGTGATTCCCCTCAACAGTCCCTTGGTTTACTTGTTACGGTGACTGGTAGCAGCTACATGCTCTTAGTAGCAGTGTCAGGAGCTGGCAGTCTCAGTGAAATAATTTCTCGAAAAAGCCTGGTTTTTTTGGTGGTTCCGGTGTTTTGTTAGAGGTAGCGGGATATTTTTCAGCCACGTCGATCACCGGTTCATTCACGGCCTCTTTGGCTACCACCAATAGACCCAACCCATCAGGAGCACTACTCACGAAGTCATTGACGATGGTGAATTTGGCACCGGCTTTGGTCAATAACTGGATGTAGTCTGTCTGAAGTGATTCTGGTAGTTTGCCGTTCATTAAGACTTGGGCATCTGGGTTTGCGGCGAGTTCTTTTTGCAAAGCTTCCTTGTTTGCCTTGTCTTTCATCTGGGTCAAGGTCATGCTTAAGTAGCAGCGTTCACGGAAGGTACCCATGTATTTTCGTTGTTCCTCCGGATTGAGCAAGGGGGCTCCGTACATTCCCTTATCCAAGTGTTTTTGCAATTCATCAGCCATGGCAAGAGCTCCTTTGGTTGTGGATTGACTATCGGATCAGTTGCTTGATTAACCTGTGGTATCAAGGTTGGCATAGCTAATACTCAAAAACAGCTGGGCTATCACCGATAGTCGTGGGCGCGTCTAGTGCAGCTAGAACGACACTAGTAAAAAATCGCTTTCTCGTAATTAATTATAACACTTACCACCGAAAAATCTCAGGGGAATCCCTTTTACTACTTAAAAAAGCCCGAGAAGGCGGAGTTTTTCCTTTTCTAAAGGGGCTGCGCTATAATCAAAGGTAGTAAAACGAGGGAAGTGAGACCAATGGAAGCTAGTCAACTAATGCTTATCTTGGCGGAAAACAACCACTTAGAGACTAAACGTCTGTATTTGCGCCCGGTTACCTTAGCGGATGCAGCAGCTATGTATGAATACGCCAGCGATGAGGAAACAACGGCTTATGTCTTTCCCCGACACCAAAGTTTGGCGGAAACGCGGGAAGCCATCGCAAATTTTTTTATGGCAGCACCACTAGGAAAATACGCCATCGAGACCAAGTCCGAGCACAAAATGATCGGGACCATCGATTTGCGAGTGGAGGCGGAAGCTTTGCGGGGAGAATTGGGCTATGCCTTGAATAAAGCTTATTGGGGGCAAGGGCTGATGCCAGAAGCGGCGATGGCTTTACTGTCACTAGGATTTGATAGCCTGCAATTGCTGCATATCCAAGCCTTACACAACTTGGAAAATCCTAAATCCGGGCGGGTAATGGAAAAAATCGGCATGACCAAAGAAGCCCAGCTGCCGCTTTCTCGTCTGTGGCGAGGCAAACCGGTGGGAGAAGCCATGTATGGCATCACCCGTGAGGATTGGCTCAAGCATGTTTTATAAAACCATATAAATAAAGAGGGAATACGTATGAAACTAACGATTGATGAGGCAGCCAAAAAACGGATTGCCCAAAAAATGCAACCAAGTGATCACATCTATTTGGATTTTGAAGATGGAGCGGGTCCTTTTGCCCACAGTAGTTTAACCTGTCGTCTGGACTTGAGCTTTCGGGTGCTCTTAGTAGCGGCGGATTATCCAAATGAAGGCTTAGAAGTGTATGATGAAATTCTTGAAACCACACTAGGGCCAGTGAAGTTGAAGAAAAGCTCCGAGGTTTATTTGGATCCTGAAACCCAGTTGGTGATTGGTGACGGGCTAGGAGCCTTACAGTTGAAGGGACCTTCTGGAGTCTTGGCCGATAATATTCCGATAATCCGGATGACAGCTGCTTCGGACACCCTAGGTAAGGGCACGGTGTTGGGGTGAAACGCCTAGCTGTGATCAGCGACTTACATGCGGATATCAACCACTTTTCTGATGAGGAGTTAGGCTTGCTGGCGGATATTTTACGAGAAAAACAGGTTACACACTTACATTTGGCGGGGGATATCGCCAATAAAGTTTTGCGAGCATTGGAAATCGTGGCCTTTTTTAGCGGGCAAGGCTTGCCCACTACTTTTAACTGGGGTAACCATGAGATGGCTGATTTGACAGAAGCGACCATCGAAAATTATCCTGATCCGGCTTTCTTAAATTGTCGAAGTGTCGCTTTGACCGAGAAAACCGTGCTGTTGGGCTACAATGGCTGGTATGACTACCGTTTTGCGGAGAAGTATCAGCCGGATAAGCTCCGTCAGATGAAAAATGTCTATTGGTATGATCGAGTCATCCCTTGGTCAGACAGTGATCCGCAAATTGAGGCACGCTTGCGGGAGCAGTTGCGACTTCGATTAGATGAGCTGCAAGCCGCTGACAAACAAGTGATTTTGGCGACCCATTTTGTGCCCAAAAAAGAGTTCATCGTCTACCAAAAGGAGGAGAAATTCCGCCGTTGGAATGATTTAAATGCCTTTTTAGGTTCTGAGCACTTGGGGGACTTGCTGGACTGTTATCAAAACATCAGCCATTGTGTTTTTGGTCACACCCATCACCGCTTTGCCGATCAGGTGTTGGCAGGGACGACTTATAGTTGTCGCCCACTGGGATATTTTTTTGAATGGGCTTTGACCCGGGACTTTGTTTTTGAAAACCAGTTAGTGACCGAGTATCGACCAGCGAAATTACGGGGGATACTGCGACGAAATCAAGCAGCCTTTGCTGACTATCGGAAAATCCATCTGGCAGAAGAGTTTCAAAAAGGGATGACTGTGATTGATATTCCGGTCTAAAAGAATTTTTTGAGGCTTGTTGGCTACTCCATCGGGACTAGGCAACAAGCCTTTTTCGACTTATAATGAAAAGAACTTTGGCTAAAAGACATGCCAATAGAGACAATAACTGCATGAGGAGCGAGAAACATGACATTTGAAGAAATTTTACCCCAATTAAAAGCCGGCAAACGAATTATTCGCAAAGGGTGGAGTGGCTATGAACTGTATGTGACTTTGGTCAGTGGTGAGGTTTACGATGGCGCCCCCGTGACTCCATATTTGTTGATCAAAACCAGTGATGAAGGGTTTTCCAGTTTTGCGCCAACGGTCTGTGATATTTTGGCGACGGATTGGGCAATCGTCCAATGAGGGCAAAAAAGGCGGAAACGTCAGCATTTCACGATGCTGTGGTGTTGGTGACAGGCGCGGCTTCAGGGATTGGTCAAGCCCAAGCCGCAACCTTTCTTCATGCTGGGGCGCGGGTTTTTGCGGTGGACCTGGTGGAAGACTTTAGTAAACTGCAACAGTTGGCAAAAGACATGGGGGCGGCAGCTGAGCAGCGACTAGCGGTTTTTCAGGGGGATGTCTCTCAAAAAGGAGACTGTCTTACAGCGGTAGCAACTTGTGAGGAGCAGTTTGGTGAGGTGACCATTCTGCTAAACACCGCTGGCAAACTAGACGGTTATAAAAACATCTTAGATACTAGTGATGAGCTGTGGCAGGATATTTTACGGACAGACTTGGATAGTGTTTACTATTTGACCAAAGCAGTGCTACCGAAAATGCTTGAACAGGGTAGGGGGACGATTATCAACATGGCCTCTGTTGCTAGCTTTGTCGGTGGAGGCGGGGGCATTGCCTATACTACTGCTAAACACGCAATCGCCGGCTTTACGCGCCAGTTGGCCTTGGACTATGCAGCAGCCAATATTCATGTGGTAGCCATCGCGCCGGGAGCCATCCGGACGCCTATGAATGCCGCTGATTTTGCCGGTGACGGAAAAATGGCTGCCTGGGTAGCAGCCGAAACGCCGATGAAACGGTGGGCTGAAGCGCAGGAAGTTGCCGATCTGACCTTGTTTTTGGCAAGTCAAAAAGCTGGCTACATGCAGGGGAATATTGTTGAAATTGATGGCGGGTGGTTGTTGAAATGAAGGAAGATTCTTTACTGACGATGACTGAAGCGACTGCTTGGATTGCCAGTGACGCAGAGTTGCTGACGATTTTGACGATTATTCAGACTTGGCAGTTGCCGGCTCAATTCGCAATTTTTTGTGGGATAAATTGAGTGATTCTCCGGTGCAACATGCAAGCAATGATGTGGATGTCGCCTTTTTTGATCCCGAGCTTAGTTATGATAACAGTGAAGCTTTAGCAAAAACTTTAGCAGCAAGACAACCTAGTTACCACTGGGAAATCAAAAATCAGGCCCACATGCACACCCACAATTTTCCTGATGAGCTTCCCTATCGCAACACGTTGGAGGCTGTCAGTCGCTATCCGGAAACTTGTACCGCCTTGGCTTGTCGCTTGGCTGATGACGGCACCATTCAGTTGAAGGCCATGTGGGGGCTTAAAGATTTGGCTAACTTTCAAGTGCGTCCGACGCCACATTTTGCTCAGAAGCCAGAGTACTTAGCGGTCTACAAACGACGAGTGGCCGGGAAAAATTGGCAACAAAATTGGCCTCAGTTGACGATTTATTATTGAAATAACAGCATCACTTCAGTTATGATAAATCTCAGGGGCAAGACCCCACTGCACCACTTCAATCCTTTGGGTGCAGTTTATTACCAGAGTGACCTACTCTGCAAAGGAGAATGACAAATGAATAATCCTCATGAAAAAGTGCGTTCAGAAGCTGTCTGGACTACACGAGAAGTGACAAAAATGGCGCTAGTGGCGGCCCTCTATGTTGCGGTGACTTTCGTCTTGCAACCGGTGGGCTATGGCAATATCCAATTTCGGGTAGCGGAAATGTTTAATTTCTTAGCTTTAGCCAATAAGCGTTATGTATGGGCCGTAACCATTGGCTGTGGTATCGCCAATCTGGCCTCTCCCAATGGTCTTCTCGATGTGGTTGTGGGCAGCAGCTGTACGTTTTTTGTTTTACTCTTATGTCGTTGGGTAACCCGCAATATGAAAAGTTTACGTCTCAAGCTAGCCGTGACGGCATTTATTTTTGCACTTTCGATGTTCACGGTTGCCGCTCAGCTGACTTTACTTTATCAAGCACCTTTTTTCTTCAATTGGCTAACCATTGGGATTGGTGAGCTATTATCCATGACAATCGGTGGTATCCTGATTTATTTGCTGGCTCAAAAAATCGATTTGACAATTTAGCTAAACACTCTCGAAAAAGCTCGCCGACTCTTGATTGAAGGAGTCGGTTTTTTTTAGAACAGTTTTTCATCATGTATGATGATAGTTAAGATTTGAACAAATCATGATTAGCGTTAGATTCGCGCCTTTTATTTTTAGAAGAAAGCAGTATAATGGGGAGGAAGTTTGATAACAGAGTGTTGGGTTTTATCAAAAAGCACCCTGGTGAAAAGGAGCTGGATTTTTATGAAAGCAACAATTAGTGGCGCAAAACGAATTTCAGAAGGGGGCTGCAATGCTTGTACCTCTTTTGCCTTAAATGTCTACCATATCACTTTTGAAGACGGGACTAAAATTTCTTTGGAACGTCTGTCAGTACCGGTTTTGGTGATGACTTTTGCACAGCGGGAGCATTGGCAACCAAGCTTTACCATGATTGATATGGGTGAAGAAGCGATGGTCTACAACAAAGATGGCGTGACCATCATGGAACAAGAAACTACCCGTAACGTGACCTATCAAAAAGGTGCGACAAAAGTCACAGTGGCTCAAGAATACTGTGACCTAGAAGATCTTTACCAAAATACCAACAAAGTACTGACTGAAATCTTCGGGATGGCAATGGTGGCCTTCGATTATGTAACCATCGAACGGGATCCTGTCATCGTCAATGGCAAAGAATATAAATAAAGACTAACTTTCAAGGAGCGGTTTAGCTTTCTCTCAAGACGGGAGAAAGCTTATTTTGGTTTTTCGGAGTGCATAAGGTTGTTACTAGGTGTGTCTGTTTTCAAAGAAGGACGCTTTGAAAACTTGGATATTTGTTTAGGATGAAAAGTTGGTATGGACACAATGCTCCTGCAAAACGGTTTTTCGGAGTGCATGAGGTTGTTATTAGGTGTGTCTGTTTTCAAAGAAGGACGCTTTGAAAACTCGGATATTTGTTTAGGATGAAAAGTTGGTATGGACACAATGCTCCTGCAAAACGGTTTTTCGGAGTGAATAGGGCTGTTACTAGGTGTGTCTGTTTTCAAAGAAGGACGCTTTGAAAACTCGTTAAAGAAGTATTGGGTTGGTGCTTTGCGGCTGGTGTGTTATTCTGATAAAAAAGCGTGTGGGAGGCTGTCAGTTCGTGTTTACTGAAAAGAGTTTTGAAGTGTTTAATGTGTCTGGTTTGGAGGAACGAATGACTGCGATTCGCGAGGTCATTCAGCCGGATTTTCAAGAGATTGGAACTACTTTGGTGGCGGATTTGCAGCAGGCGTTTGACCGACCATTTTATCTGCATATCGCGCAGCATCGTCGTCGCACGGTTCATCCGCCGGAAAATACCTGGGCGGCTGTAGGTGAGGGAAAACGCGGATACAAGATGGCGCCACATTTTCAAGTGGGTATTTGGCCAGAATATGTTTTTATGTGGCTTTCCATGATTGACCAGCCAAAAGGGCAAAAAGAGTTCGCCACTAAGCTTTTACAAAATATGTCCCTGCTAGAACAGTTGCCAGCAGATTTTGTTGTCAGTAAAGATCATACACAGCCCGATTATTTTCCGCTAACCGAAGCCAAACCAGCTTTGGAGCGGTTGGCAAAGGTGAAAAAAAGTGAATTTCAGATTGGGCGAATCATCCAACGGGACAGTGATATTTGGTTAAATCCAAAAACAGCTGCTCACTTTATGAAGGAAACGTATCGTCAACTACTGCCAATCTATGCTTTGCTGCAGCCAAATGACTAAAAACCTTGATAGGACGGGAATGATTTGCAGTAACAAGCCTATCTACTCTTTTGAATTAGCAAGTGACAAAGAAGGCTGATTTAATAGGATTTTCGTTCTGCCGAAAAAATAATAAAAAGACAATTTTTAATCTCAGTATTATTTTATTGGAGGGCTGGAAAGGGTTTACTGTTGCGTAGTGACAAGGCTTTTGCTAGAATAATACGTAGGGATTATACAAAGTCCTAATTATTTTATTCCTAGGAGGAATTATAAATGAACAAAGCAGAATTGATCTCAGCAGTTGCAGAAAAATCAGGCTTGACTAAAAAAGATGCTACCGCAGTATTGGCTGCCATCATCGACACAGTTGAAACAACTTTGAAAAACGGCGACAGCGTTCAAATCATGGGCTTTGGGACTTTCGAAGTACGGGAACGTGCTGCTCGTAAAGGTCGTAACCCTCAAACTGGTGAAGAAATCCAAATCAAAGCTTCAAAAACACCAGCTTTCAAACCTGGTAAACAATTGAAAGATGCTGTTAAATAATTGAATAACTAAACGAATTGAAAAACCCATAGCAAGGCGCTATGGGTTTCTTTGTGTCTTCAATGAATAGTCGCAAGTGAATGGTTAGGGAACCACTTAAAAAAACTAACAAAAGGTTGATTAGAAGCTAGCCGTGGCCCTTTCGTTTTTCACTTTACCGGTGTCAGAAAACGTTGGGGGAGACGTTGAGCAATCGTGACACCAATCACGGCAGCGGCCAAAGCTTTAATAATGCCGGGAAGGATAAAAGGCAGAACGGCAGCGTTGAGGGCGGCACTAAAGGTCATCCCTGTGCCAAAATGCATCCAAATAGCGCCAAATAACAAAACGACTGCAGCGCCAGCTAGATTTGCAAGAGATGCCCAAACATAGTTGCGTTTGGTCTTGTCGATGATCGTGCCGGTTACTAAACCGTTGAAAATAAAACCGATCAAAAAGCCACCAGTAGGGCCCAGTAAGGCACCAATGCCACTCGCACCACCGGCAAAGACGGGGATGCCAATCAAACCTAGGAATAAGTACATCACGATTGCCCAAGTGCCGGTTTTAGTACCCAAGATGGTAACCGTCAAACCGATAATGAACGTTTGCAGGGTGAAAGGAACAATCGTGATAGGAAGAGTGATCACAAGCTGAGATAAAATCCCGATCACAGCAGCGAAAATCGCAGCCAAAATTTGTTGTCTTAAGGGAATACGCATTCTAAGTCCTCATTTCGTAAACTTTATTTTTAAATATGGTTAACAAGTCTTGTTAACTAGATTATATTATATGGTTAACGAAAGGTAAAGAGGCTGAGAAAACTTTTTTTAAGTGCAGCGATCTCGAAAATGAAAAATAACTGGACCAATTATTTAAGGAAGTTTATGGGAATACGCATATTAAGTGAAAATTCTCGTGCCTAACTAAAAATCTTGCTATAATTTTAGAAAATATGAGAAAAGTATTTGCGTTTGAAGATAGTTAGAAACGAAATTTCTGATAATTTTATTATTTTTAAAAAATGTTGCCTGGTTTGCTAAAAGAGGTGAGAAAATGTTGCTGGTCATCTATCGTGGGATTCTACTTATCAACCTCGGTATCAGTACGGGTTTTTCTTTTGGATATACCAATTCTGATTTCAAATCTGTGTCTCCGTGGGCCTATTATCTGCAGATGCTGTTATTGACATTATTGGTTTTGCTCCTCATCTTAAATACAATTGCCAAACATAAAATCAGTAGTCGTTTCTTTTTTGCCGTCGCCTATTGCGCTGCGTGTGTGATTTCCACTGAAGTGCTTATCCATGGCAATCGATACCCAGGGATTTTTGGCAATAGCAGTTTTCAGATTTATTGGTACATTTTGGAAGTGATTCTATGTGCGATATTGTTGAAAAATGATTTTCATAAAGAGGTTTCGCTGGCAACAGGAATCAAAAAACAGGAGACGAAAGCCACGTTAGAAAAGGTTGGCGAGAATGAAAAAAAACGCTAAAAAATAAATAACCGACCCTACGAAGGACTTCCGTCTTTTGTAGGGTCGGTTTTTTTTAATTGGGTACGAAATCCCAAAAGTGGTGGTTATTCGTTGATTATGGTTACCAGTAACTCGCCAAAAGCTGCCGTGCTGATTTTCGTGGCTCCAGTCATCGAATGAGCAAAGTCAGCGGTCACTTGTTTAGTGGTGAGGGCTTTTTCAATTGCTTGTTCCACTAAGTGAGCCGCCTCACCCCAGCCAAGATAGGTTAACATCATCCCAGCAGATAGCAGCAGTGAACAAGGATTCGCTTTGCCAAGGCCAGCGATATCTGGGGCAGTACCATGAGTTGCTTCAAAAATAGCATGACCGGTGTGGTAGTTGATATTGGCCCCCGGTGCGATACCGATGCCGCCGACTTGTGCGGCCAGAGCGTCAGAAAGGTAGTCACCGTTGAGGTTGCAGGTAGCAATGACCTCATATTTTTCTGGATAAAGGAGAATCTGTTGCAACATATTGTCAGCGATGACGTCATCGATAATCAATTTACCAGCTGCTTTAGCCTGCTGGTAAGCCTCGTCGGCCGCGGCTTTGCCAGATTTTTCGGAAATAGCCGCGTATTGGTTCATGGTGAAGGTTTTTTCGGCGTATTCGGTTTCTGCCAATTCGTAGCCCCAATTTTTGAAGCCCCCTTCCGTAAATTTCATGATATTGCCTTTGTGCACCAAAGTGACGGTTTTGTGGCCATTTTCTAATGCGTAGTCGATGGCTGCAGCGATGAGGCGTTGGCTGCCTTCCTGGGAAATTGGTTTGATACCAATGGCGCTAGTTTCCGGGAAGCGAATCTTAGTCACTTGGAATTGCTCTTGCAAAAGAGAAATCAAGGCGTTGGCTTCTGCTGTACCTTTTGCAAACTCGATTCCGGCATAAACATCTTCGGTATTCTCTCGGAAGATGACCATATTGGTTTTTTCGGGCTCTTTCAAAGGAGATGGCACCCCATTAAAATACCGGACTGGTCGTACGCAGGCAAAGAGATCTAGGTCTTGCCGCAATGCCACGTTTAAGGAACGAATGCCGCCACCGATGGGCGTGGTAAGAGGACCTTTGAGGGCGACTTTGGCGGTTTTAATTGCTGTTAACGTGGCTTCTGGAAGCCATTCTCCCGTTTCGTTAAACGCTTTTTCACCGGCCAAGATTTCTGTCCACTGAATCTGTTTTTCTCCGCTATAGGCTTTTGCGACCGCTGCATCGATGACTTTGCGAGAGGCTTCCCAGATTTCTGGGCCAATGCCGTCGCCAGCGATGAAGGGAATGATGGGATCGTTAGGAACGTGTAATTGTTGGTTTTCAATAGTGAGATAACTCATGTAGGAACCCCCGTTTTTGTCAGTATTGATAAAAAAGGCGAATCTGCCGCCGGATAATGACAGATCCGCAGATGCTGCGTGTGTTAGGCTTCGAATTTTTTACGAATCACCATTGGTAAAATGCCTTGGTTTTTCCAATAGCGGATATCAGCAGGGGCATCAAAGCGTAGTTTCACTTGGAATTGCTGCTGGCTGCCATCGATTTTTGTTGCGGTAATGGTCAGTAATTGTCCGACTTGTGGTTCCTCCGGTAAAGGAATAGTGAAAGTTTCTTCGCCAGTTAAACCGAGACTGGCCGCTGTTTGCCCCGCTAGGTATTGCAAAGGCAAGATGCCCATCATGGCTAAGTTGGAGCGGTGAATGCGTTCAAAACTTTCAGCTAAGACGGCTTTGACCCCTAGAAGCTGGGTACCTTTTGCGGCCCAGTCTCGGGAAGAGCCCATGCCGTAGTCTTTTCCGGCCAAGATGATCGCGCCATCCCCGGCTGCTTGATACTTCATAGCAGCGTCATAGATGGACAAGGTCTCGCCAGTAGGATGATACTTGGTAACACCGCCAGAGGATCCTGGGATGAGCTGGTTTTGTAGGCGGATATTGGCAAAGGTTCCCCGCATCATAACCTCGTGATTGCCCCGACGCGAGCCATAGGAGTTGAAATCTTTTGGTGCTATCCCGCGAGCTTTCAAAAAGCCTCCCGCCGGTGAATCGATGGCAATATTGCCGGCAGGTGAAATATGGTCGGTGGTGACGGAATCTGCTAATTTGGCTAAGACGGTCAAGTTTTGTAAGCTACCTTGTTGCGGTAATTCCCGCGTCAAGCCAGCGAAGAATGGTGGATTAGCGATATAAGTCGAATCCTCGTTCCAGTCGAAACAATCCCCGGTGGCCGTTTCGATTTCATTCCACCGTTGATTGGCATCAAAAAGATGGGCGTAAGTTTCTTTGTAAGCTTCTGGTCCGACATATTTGTCGATGACGGCATTGACCTCAGCGGCAGTCGGCCAGAGATCTTTTAAATAAATGTCTGCGCCAGCTTGATCTTGACCAATCACGTCGGTGGTGAGATTGGTCAGGATGCTGCCGGCTAAGGCATAAGCCACTACTAAAGGTGGTGAGGCGAGATAGTTGGCTTTGATTAATGGATGAATCCGTCCTTCAAAATTACGATTGCCTGAAAGGACGGAAGCCACCAATAAGTTATCCGCCTCGATGGCTTCTGTCACCGGTTCGCTTAAAGGACCTGAATTTCCGATGCAAGTCGTACAACCATAGCCGACGTTATAGAAACCGAGTTTTTCCAGATAAGGCAAAAGCCCGCTGTCTTCCAAATAGGCGGTAACGATTCGTGAGCCGGGAGACAGAGAGGTTTTCACATAGGCGGGGACTTTCAAGCCTTTTTCCACTGCTTTTTTTGCCAACAGTCCCGCGGAAATCATCACAAAAGGATTGCTAGTGTTGGTACAGCTAGTGATTGCGGCTAAGGCAAGATCACCGGTTTTGAGGGTATCTGGATAAGCCAGATCAGGATTTTTCTCCTGCCAATGGATTGGCGTCGTTTTTTCAAGTTCTGTAGCTGGTAAGCCAAATCCTTTAGGTCCGACTTCAGCCGTGACAGAAGCGGTGAAATCCGCTGGCACGTCTTCTAGAGAAATCCGATCTTGCGGACGTTTTGGTCCGGCTAAGGATGGCTGGATGGTGCTAAGGTCTAACTGGATAGTTTTCGTGTAAGTTGGTAAGTGGCTGGCATCGTAAAAAAGCCCATTTGCTTTGGCATAGCTTTCAACGGTATCAATCAGTTCAGGGTCTCTACCGGTGGTCCGTAAATAGTTGAGGGTTTCTTCGTCAATTGGACAAAAACCGCAAGTCGCACCGTATTCTGGGGCCATATTGGCAATGGTCGCTCGATCAGAGAGGCTGAGTTTTTGATAGCCAGTACCGAAATACTCTACAAATTTGCCAACCACTTTCTCTTGCCGTAACAACTCCGTCACGGCCAATGCCAAATCAGTGGCTGTGGTACCAATAGGCAGTTCACCGCTAAAGTTCACCCCGATAACCTCTGGAGTTGGAAAATAGGAAGCTTCCCCTAAAATAGCGGCTTCCGCTTCAATTCCGCCCACGCCCCAGCCTAAAACCCCAAGACCGTTAATCATGGTGGTGTGGGAGTCTGTTCCCTGTAAGGTGTCGGGGAAAATCACCGTTTTTCCACTAGCTTCATCGGTTTTGCTCAAGATGACA
Organism: Enterococcus diestrammenae; assembly: GCF_049384045.1. Classification (NCBI taxonomy): domain Bacteria; kingdom Bacillati; phylum Bacillota; class Bacilli; order Lactobacillales; family Enterococcaceae; genus Enterococcus; species Enterococcus diestrammenae. The sequence continues at coordinate 56,260 of NZ_JBMRGR010000013.1, forward strand.
TTGGAAAGCTTTTCGATGTTTACTTGGTGAATAATGCCGGTTTCTGGCGGAACGACTTCAAAATCTTTGAAGGACTGTTGGGCCCATTTTAAAAACTGGTAACGTTCGTGATTTCGCTCAAATTCTCGCTGTGTGTTGAAAGCCAATGCTCCTGGCGAACCGGCACAATCGACTTGAACGGAATGGTCCACGACTAAGGTTACCGGAATCTCAGGGTTGATGGCTTTGGCGTCCCCACCTAGCGCCACCATCGCATCTCGCATAGCTGCCAAATCCACGACAGCTGGCACGCCGGTGAAATCTTGTAAAATAACTCGCGCTGGTTTAAATGGCACAACGCCGGTTGGAGCTGCAGCCTGCCAATTGGCTAATTCGCCAATGATCTCGTCGGTAATCTCTTCATCGCGGTTACGAGCGACAGACTCCAATAAGACACGAATGGCGTAGGGTAAGGCGGTCAAATCTGCTGAAAATGCAGTCGTAACTTGCTTTAAATCACAGTAAATCAGGTCTTTATCGGCTAAAGTATTTTGCCATTTCATGAGCATAAGCCCCTTTCTCCCTTAAAAATGTCAGTTGGTATAATTATACGTTGACGGTGCATAAATGTAAATAGTCGAAATATTATTTCTTTTTAGAAAAAATGGTGGTATAATTATCGGTAATACAATCTGTCACGATACAGAATATTTTTTCGGTAAAAGGGGTGTTTTGCGTGAGTTTAATGGAAAAAAAGTTGCTAGACTATCCAAGTTTGGCTGCGCGATGTGAAGAAGTTGATTGGATAGATGTGAATAATTATACAAAATATAACGTTAAGCGAGGCTTGCGAGATACCAATGGTAAGGGTGTTTTAGCAGGTTTAACAACAATCTCCACGATTTATCCGCAAAAAATCGTCGATGGCCAACCAATCCCAGGAACGGGAGAACTGCGCTACCGCGGGATTGATATCAATGAACTGGTGAAGGGCTTTGTGGGGGAAGGCCGTTTCGGGTTTGAAGAAGTTGCATTTTTACTCCTTTTTGGGGAGCTGCCAACACCGGCAGAATTGCGAGATTTTTCCCAGCTACTGGCGGACAAACGCACGCTACCTACTAATTTTGTTCGGGATGTGATTATGAAGGCGCCTTCTGCTGATATTATGAATAATCTTTCAAGAAGCTTGCTGACATTGGCATGTTACGATGACAAAAGAGATGATGTAAGCGTAGAAAATGTGTTGGAACAATGTCTGATGTTAATCGCCGTCTTTCCGATGCTGGCCGTCTATGCCTATCATGCCTACAACCACTATGAGATGGACGAAAGCATGTACATTCACCGACCAGATCCAAATCTAAGTACGGCGGAAGCGATTTTGACGATGCTACGCCCAGATAAGAGCTACACGAAACAAGAAGCGCAGACGCTGGACATGTCCCTTGTACTGCATATGGAACATGGTGGCGGGAATAATTCTACCTTTACGACGCGAGTGGTGACTTCCAGTGGTACGGACACTTATTCGACAATCAGTGCAGCATTGGGTTCTTTGAAAGGGCCAAAACACGGTGGGGCCAATATCAAGGTGACCCACATGATGGAAGATTTGAAAGCCAACGTAGCTGATACCACTGATCCCGCTCAAGTCCGTCAATATTTAGAGGATATTTTGGATAAAAAAGCCTTCGATGGCAAAGGGTTGATTTATGGGATGGGCCACGCTGTTTATAGCGACAATGATCCTCGAGCAGCGATTTTTAAATCCTATGTCTCCAAATTAGCTGAAGAAAAAGGACCGGAAGAGCAAGCCGAATTTGAACTGTACTCCTTAGTAGAAGAATTGGCACCAAAAATCATCGGTGAAAAGCGAAAGATGTTCAAAGGGGTCAGCGCCAATATCGACTTTTTCAGCGGTTTTGTCTATGCCATGTTAGGCTTGCCTCGAGAACTTTATACACCGATGTTTGCCATCGCTCGGATTGTCGGTTGGTCGGCTCATCGCATCGAGGAACTGATCAATACCCAAAAAATCATCCGTCCAGCTTATATGGAAGTCTCCGAGGATCGAGAATATGTTGCGATTGACGCTCGCGAAGCTGTAGAAGCAAAAGCTGACTTGTCAGGAGAAGCCTCTTGAAAGAGGATAGATGAGTAAAACTTGTGGTCTGTTCAGCGTTTCAATCAGTCTCCCGTACAAAAACTTGTGCGGGATTTTTTCGTGTCACTTCTGCGAGGGCGATTCTTTGTGATTGCTGCTCGCCTTCGTTACAATCAAAGGGTAAAGCTTCGTCATAAAGGAGGAATTGCCATGAGTATCTATGATTTTCAAGTAAAAGATGTCCAAGGGCAGCCGGTTTCTTTGGCGGATTATCAAGGAAAAGTCTTGCTAATCGTCAATACGGCGACAGGTTGTGGCTTCACACCACAATATGAAGGATTGGAAAAACTTTACCAGGACTATCGGGACCAAGGCTTCGAAATTCTTGATTTCCCCTGCAATCAGTTTGGCAATCAAGCGCCAGGAACCAATGAAGAAATCCAAGAATTTTGCCAGTTGCGGTATCACACCACCTTCAAAACTTTTGGCAAAATCGAAGTGAATGGTGAAAACGAGGCCCCCTTATATACCTTTTTGAAAAAGGAAAAAGGTGGCTTGGTGGGTGCTGCGATTAAATGGAACTTCACTAAATTTTTAATTAATTCAGATGGGGAAGTAGTTGAACGCTTTGCCCCACAAACAACACCGGACAAGATTGGACCGGAGATTGCGAAACTATTGGGTCAGTGATTAGGTAATTTGGTGGTGCTGTGACTGAGTTGAGATCTGTGTTGCTAAGTGTAATGGGATTGTATAATTTCTTTAATTCGACACTTCTCTATCGTGGAGAGGTGTTTTTTTGTTTCTATGTCATGTTTTATTACATATCTCGAATAGAAAATTGTAAAAATAGTCGTAATTCCCGAACAAAACTATTTTATACGTAATAAAAACTAACATCTTTATTGAAGAGCTTAAAATGCCATGGTATTTTTGATTTAGGAAGAATTTTCTGACGATTCAAAAAAGTGGAAAAGGGAGTGGTTTTATGTTTTCTTCGGTGGATGTGATTTGGACGTTGGTTGCGGCATTTTTGGTATTTTTCATGCAAGCAGGCTTCACCTTGGTAGAAGCTGGTTTTACCCGAGCGAAAAATGCTGGGAACATCATCATGAAAAACTTGGTGGATTTTTGTTTCGGTTCCGTTCTCTATTGGCTTATTGGTTTTGGCATTATGTTTGGAACCCAAAGCGCCATCTTTGGTGGGATTCACATTTTTGCAATGGACTCTTTTGAATTTGCGATGCCGACACCGGCTTACATGTTTTTCCAAACGGTGTTTTGTGCGACGGCAGCGACGATTGTTTCTGGCGCGATGGCGGAGCGGACGGAATTTAAAGCCTACTGTGTCTACAGTGCAGTAATCAGTGCCTTGATTTATCCAGTATCGGGTCACTGGATCTGGGGCGGTGGCTTCTTGGCAGAGATGGGGTTCCATGATTTTGCCGGATCGACAGCTGTTCATATGGTAGGGGGCGTGGCAGCTTTCGTCGGCGCAGCAATTCTCGGGCCTCGGATTGGCAAATATAGTAAATCTGGTAAAAGCTTGGCGATTCCTGGTCACAACTTGACTTTTGCAGCTTTGGGAGTTTTCATTTTATGGTTCTGCTGGTTTGGCTTTAATGGCGGCTCTACCACTTCTATGACTGGTGACGACACGATGATTTTAGCCAGTAACGTCTTGGTAAATACCAACTTAGCAGCGACTTGCGGGACCTTGTCTGCTTTGGCTATCTCTTGGGTGAAATACAAAAAGCCAGATGTCTCCCTGACTTTGAATGGGACGTTGGCAGGGCTGGTGGGTGTCACGGCTGGCTGTGATATGGTGTCCGCTGGTGGGGCTGCTGTGATTGGTCTGGCAGCTGGAGCGTTGATGCTTTTCGCCGTTGAGTTTATCGATCAGAAATTACGCGTGGATGATCCAGTAGGGGCAGTGGCTGTTCACGGTGTTTGCGGCGCCTTTGGGACTTTAGCAACAGGTTTATTGGCGATAGATGGCGGCTTGTTCTACGGCGGTGGCGTATCCTTTTTGGTAACCCAAGCCATCGGTGTCGCCGTGACGATGCTATGGGTCGGGGCTACGACGTTTGTCCTCTTTTCTGTCATCAAAGCAACAATCGGCTTGCGGGTTTCTCCTGAGACGGAAATCGCTGGCTTGGACAATGTGGAACACGGCTTACAAAGCGCCTATGCTGGCTTTAACGTTCAACCGGAAAGTGTGGTAGAACTTGCTCTAGCCACTGGAGAAACCATTCGAACGACGACTCATACAGCTACAAGTGCACCGACGAGTACGTCTGTTGCAACAGACTATAAAAACGACGATACTGGTAAACTCACCAATGTGGCAGTGATCATCAATGAAATTAACTTGCGAAAAGTACAAGAAAAACTTTATGGTATCGGTGTAGAAGGCATGACCGTCACTCCAGTTCTAGGGCACGGTGTTCAAAAAGGACAAACCGAACTCTATCGTGGTTCAGAAGTTGCTGCGGAACTTCTACCGAAAGTCAAGGTGGAAGTCACCGTCAGTCGCATTCCGGTGGATCTAGTGGTTGGAGCCATCAAGGAAGCTTTGTACACTGGTAAACCAGGGGACGGCAAGATTTTCGTCAACCAGGTGGAAAATGTCATTCGGGTTTCCAACTCAGCAGAAGGCGATGCTGCGCTACAAGGATATGATGTGAAAAACTAAAACTGGTTTCAAACTTAGAATCTTCCCCAGAATTTGCTAGGCAGCAATACAAATCAACAGGAAATGAAAAATGCACCGCCGTCCAAAAAAGTGACGGCGGTGCATTTTTCGGTCTAAAAGCTCTGATAAGCGATAACTATTTTTCTGAATCTTTTTGGTCAGCTTTTTCATTCCAACGATTGGGACTCCAAACCGAGCCTTCCAGAGACACTTGTAAGCTTTCGTTATCATCTTCAAGTTCTTCAATATAGTCAATTGCTGCTTGCAAAATACGTTGGTACTGGGGTTCTTGGATGGCTTTTAGTTGTTCAGCAAGCCAAGTATTGCGCATTTTTATCACCTCAAGCCTAGTCTACGAGAATAAGACGGTGAAACCAAATTCTTTGCTTGCGGTAATTAGTGATTGACCAGCGTATAGACTAAGAGGGCCAAGATTCCTACCACAACCGCACCCCAGATTAATTTTCCAAGAGGGTGGCTAGGGTTGATGGTGACCCCGGGACCAAACGCCTTGGGAATGAAAAGAGCTGTCGAGGTATTTTCCTTCTTGCTGTAGGAAGCGTAATAAATCAGATAGCTGGAAATCACCAAAGGAACGCACAGCACCAACATCCCCAAGGCAAAGATCCGCTCGCTGATAGCTTCACGGAAGAAGAAACTGGCTGCCGCTAAAAGGATGAGCGCTAGTTGGGTAGCGCCGGCAATCAGCTGAATCAGTCGGTCTTTTCGCTTGTTTTCGATAAGTTGATAATCTTCTTCGACTTTTTCTAGGTAATTAGCGTCGCCTTTGAGCAGATAGTCCAAGGACAAACCCACTTGGTCACTGATGGCAATCAGGGTGGGGATGTCGGGGAAATTTTTGCCGTTTTCCCAGTTTGAAACCGTCTGACGAGAAACGAATAAACGATTTGCTAGCTCCTGTTGGGTCAGACCTAGAGCTTTACGGCGTTCTTTAATAGCTTCGGCAAACATCAAATGTGACCTCCAATAGATTCAAAATAATTGCTAGAAACCTTGGTATGATAGGAATGCAAGAATCCCTTGCTTGTAAACTTATCATAGTTATCTATAATGAAAGATGCAGAAAGGTGTGTTGTTCATGGGGTGGATTATTCAACGGGTGGATCGCTACTTTTTAAAATTACGTCTTGCCAATGGGGTGCTGACCCTTGGTGCGGTGGTTTTCATTCTTCACCTTGTTAGTATACTCCCACAAACCATCCCCATCCAGTTGTCTCCGATAGAAAATCAGTTTCTCGAAGAATATCGGATTGGTAATTATGGCAATAAGCTGGGATTGTTTTTCTTGCCGGCGTTAGGCGTTAGTTTTTCGCTACTTTTTATGCGAGATTGGCCGGCAAAAGCATACGGGCGATACAGCGAGAAAAGTTTCTTGCTTCAGCTTTTAGTGTTGTTAACCTGGGGGCTGTTTTGGGTGGTATGTTTTTATTATTTACTAGTGCTAGTACAGTGGCGTTAAGTTTACGAAATGGAGGATGAAATGATGAATTTATTCTTTTTAAATATGAGTTATCGTAAAGCTTTTTCACTAGTCCTTGCAATAAGTTTGCTTGTGGCAGTTGTTTTTCTATTCTTTTTACCGGAGCAAGTACCAATGCAGTGGGGAATCGATGACCAGGTGAACTACTACGCGCCAAAATACTTGGCGGTTTTAGTTATTCCCGTAGTGGCAGGGATTTTGGGAGGAAAGGGACTGGCAAATCAAAATTTTGCTTATCTTGGGTATAGTCTCTTGAGTATCGTGGTAACTAGTGGGCTATTTGTTTTTATTTGTGTGACTTATTAAGGATGCCTCGAAATAAATAACCAATAAAACAAGCGTGTTTTCCATCAGGGAGACACGCTTGTTTAGGGTTATAACACGAGCTAATCCGCTAACATCCGATCACAATGAAAATACAAAATCAGGTAAAGGATGGCGGGTACGAGACACTCTAGCAGTATGACTGCTATTACAGTATTCCCAGCCCCTCGAACAATCAAGAAGATCTCCACTGCTGTAAAAATTACACCAATCAAGAAGCTGGGCAAAACTAACCGTTTGGCAAAAGCGATCATTTCTTTTTGAGCCAAATCCCAATTTGCTTGAGTTTTCTTAGCTTTCGGACTTCGAAAACCATACCAACGATTAATGCGTTTTTCGGGGGTCATGTCGGCAATCAGAAGAAAGGTTAGAGCGGTGAATAAGGAAATCATGTTCAGCACCTCCAGTGGTGAGTAGCCGGGTTTTTCTGAATATAATTATACCGCGGGGAGCTAGTGGGTTCAAATACATGCTTATCTTGGCATTGGGAAAGAGGCCTAAATGGGAAGTGACTATTTGATAGGATAAGGAAAAATTTTCGCTTGCGCGGATAGCCTCGTGCTGCAGCCAAAAAAATCAGACAGGTTGCACTGTCTGATTTTTTTGCCATTTATTGAAAGTTACTTGATGTCACTGGCATTTTGAATAGTACCTGACTGAGTTTTAGTCGTTAGGTACCTTGCGAAATTGTTGATAGTATTGAGAAACAAAGGATTTTTCAAAAGCTACAAAGTCGGTATAGTGGAGTGGGATCTCATTGCGGTCATCTTCCCATTTTTTCAGTGCAAGGCGTTTGGCGTCAGCGATTAAATCGGCCTCTTCCAAAATGCGAGGGCCATTTTTTTCTTGATAGAGCATGGGATTCACCTCGGATTCTTAAGGGATATTTTTATTTTTGGGGGAAATGAGCTAGGCTAGCAAAACCTTCCAATTCTTCTTCAATCCGCAGAAATTGATTGTATTTTTCCACTCGTTCGCTACGGGCCATGGAACCAGTCTTAATTTGGCCGGCATGCATGGCTACGGCAAAATCAGCGATGAACGTATCGCCAGTTTCACCAGAACGGTGAGAAATCATGGTATTGTAACCATTTTTGCGAGCTAGTTTAATGGCGTTAATCGATTCAGAGACTGTTCCAATCTGATTGAGTTTGATCAAAATAGCATTGGCTACACCACGATCGATGCCTTCTTGAAAAATAACTGGATTGGTGACAAAAATATCGTCGCCCACTAGTTGAATCTTGTCTCCCATGGCCTCAGTCATCGCTTTGAAGCCATCCCAGTCGTGTTCAGAAAAACCATCTTCAATGGAAATGATAGCTGGATATTTTTTGACTAATTCCTGATAGTAATGAAGCATTTCGTCAGAAGTAAGTTCTTTGCCTTCAAAATGATAATGTTTGTTTTCATCAGACCAGAATTCACTAGAGGCTGGGTCTAAGGCAATCGCAATTTCTTCGCCAGGCACATATCCGGCTGCTTGAATCGCTTCATACAACGTTTCAATGGCTGTTTCGGTATTGCCAAGTTTTGGAGCAAAACCCCCTTCATCCCCGACGGCTGTTTCTAACCCTTTTTTAGCGAGGATTCCTTTCAATGTATGGTAAATATTGGCGATTTTTTCTACGCCATCACGGAAGGAAGTACGTTTTACTGGTGTAATCAAAAATTCTTGGACATCAATGCCACTGTCAGCGTGGACACCACCATTGATAACGTTAAAGAAAGGTTGTGGTAATTCTAAATCGACGCCACCAAGGTAACGATATAGCGGAACTTTTTTGCTAGCAGCTGCAGCCCGGGCGACAGCCATCGATACGCCTAAAATGGCATTGGCTCCGAGTCGGCCTTTGTTAGCTGTGCCATCTAAGTCAATCATGATTTGATCGATCTTTTGTTGATCAAAAGGACTTTGTCCAACTAACGCGTCTTTGATTTCAGTATTGACATTAGTGACTGCTTTCAGGACCCCTTTTCCTTGTAGACGGTCGCCTCCATCCCGTAATTCGACAGCTTCACGGTCACCAGTCGAGGCACCTGAGGGAACTTCTGCACGACCGAAGGAGCCATCTGAGAGCCAAACATCTGCTTCTACAGTAGGATTACCGCGGGAATCGAAGACCTCGCGTGCTCTGACATTTTCGATGGTAATTTGTGACATGGTAATTCCTCCTATTTTCATTTTTTGGGGGGATGATTGAAAACAAAAAAATGACACCTGTTGCTGAAGTTTTTTGTAGATTGCAAGGCAACTCAAAGAAACTTCAGCAACAGGTGTCATCAGCATTTCAGCGGTTATAGGGAACACCATCCCTCATTTAGTTCATCTATCATTCTAGCACGATTTGTGGCGGTTGACAAATAAGAACCCTCAAAGGGCGCTGCTACTAGCAGGTCATGTCCTCAGTAGTTTCTGAAACTATTACGTTTGTTGAGTAAGAAAAAATGGAACTATCTTTGGTTAATGGTAAGAAGTTTAATCATCAATAAGTAGAATAAAGGAAGTTCCAAATCCTCTGAAAATAAAAAAATCACCCAAAACCTTGATACACAAGGCTTTGGGTGAAGTGTAATGAGATTACATTAATTTGTTGTAGAATAAAAATCCGAGTATTGTTTGATATCATATTAGTATGGTTTGTTGATGCAACAGTCTTTTTAACTAGTCTGATATTGAATGATATGAAGGGATATTTTTTGAAACTAAGGTAAAAACTAAGGTGAAAATTGAAGTGTGGGGCACATATGAAAGGGACTAACTACTGAGTCCCTTTTTTTGTGGCTTCCTGTATACAATTTTCTATGTCTTTCATATTTTGCACATCATCCTCATATCCTAGTAATGATAGCATCTCAATATAAACAGTGCTATCCATCTCAAAATTGCCAATAACTGAATGGTACAAAGCAGTAAAAAACTTCCAATAAATTCGACCTTTCATAAAATCACTATCTTCTGACTCATCATAAAGCGCATCTAGAAGTTCTGGAGTTTTACCGTAGGACTTTCTCTCGAAAGAAAGTATAAGTGAGTTAACCAAAAATTTAATCAATACAAGTTTGTACTTGTAAGAGTTTTTAAATTTTTCAAATTGGGTTAGTACATCATTTAAATTGAATAGCAAATAATTATCTTCAAATAAGGAAAGACAATTTGTATACATTGCTAATTCAAAGTATCCCCAATCAGATACTTTTTCTAGATACGTATATAATGTCGTAATTTCTTGCGTTGTAACACTAAGAAGGAGTTGATTCCTTTTAGGTATTTTTGTGATTACTGATTTTAATTGAATGATTAAGTATAAGTAGAAGATATCTTTAGATTCAGCATACCTAGTTTGTAAATCTTCCAGATAATTCTGTATAGCGGTGTCATTAGATAAGACATTTTTGAATCTTATTCTGAGAGCTTCTTTGTCACTGCCGTGAAAATTGCTATATTCAAATTGATACTCATCCATTTGGATGTTCATTCTTTCAAGATAGGTCCATAAAGTATCAAAATCAATTTTAGCTTCCTCGTTCTCAAATCTTTTTAAGGAACTAACTGAACTACTAGATACAACCAAATCAGATCGAGAAATGCCTCTATCTTTTCTCATCTTTTTAATCAAAAAACCATGTTTCATAGATTTATTTCCTTTCATTGGCTCATTTTTGCCACTTATCTGAGTAGGATAATCAGCTTGATATAATTGAAAAAAAATAAAAGGGAGGTAATAAAATGTTTGCTATTCTATTAGACTTTTTAGGGTGGGAAGTAGTTCGTCCAGATTAATCACCATTCCAACAATTTATCGTAAGAAATAATAATTCATTTTATTTCTATCTTCAAGTATTGTGATTTTTTTAACAAAAAAATTAAGAGTTTTCGTAAGAAGGAATATGCAATATTCAGTTAAAGCGAATACAGATTGTCATTGTTGAATTTGAATATTTAGAATGGAGGTACTTTGATGGCTAACATACTAGAGTTGGGAAAAATTGCGGTAGGACCTAGCCAGATTTCTTTTGATATCACATATAGATGTAATTTTCGCTGTAAGCATTGTTACAATGCCAGCGGACTAGAAAATTGTTTTATTGAGAAGGGAGATGAGATTCAATCTTATTTGCATGAATCTAATTTTATTAAAGAGGCGTATGTAATATGATTTCTTTCATGAATTCATTAGCTTTCTTTTGGATATCTAGAATGATACCTGAAAAAAAAATTAATAGTTTCATCGGCTTTAGAACAAAAAAATCGATGGAAAGTCAGGAAAAATGGGATAGAGCTCAAGAAGAGATGATTAACTATTCAAGAAAATTGATATTTCCATCAATTATATTTGGTATCCTTTTTTTTCTGTTAGAAATATATTTTTTATTCGTATATGGATCAGAAAACCTTTTTGCTGTAATAATGGTAATTGAAACAATTATCTCAGTTTTATTGTTTTTCAAAATGTATAATCATGTATCAAGAAGCATAACATGATAAAAAAAATGTGAATATATGCAAACGAGAATCCTATTTCATAAATACTGGGGTACAAAAAACTGCTTTTTTCATTATAATTTTCGTTAGTTTTTCCATATTCATTTAAAATATTATAGGGTTCTATAACAAGGCGTTCGTTCATTTATGTGGGAAGTGAGGAACGCTTTTTTGGTGTATCAATACTTTCACAATACAAACAATGGTTAGTTTAGATTCCAGAAAAAATGTAGGACATACGAGAAATGAACTAGATAAATCTTTTAAGGAGGCAGAGAAGAGGATATTATCTCAAGTAACTAATAAGTCCAGTAATAATAAGTATCATAGAAAGAAGTAGTTCAATAAAAAGACGTATTTATTTTTCATATTTAAGTTTTTTCCAGAATTTTGATATTTAGGAATTAGAATTCTAGGCGCATTCGTAAAGTACCTACCCGTGTTTTTCTTTCTTCACAACATATCTGGTATTGTCAAAAGTGGGAAAAGAAGTAAGAAAAATCCTAATAGAATTAACATCGCACTTGTTACTCTTTATTTATAGACTGGTTTGATTTGGAAGAATAAAAGAATCACATTAGTTTTTATTCTGTTCAGATCAGAGTATTCCAATACTAATCAACGCTATCCCAGTGGCTAAAAAAATAAAGCCACAAATTTTTATCAATCTTCCTCTACTAGAATTTCGAGAAGAACCATTAATTGAAATAAATGTTAAGAGATAATCTTGCTTCAAAACTAAAATAAGTAGACTAGCTATTACAAAGGCAATTCCTAATAATATGGTCATTAATTCCGTTGTGATTGTACCGCGTGTTTCTAAAATGATTGGTACCAGAATAATACATACAAAAAACACTACAACTAAATATCTCTTTATCTTATCTTTTAATGTAAACAAGCTAACCATCTCCTTTGAGAAAATACAACTGCTATCTTAATTTTTTCTTTTTTTAGGTGTTTCACTATTTCAGCAGTTACTGTTTAACTATCACAAAAAATAAGTTTTTACATAAAAATATTTCCTTGTAATACTATCTTAGTATACCATTGTGACTTCACCTATCAAACATACATTAATCATAAAGCTAACCTGCTCAATGGATTATCCCTCCTTTACTATTTGATACCTGTACTATACAATGGGGGCGAAATATTGATGGTTTTTGCCCAAAAAATGGGCATCACATTTATTAATGAAGGGTAGATTTCATGGAACCTAATAAGCTATTAAAATCATTGCGTAAAGAACGAAGTGTATCTCAAAGCGATTTAGCTAACGGTATATCCGCAAGGAATACCCTTGGTAACTATGAAAAAGCTGGTACTTCGATTAACTTTCACATACTAAGAATGTATTTAGAAAGATTAAACGTATCAATCGAAGAATTCGATTTTCGTAGTCCGCTTCATTCTGAAAACCCAAAAAAGATTCTCTCAACAACTTTAAAAAATTACTATTATCATCAAGATTTTAAACAATTGATAAACCTGTTAGATAATCTAGAAAAGGAGGTTGATAGGGACAATGATTTCTATTATTTTCATCTTTTGGCTCAATATCGATTACTTTTAAATAAAGAAGGTGTTTTTTTACTTGAAAAAAGCAAAGTTGATTACTATGTTGACAAAATAAAAGAATATCTATCCAGAATTGATTCCTGGGGAAAGTTTGAAGCATCGATCTTTATCAACTTTATGTATATCTTTGAAACAGATTATGTTCTTCATATGTTGAGCTATATTGGTGAAAAAAATCAAACCTTCAATACTTTATTTAAAAAATACCTTTTACTTGAAAAGATGCACATTAATGCACTTTATCTGTTTGCTGAGCGTGGGGATAAACACTTGATTCCTGTTATCATTGAGTCATTAAAAAAAGTGATAGACAGTGATAATTTAAAGGACAAAGTCATTATTTCTTTTTTCGAAGGTATCGTTGAAGATGATGAATTAAAAAGAAACCGGGCACTTCAAATATTACGAACTTTTGATATGGATTCCCATGCAGATTATTTATCATCCCTTTGTCAATAATCTCTAACTCAAATTAAGAGCATCTATCTTTCCTTTTCCTCGAAAATAGATGCTCTTAATCGCTTATTGTTTTATTTTTGATTTCCTAACAAAACAATCTTATCTGCCTTATAATACATCGGGTGGCCAGGTCTACTTGGTTGAAGATTTTCAAACCGGCATTTGACACTCTCACGCTTCATAATCTCATCATTGTCAATCGGGTGATCTAAGGTGTTGACTGTGACTTGCGTTGCTTTTTTACGGAACTGACCCTCCAGGATAGTCACCGAATACTTGTACCCGATAATCTCATCGGTATAGAAGTTTCTTGGTTGGTTTTCGCGATTTAGAATGACCTGACCATTTTCATCAGTTCGGGTTTCAGTCGCAAATTTCGGAGTGACCTCATCTAGTTCAAAGGTTGGGCCAATGGCTCCGAAATCAAAATCATTGATACTTAACATTTTTGGCATCGTATTTTCTTCCTTTCTTTGCTATACTTGTTTTAGAAAATTTTTTAACAGAGCGTTCGTTCACTTATTGGGAAGTGATGGACGCTTTTTTGGTGCGTTCTTGAATAAGTGGAATTAAATCGGGACGTTGTTGCTCGCTGACGTATTGAATCATGCGATCAGAAAGTTCGGGTGTCCATTCATAATTGGGGCGAATCTCTAACAAACTTGGATCAATCCCGACACCCTCATGATGCAAGAAAAAGAGTGCCTGAGTTAATGCCATGGGTCCACCGTATTCATACCAGTTCAAGGAACGATCAAAGCTACTCACTTGATACTGCCGAGTGATAGTAGGAACCAGACTTGGTTTTAGGTAGTCTTGCCACCAACGACAGACCTGCTTTAAGGAGCCGTCCGTGTAAAAGGTAAGTTCCGTTTTCAGAAAGCCTCGGATTAAGTTTGCGACACATTGATCTTGTGGTAAGAAGGCAATTGTTCGAAACAGACTTTCTGCCACATCATTACGTGTCTCGACTTCCAACCGAATTTGGGGAGCCCGAGCCAGAATTTCCTCTTGTTTCACTCCATCAAAATCTTTGGCCATTTCTTTGGCTTTGTCGTAGGCCCGAAACATACAAGCTGATCCTCGAACGCCGATACTAACCGTTTTTGCCCGTTGTCTGGCATCAAACTCGCTGTCATGGAGTTGATAGCTTCGTCCTTTTGAAAGGAATTGCTTCCGTTTTACCTTATTGTGAAGTTGGTCCACCGTGAAATAGGGCACTTCGTTGTAATCATCCAAGGCTAAATCTAGCCGCTTGATTTCAAAGGTGAAGGCGGTTTGACTGGCATACTCGTAAAAACGGGTGGCAAGTTCTTGAAAGATATTCGCCATGGGGTTATACGAAAGCAAAATCCATTCATAGGTAGTACAGGCTTGTCCGCTTAAGACAAGGGTTCCACGTTCTTTGGCCTTTTCTGGTTGGTGATAGGTATAGTATTTGAGAAAGCCACAGGTGTACACAATATCGTATTCTTCATGTTTTAAACTTCCTGCTTGAATCGAGACGGATTCTAAACTGATTTTTAATAAGTCTTGAAAGACCGTCTGATAACTGACTTGATGCAAGACGGCTTGAAACCAATCTACTTTCCCTAGCACATTCTGGGTACTTTTGGTCATTTGGTCACCTCCTTTAGAATTTGCGATTGTTCGCAAATTATTTTTGTTGTGAAAAAGCTTGGTAGTATCGGCTTTTTTCGCATTTTTCCGGTAGTTATTAGCCATTATTTTTCTCTTTATAAGGTGCTATTAGAAAGGCACCTTACGCTTAGCCAGTGTCTGGTGTTCGCAAAAGACCTGTGCGTTCCACGCGTCCGTAAGCCTCGCATGCTGATTGGCTTTTAGCCATCGCAGACGAGGCAACGGCTGCGGCAACCACCCCAACCCGACACCGGCTCCTTTCCTTGGCCCCACACCATTGTTTAGTTTTGATAGGTTAATAACCATCTTCTCACCGCCTGAATGCTGTATAAAACCATACCTGAGTCCAATCGAATTTCTGGACAGCCCTGAAGAACCCATTCTTTCAATGTATTAACACTCACATCGAAATGCGCCGCACAATATTTTTGTTTGACGATATCCTGTTGGGTTTGTGTTTCTTCCAAGCGGGTTTCTAACAGGGCAAAGAATTGATTGGTCTGATCTTTTTGCCAATCCAGGAGCGCTTGTTCCAATACCGACATTCTTTTCACCTCCTTATATTTTCTTTTTAAAACTAAAAGAACTATAAATAAATAAAATAGTATCTTTTGGTACACTCTACCGCGATTCAAAATAGATGTCAAGTATATTTTAAAAGTTTACTTGAAATACTATTTAGTTTATTTTTTGCTTGAATTTTTTAGGGAAAGCGCTTATGATAGACCCGAGGTGAGGAAAATGATAGAAAACTTTGGCGGCAATGTCGCCCGTTTACGAAAAGAAATGGGACTTTCCCAAACGGAATTGGCCGAAAAGATTGGTGTACAAAAACAGACCATTTCCAATATCGAACGGGGAATCCGTTACCCGACCTTTGAGAGCTTAGAAAAATTTGCGACGGTCTTTCACGCGACACCGATTCAGCTCTTTGGTTCACCAAAAGAGATTGCGGTCTCCGAAACAACGGTTATTCTCGATCGCATCGACGAGTACGATCAAAAAGTCCAAAATCTGTTTACTTTGGCGAAAATTTTGAATAGCCATACAGTGAAAGAAATAGATGAGGTAGCAGAAAAGCTAGCCTTTATTGAACGTTTCTTCACCCCACAAATGCGTTTGGATGAAGACGGAAATCCGATTTTGGATCGTCATGGGAAACCAGAGATGAAACCAGTCTTCTTTGACAACTTACCGTTTGAAGAAATCGAGAAAACCGCAAAAGACTTAGCCTTCATTCAAGAAGCACAACAGAACAAGTAACGAAAGTTCATTCCTTTCCTATGTGCCCCACACAATAGGAGGAAAAATAGAATGGATATTAGCAAGAAGATTCAAGAGTATAGGACAAAAAAAGGCGATAAACGTTATATTTGTAGAAATATTTATATTGGAAAATATTCAAACGGATTGCAAAAAGTTACGGATATTCGTGGAAAAAGCAAAGCCGAAGTGAAGAGTAAGTATAATCACATGGTTTATGAATTTGACCCCGAAGCATGGAAGGAAAAAGCTACCGAATCAGAAGTAGTTACGTTCAATGACTTATATCAGCTTTGGTATCCACAATATTTGAAAGGTGTAAAAGAATCGACGGGAAGAGGGACTAGAAAGAGAATAGAGCAGCATGTTTTACCTGATCTGAAGGATATGAAGTTAGAGGATATTTCGGTTCTTTCTTTGCAAAACTACTATGACAAGTTTATGGAAGTCAATGGCACGAAATACTACCATCAAATTTTGCAGATTGTTTCTAAAATCATTCGATATGGTGTCAGTATCGGCTTACTTGACCAAGACCCGACTGAATATGTAATTAAACCCAAAGTTGAAAAAAAGAAAAAGGAACGACTTTATCTTAGTAAAGAAGAATTGAAACGATTTTTTTCTTATTTGGATAATCTAGATGATCATTACATCAATGAAGTACAAAAAATACTCTTTCGTGTATTGGCGCAATCTGGTTTAAGGATTGGAGAATGTACCGCTTTATTATGGTCGGATGTTGATTTCCAGAAAAAAACAATATCTGTCACTAAGTCATTTACTTATAGTAATAGCGGCTGGAAACTGGGTACACCCAAAAATGTGGCATCCAATCGTGTGATTACTATGGATGAAAACACTATGAAGAGATTGATGGTGTTTAAAAACATTCAAGAAGATTACCTTGAAACATTAGGAATGAACCAAGCTGATGAGGACTTTATCTTTCTTTCGCGAAATGGAAATGTTCTTCATCACGCAAGTATTTACGATATGTTGAAAAGGATTGTGGCTCATGCGGAGTTACCGGATATTAATATCCACAGTTTACGTCATACCCATGCGACTTTATTGTTTGAAAGTGGAGCTAGCGCAAAACAGGTACAAACACGATTAGGCCACTCAAGTGTCAAAACAACGTTAGATACCTACACCCATGTTGGAGAAGATATGAGCCAGAAAACGGTAGATACTTTGATGGATTACTTAGACTCGAAACCAACTAAGGTAAAAACTAAGGTAAATCCACTCTCTCGAAAAAAAGAGCAAAAAAAATCACCCAAAACCTTGATATACAAGGATTTGGGTGAAATGTAATGAGATTACATTAATTTGTTGTAGAATTCAACGATGAATGATTCGTCAACGTCTGGAGTCATTTCGTCGCGTTCTGGCAAGCGAGTCAATGAACCTTCTAATTTTTCGTCGTCAAAGCTTACAAAAGCAGGACGGCCGATTGTTGCTTCAACAGCTTCTTTGATCGTGATCATGTTTTTAGATTTTTCACGAACAGAAATCACTTGACCTACTTCAACGTGGTATGAAGGGATGTCAACGCGTTTGCCGTCAACCGTGATATGACCGTGGTTAACCAATTGGCGTGCTTGGCGACGAGTAGAAGCCAAACCAAGACGGTAAACCATGTTGTCCAAGCGTTGTTCCAACAAGATCATGAAGTTAACACCGTGTTTACCTTCTTTGATTTTGCTAGCTTTGACAAACAAGTTACGGAATTGACGTTCGTTCAAACCGAACATATGACGTAGTTTTTGTTTTTCAGTTAATTGCAAGCCGTATTCTGATTTTTTACCACGGCTGTTTGGTCCGTGTTGACCTGGTGGGAAAGGGCGACGTGCCAATTCTTTACCAGTGCCGGACAATGATACGCCTAAACGACGAGATTGTTTCCAAGATGGTCCTGTATAACGAGACATTTAAAATTCCTCCAATTAAATTAGTTGGAGTAAAATAATCCGATGAAAAATTCATAATCGTACAGTCTGTCCTTCAATCTTCACCTTTTGCAGCCGCGGTTACACAATTGAACTGGTAAACCAGCGCCAGACTGGGGACGAGCTATTATTTTTCTGCTGCATTATTTTACACAAAGCATAGTATACGACAGATGGCTAGCTAGCGTCAAGTTTTCCCGTCAAAAAAGGAAAAATCTAAGGAAAGATTAGCTTTACTTAAAAAGCTGGTCAAAGACATCTTGGTGGTTTTTGGCAGTGATGATGCGGAGGTCTGGCGGGGCATTATCTAAAAGCTGCTGGGCTTCTCGTCCTTGGCGTTCGGGAAAATGCCAAATGTAAGAGATAAACTCCCAATCAATGGTATCCGGATTCCCACCAGGATTGCTGGCTCCTTTGCCACGATAGGTGAGGTAACGTTTGATGACGCGCCAAATAGCTACGAGACGAGGTACTTTTAGCAAAATCACCAGCTGCGTCCGGGGCAGACGTTGGGACAAGGTGGAAGCGTAGTTGCCATCGATGATCCATTCGTCAGTTGCTAGGATTGGCTGAAGTTTTTCGAGAAGTTCATCAGTGGTGATGGTGTGCTGGTCGTCTACCCAAAACAGTTGATCTAAGCGTACGGCCGGCAAGTGCATGTGCTTTGCTAGCTGGGTGGTGAGGGTCGACTTGCCAGCGCCGGGAGTTCCTAAGATGAGAATACGTTGATAATCAGCCATGATTAGCATTAGCCTCCTTTTTATCGACTTGACTTCATGAAACCCTCTTGCTTGCGTAGACAGCTGGAGGAGTTCGTGAAGCTTTTTGGTAGGATGGATTAGTTTTAGCTACTTGTGATGGAGGGGTTAGTTGGTGAGTCTACCCAGGCATTCATTTCATTTATTACTTGGAGACAAGACAAAAGCGTAGTTTCAAATGGAGGAATATAGGGTAGAAAGCTCTCAGTCCAATTGATCTTTTGCTAAGTAAAAGTCAGTCTTTCCAGTATACTGAGGGAAGGCTTTCAGGTCAATCGTTTTCTGGGCTTTTTTACCAATGAAGTACTTTTAGAATGAGCTGCTTTTCTTTGCGAGAGAAGGGTTTCTTGCTATGATAGATTTAGATGAAGGCAGTGAGCAATTTAAACTTGAAAACGCGAATGATTGTTTTCATTTGTTTTCATTTTTTTCTTTACAAAACAAGGTTTTCTCCTTACAATAGTAAGGTATATGGGCTTTTTTGTGACTGCCTGCAGGAACAATGAAAGCTCGGTCGTTTTGCCGTTTTGGGACAGAGACTAAAGGAGAAGAGAAGAGATGAATCCGGTATCCCCATTATTTGAAAAGATTGATACCTCCATTGAGAAAAAAGTAGATCTAATCGAGGGTAGTTATTTGCGCTATGCAGTCCGTGCGATGCTGGCTTGTTTGTTTCTGACTTTGGGAACAGGCGTGGCATTTGCGATTGCCATGAAGGGAGAACATATCGCCCCAGGACTTGGCAAGATGCTGTATGCCTTTATGTTTAGTTGGTCTTTAGTGATGATTTTGTATATGAATGCCGAGTTAGGCACTTCCAACATGCTTTATATGACTGTCGGGGTATATCGCAAACGCTTGAGTATTCCGTTAGCAGCGAAGATTTTATTTACCTGTATTTTGTTTAACTTAATCGGCGGTGTTTTGTTTGCCTTTTTGATTGGTCAGACAGTGCCGTTTCAAGGATTAGAAGCAGATAATTTTCTGTTCACTTCGATTCAAGCAAAACTAGCAAAATCGACGGGACAGATTCTCATCGAGGGGATGTTTGCCAATATCGTGGTTAACACTGCGGTAATGATTTCGATGCGCATGAAAGATGATGCTGGTAAAGTGGCGGCCATTATTTTTGTTATCTTCATTTTTGCTTTTCTAGGGTATGAACACGTGATTGCCAATTTCCCAGCCTTTACGTTGGCTTTTGTAGCATCTGGTGGGGCTTTGGAAGGCATGACGGTAGCGAGTGTGGCTCACAACTTATTTTTCGCTCTGATTGGTAATTACATCGGTGGCGGTTTAGTGATGGGATTGGGCTATGCTTGGTTGAACAATTCTAAATCAACTTATGTAGATTAAGTAACAAGCGGCGGTGGTAGCATCGTCGCTTGTTTTGCGTCGTTTATTTTTGATAGGAGCTAGGAAATGGAACAACTGACGATTACCCGCTTGTTTCCCTTTGAACCGGAAAATGCCGCCAGCATGGCAGCTTATATGAAAAATCAGTTTCCCTTTTGTGGGGTGCCTTCACCGGAACGCCGGCGTTTGGAAAAACCCTTTTTGACTGCTAGTCGGCAATGGGCATTGCCTGAATTGGTGGCGACAGTCGTAGCTTATTATCGCCAACCGGAGCGGGAGTATCAGTATTTCGCCATCGATTTGGCACAACACAATCTCAAACGTCTCACCTTGGGAGACTTGGAAAACTGGCTCCCTTTGTTGGGAGAAAAACAATGGTGGGATAGCATCGACGCTTGGCGGAAGGTTTATAGTGACTGGTGCTTTTTGCATCCAGAACAGCTGGCGACGGTCTTTGGCTGGTTTTATGGTCACGAGGATTTTTGGTATCGCCGGGTGGGGATTAATTTGCAGTTGAAGTTTAAAGCCCAGACCAATCAGGAAATCTTAGTCCAAGGAATCTTAGCGGATATAGCTACGGATGAATTTTTCATTCAAAAAGCGATTGGCTGGTCTTTACGAGAGTATAGTAAGACCGACTCGACATGGGTGGCCGACTTTATTGATACCCATCCAGCGCTCAGTAAACTAGCAGTTCGAGAAG
This sequence comes from Enterococcus diestrammenae, assembly GCF_049384045.1. Lineage (NCBI taxonomy): Bacteria > Bacillati > Bacillota > Bacilli > Lactobacillales > Enterococcaceae > Enterococcus > Enterococcus diestrammenae. The sequence continues at coordinate 77,065 of NZ_JBMRGR010000013.1, forward strand.
GCAGCAAGTATTTGTAATTTTACGGAATAAAGGTGTCGGAGAGTATGCTCCCCACCATTAATCAAACATAAAAAGAAAGCGAGTTATCACGACAATCATGAAACGCAAATTGATCGCATTTGACATCGACGGTACGTTATTAGGAACGGATAAGAAAGCTTTGGATAGCACTCGAGAAGCCTTGGTGCAGCTAAAAGAAGCCGGACATCTAGTTACGGTTGCCACAGGCCGCAGCCGCTACTTAGCACGAGACGTCATCCGAGACTTGGATTTTGAAAACTATATCGTCTGCAATGGTTCGGCCGCCTTTTTAAGCCACAACCAAGTATTCAAGCATTTGCTTGATGCCAATGAGCTGGATCGCCTAGTCACTACCGCCAACCAGCAAGGCATCGATACCGCCTTTATTGAAATGGACCGGGCTCGGCGTCTGACATCCAATAATGTGGGAGCGATGGCCCAAGCGATGATGTCTTTTGGCGCTGGGGTACCAGAATTTGATGACCAATTTCCTGAAGAACAGGAAGTGTACCAAGCTTTAGCCTTTTTTGGTGCGGAGTATCAAGGGCAATTTGAAGCCGCTTTTCCGCTGTTTCGTTTTGTTCGTTGGCATGAAAATTGTGTCGATGTCGTGCCACAAAATGGCTCTAAAGCAGCGACTATCCAGTTTCTAGCCGAGCGGGTAGGGATTGCGCCACAAGATATCATCGCTTTTGGAGATGGCAATAACGACAAGGAAATGCTTAGCCAAGCTGGTGTCGGTGTGGCGATGGGGAATGCCGCAAGCGACGTACAGTCCCAAGCGGATATGGTGACGGCGGACTGTGACCATGATGGGATTTGGAAAGCTTTAAAAACCTTGGAGTTGATTTAGACGGACTGACATCCAGACCACGAAACTTCGGCGCCGGCCTTTATCCCGCCCTTGTTTCGTGGTATCTTTTACAAAAGGACCGGTATAGCCGGTAGGAGATGGAGGAAAGACATGAAAATTGCATTGATTGCTCATGACCGTAAGAAGGATTTAATGGTTCAGATGACTACCGCTTACCGAGAAATCTTAGCGAATCATCAACTATATGCTACTGGGACTACCGGATTGCGAATTCAAGAAGCCACAGGGTTGCCTGTTCATCGCTATAAAAGCGGCCCTCTCGGTGGTGACCAACAAATCGGCGCGATGATTTCTGAGGACGATTTGGATATGGTCATCTTTTTACGAGATCCTTTAGCTGCTCAACCTCACGAACCAGACGTGACGGCCTTGATTCGCCTCTGTGATGTCTATGAAATCCCGTTGGCCACCAATATCGGAACAGCTGAAATTTTGATTCGCGGTTTGCAAGCCGGTTTTGCGGATTTCCGTGAAATTGTCCATGAGATGGAAAACAAACCCTTGTCATTTTAAATGATGCCATAAAAGCTCCTAGCCAATTGTAATCAAGCTGGAAAATCGTTGAATCAACGACTTTTGCTAGTTTGGATACTGAATTGGCTAGGAGCTTTTATATGGTTTTTCGATGCCTCAAAAATGGTGAAATTTAGCGAACTAGGAATTGAAATAGCTGAAGTTGGACCGAGAAATGCCCAACGTAAAACGGGTTTGTCGTTGCTAGTTCATCTAAGTAGAAATCGCTAAGTTGAGCTAGCAAAAGACAACGGTTCTTTGGTTGGTATTTCCCGCTCTCACTACAGCCCGAGGGATCTACTGGAAACAAGGACAACTGGCTTTTTTAGAAGCACTTGCTACAAGGAGTCAAATTACGGGCTAATGCTTCCTCAAGGGTTGCTGGTGTAAAATTACCATTGCCACATTTATGGGTATGGTATTTTGAGCCAGTTGGAGTCACCATCACAGTTTGACCAACGGCGTCTTCTTGAGTTGTTTGTTGATCCTGTGCTTGTTGTTCTTGAGCTTGTTGTTGAATTTGTTCTTGCTCTTGAGCTGCTTGAATTTCTTGTTGACGTTGCTCTTCAGCGGCTTTTTTCTCAGCGTCAGCTTGTGCTTTTTCGGCTGCTTGTTTTTCTTCGATATCATGGTGAAGATTTTGCAGGCGCTTTTCTAAGGTAGGCTGTTTTGTGGGTAAGGTTGTTAACGCCTCTAAAGCTGATTGATAGTCGTCATTGGCAAGAGTTGTTTCCGCGTGCTTGATTTTTTCTTTGGCAGCGGCGACTAATTTCGTATTTTTTTCTTGCTCGTGTACTTGTTTTTCGCACGCTGCTACACGTTTTGTGAGTGCATCTTTTGCTAAAGAGGATGCTGCCACTTGGGTTTGAAATGCTACTAGGCCTTCACGAGTCGGTTCTTGCTCTAGCTCCTCAAGCGAGCCAAGAATCTCCAAGTAATCGGCCACATCTTCTAATCGTTGTTCCAGTTCGGGATAGCTTTGGCTTAATGCTTGGATTTGGGTAAAGGCCACATCAAAGTGATCTTGGGAAGGTTCTTTTTCTGCAGTAGCTAGAGCAGTATCTGCCAATTTGAGGCGCTCTTTTTCCGCTTGACTCTCCAAATGAGCGAGATAGCCAGTCGAAGGAGTGATTTCTATGGTTTTGACTGTTTCTTCTCCTCGAAAGACACTTTTAATCACTAGTTCCTTAGTGCCATCATCGACTAACTGGATATCATAAGTAAAGGTTCCTTCATGAGAGATTTCTTCGCCGTCAATGAACAATTCCGCTTCACTATTGGTAGTTCCTTCTAGGTGGCAATTCCCAGATGGATCGGTTTCTAATTGTTGGGGGGAGATTTTCAAATACGCCGCTTCTACGGGTACTTGACTACCACCAGCTGCCATCAAGAGCAGGCTACCGACTGCGATTAATAAGACGGGCTTTTTGGGCTTCTTCTGTCGAAAAGCACGCCATAAGCGCCATCCACTCACTATCAGTAAAACGAACCCCAGTACTATCAACACTTCCCAAAACACCATCTTTTTCCTCCCTTTGAATAACCAAGAGAAAAACTTTCTTAAGTGTCTGTCAAAAAGAAAGTCGCTCTCCTTAGTTGATAATAGATTTAGTCATTATTTAATACTCACTAAAAACATTCAAAAAAATAAAAAATACGTAATAATAATGACTATATATTAAAATTATAGCAAATTTTTCCATTTTCAACAGTTGCTTTCGTAAAAATCCCTATACAATTATCGGTGGGCTATTTCGATTATTTCTAAAACTGTGGTCAAGGAAGTTCTCCGAAAGCAGTGAAACTCACAAGGCTTTTTTTTACACGAAAAAACGTCTATAATAGGAAAAGACAGTTTTTGGAGAGAGGGAAAAAATTTGCGGGTTTTATTTATTGGTGATGTGGTAGGTTCTTTAGGGCGGGATACAGTGACGACATATTTGCCTCGTCTGAAAAAGAAATACCGACCTCAAGTAACAATTTTAAATGGCGAAAATGCCGCTAGTGGTCGTGGGATTACTGGTAAAATATATAAAAAGTTTTTGGCAGATGGCGTGGATGTCGTGACGATGGGGAATCATACCTGGGACAATCGCGATATTTTTGAGTTTATCGATGATGCCAAAAAGATGGTGCGACCCGCTAATTTCCCAGAGGGGACTCCGGGACAAGGGATGGTCTTTGTCAAAGTCAATACCATCGAGCTGGCTGTAATCAATCTGCAAGCCCGCGCGTTTATGGTGGATTTGGATGATCCTTTCCGTAAAGTTGAAGCTTTGGTAGCTGAAGCGCGGCGCCAAACGCCCTTTATCTTTGTGGACTTTCATGGGGAAACCACCAGCGAAAAACAAGCAATGGGTTGGTTCTTAGATGGGAAAGTATCTGCGGTGGTGGGGACTCATACCCACGTCCAGACCAATGATGCCCGGATTTTGCCCCAAGGGACTGCTTATTTGTCTGACGCCGGTATGACTGGCCCCTATGATGGCATTTTGGGAATGAAGCGGGAAAACGTGTTAGAAAAGTTTTGGACAGCTTTGCCTCAACGTTTTGAAGTGGTGGAAAAAGGACGGAGTATTCTCAGCGGGTGTTTGATTGACATCGATGAGAAAACCGGTGCTGCCAAAAAGATCGAGACGATTCAGATTTCTGATGATCGTCCCTTTATGGAGTAGACGAGATGACGAATTTTTTAGAGCAAGAACAAGTGGTTAAGCAGGCGGTGCAGCAGTTAAGCCGGCTGCTTTCTGATTTACCTCAAGTGCAGGAGTTTCAACAGTTGGCTGAAAAAGTTGCGGCCAATCAAAAAATTGCCCAACTAGAAGAAGCTATCAAACAAGCACAAAAAGATGCTGTCCAATATCAGCACTACCAGAAACCAGAGGCTCACGCCCAAGCACTGGCAAAAGCAGATGAGCTCACAGCGCAATACAATCAACTGCCCTTAGTGGTGGCTTACCGGGAAAAAATGCTAGAAGTCAATGATATCCTGCAGTATGTGACTGACCGGATTCAGCGAGGGGTAGAGGATTTGACACAAACGCCACCTCCTACCAATTGATGGAAACAAAATAGAAGTGAAGCAGCCCACTAGTCGCAGCTAGGGGCTGGCGATCGTTATGTTAGAAAGGAAAACAACCATGCCTCAAAAAACCAAAAATACCCCTATGATGGAGCAGTACCTCAAGATTAAAGCCCAATACCAAGATGCTTTTTTGTTTTATCGTTTAGGGGATTTTTATGAAATGTTCAACGAGGATGCCCTTAAGGCGGCTCAAATTTTGGAGTTGACCTTGACTAGCCGCAATAAAAACGCCGATGATCCGATTCCGATGTGTGGTGTACCCTATCATGCAGCGCAGGGCTACATTGATACCTTGATCGAGCAAGGGTATAAAGTCGCGATTTGTGAACAGGTGGAAGATCCCAAAACCACTAAGGGAATGGTGAAGCGTGAAGTTGTCCAATTGGTAACACCGGGAACGGTGATGGATGCGAAAGGCTTGTCTGCCAAAGAAAATAACTTTTTGACGGCGGTAGCTTTTGATGGTCAACAGTATGGCTTTGCTTACGCAGATTTGAGTACGGGGGAATTTAAAACAGCCCTATTGCCAGACGAAGAAGGGGTGCTAAATGAGTGCTCTGCCTTACAGACCAAAGAAATCGTCTTCGTTTCGGAAGTTCCTGAAAAACTCAAGACGGCTTTGGAGGAACGCTTAGGGCTGGTCTTTTCTTATCAAGAAGAGTTGTTGGAGACGGCCGAAAATCAGTTTTTGACGGCGGCTTTAACCAGTTCTCTGGAAAAAACAGTGGCGCTTAAGTTATTGAGCTACCTTGCTATCACTCAAAAACGCAGCCTGGACCATATCCAAAAAGCCGAGAGCTATGAACCCGACCATTTTTTGAAGATGGATCATTACTCCAAAGTGAATTTGGAGTTGGCCCGCTCTATTCGTACCGGTAAAAAACAAGGCACTTTGTTGTGGTTATTGGATGAGACGAAGACTGCGATGGGGGGGCGTTTGTTGAAACAATGGTTAGACCGTCCCTTGATTCAAAGCCAGCAGATCAATGCCCGTCAAGAAATGGTACAATCCCTGCTAGACAGCTATTTTGAGCGGATGGATTTGCAAGCGGCTTTGACTAAAGTCTATGATTTGGAGCGCCTAGCTGGTCGTGTGGCTTTTGGCAATGTCAATGGCCGCGACTTGATTCAGCTAAAAACCTCCTTGTTACAAGTGCCTCAAATACGTAACCTGTTAGTTGGTATCAATACGGGCCAATGGGAAACGCTGCTGCAAGACATTGAACCAATGGAGGATTTGGTGAATTTAATCGAGGCGGCTATCAATGAAGAAGCTCCTTTGACGATCACGGAAGGCAATGTGATCAAAGATGGTTTTAACCAGCAGTTGGATGATTACCGGGATGCGATGAGAAATGGCAAAAAATGGCTGGCTGAGCTGGAAGCTTCTGAGCGAGCAGCCACCGGAATTAAGACCTTGAAAGTTGGTTTTAACCGAGTCTTTGGCTACTATATTGAAATCACTAAAGCCAACCTAGGAAATTTAGAAGAAGGTCGCTACGAACGGAAACAAACATTGGCAAATGCTGAGCGTTTTATCACTCCTGAGTTGAAAAAGTTAGAGACGCAGATTCTGGAAGCAGAAGAAAAATCCGTGGATCTGGAGTATCAGCTCTTTTTGGCAGTACGAGAAGAGGTCAAGCAAGCCATCGAACGTCTCCAAAAATTGGCGAAAGCCCTCAGTGCCGTGGATGTGCTCCAAAGTTTTGCGACGATTTCTGAACGCTACCAATACGTGCGTCCAATCCTTAATCAAAAACAACAGTTAAATATCCAAGAAGGCCGTCATCCAGTGGTGGAAAAAGTTCTGGGGCATCAAGAATATATCCCAAATTCTATCACCATGGATCCTGAAACGTTGATTTTACTGATCACTGGGCCAAATATGTCTGGGAAAAGTACCTATATGCGACAGTTAGCCTTGACGGTAGTGATGGCTCAGATGGGGTGCTTTGTGCCTGCCCAAGTGGCAGAAATGCCGGTTTTTGATCGGATTTTTACACGGATTGGTGCCAGTGATGATTTGATTGCTGGTCAGTCTACCTTTATGGTGGAAATGATGGAAGCCAACCAAGCGTTGCGGCACGCAACACCTAATAGCTTGATTTTATTTGACGAACTAGGACGCGGCACGGCTACCTATGATGGGATGGCTTTAGCTCAGTCGATTATTGAATACATCCACGAACATGTACGGGCAAAAACGTTATTTTCTACCCATTACCACGAGTTGACGGTGTTGGATCAAGAGTTGCTCCGCTTACGCAATGTCCATGTGGGAGCGGTGGAAAAAGATGGCGAAGTTGTTTTCCTACACAAGATGATGGAAGGCCCAGCTGATAAAAGTTATGGGATCCATGTGGCGAAGATTGCCGGTTTACCGGCACCATTGTTGGAGCGAGCGGCGACGATTTTGGCGACATTGGAGGCGGACGCTACCAGTATGGCACCTGCTGTGGCGATAGAGACAGAACAGCCAGCGAGTCATCCGGTAACCTCTGCACCTCAAGTCTCAGAGGAAGATCCTTTGCAGATGTCCTTGTTTGGAGAAATCACACCAGCAGAACAAAGCGTTTTGGATCAGTTGCGAAAACTTGATTTATTAGACGTCACCCCTCGGAAAGCATGGGAAATCTTGAGTGACTTGCAAAATGGTTTGTAGCTAGTGATGCGTAGGAAGTCGGATTTTTAACGCTATTGAAAGCTTAAAAACAAGTATCCACAGAATTGCTGGGGCTTGTAGGAGGGCAATCCCTTAAGGAGCAGTTACTGCGTTCACTACTATCTGAGGGCCTTTCAAAAAACAGGTTCAACCGGTGTTCCGATCGTTCTAGCGTTTAGAAAAGAGACCAAAAGTGAGGAATGATTATGGGAAAAATCCAAGAATTATCAGAACAGCTAGCCAATCAGATTGCTGCTGGGGAAGTGGTAGAACGGCCAGCTTCAGTAGTCAAGGAATTGGTGGAAAATGCGATTGATGCTGGTGCCAACCAAATTGATATTTTTATCGAGGAAGCCGGATTACGGAAAATCCAGATTATCGATAACGGCGAAGGAATAGCTGATGAAGACGTGGAAAATGCTTTTAAACGTCATGCGACTAGTAAAATTCATAGTCGCAATGACTTATTTCGCATTCGGACTTTAGGGTTTCGGGGTGAGGCGTTACCTTCGATAGCCTCGGTTTCGCAAGTAACTTTGGAGACGGCGGTGGCCGGCGCCGAAAAGGGTACTTTGTTGGTCTTGGCTGGTGGCAAAGTCACGCAACATGAGGCTGCTCCTTTACGGCAGGGGACGAAAATCACCGTGGAGAACCTCTTTTTCAACACACCGGCACGGCTAAAATATGTCAAAACCTTACAGACAGAGTTGGCCAATGTCGGGGATATCGTCAACCGTTTGGCGCTAAGCCATCCTAAAATTGCCTTTCGTTTGGTTCATGAGGGCAATAAGATGTTGGTGACTGCGGGCAACGGGGATCTCAAGCAGACTATCGCTGGGATCTTTGGTGTTGCAACCGCGAAAAAAATGTTGCCGATTGCCATGGAAGACTTGGATTTTCAGATTAACGGATATGTCTCGCTACCGGAAGTTACACGGGCGAGTCGCAATTACATGTCAACGATTATCAATGGCCGCTATATTAAAAACTTTGCTTTGAATAAAGCCATCGTTAACGGTTATGGTTCAAAATTGATGATTGGGCGCTTTCCTATCGCGGTGATCGAGATTGCCATGGACCCATTGCTAGTGGATGTCAATGTTCATCCCACGAAACAAGAAGTTCGTTTGTCGAAGGAAAAAGAATTGATGTCTTTGTTGAGTCAGGGGATTACGGAGGTCTTGGCCTCTCAAAACCTGATTCCGAATGCCGCCGACAACTTAGGGTTTAAAAAGAAACAGCCTTTGCCGCCGGTGGCAGAACGTCCAGAACAGTTAGCGATGGAATTGCCAGCTTCGGAAGCAGGAACGACAGCGAAAACCGGTTTGGCTTTTGATGCGAAAACGGGTAGTTTCTATTTAAAAGAAGCTTATCCACAAGATGTGGATAAGCCTGTGGAGAACTCTGGGGAAAAAGAAGTTACTCCATCAACTGTTGATTCACAAAGTTTAAAATCGGAAGTAAGAGAAACGGGCTTTTCCGTGATTTCAGAAGAATCTCCTGAAACGCAGGAATCTGTGAAGGAAGTAACTGCGGCCCCGGCTGAAACTTATCCACAAGAGGCAATGGCCGAAGATGAGGATTTTAGTTATCAACAAGAAACTCATTTGCATCCAGAATTTGATTTTGCCAAAGATGGGGATAAGTCTTTAGAACGAGCCCTTCAACAAGTTGAAGCCGTGCCTCAAGAACGTTTTCCCCAGTTGGATTATTTTGGGCAGATGCATGGGACTTATTTGTTTGCCCAAAGTCATGAAGGGCTGTATATTATCGATCAGCATGCCGCTCAAGAACGCATCAAATATGAATATTTCCGAGAAAAGATTGGTGAGGTCAGCAATGATTTGCAAGATTTGCTCGTACCCATCGTCTTGGATTATCCCAACAGTGATGCTTTGAAACTAAAAGAGCAACTGGTTTTATTGCAGGAAGTTGGTATTTATTTGGAAGAATTCGGCGCCAATAGTTTTATTTTGCGAGCCCATCCCACTTGGTATCCAGAAGGGGAAGAGGAAAGTATCGTCAGAGAAATGATCGATATGCTGTTGACTACCGGTACAGTCAGTGTCAAAAAGTTTCGGGAAGCTACCGCCATCATGATGAGTTGCAAACGATCCATCAAAGCTAACCATCATTTGAACGATCTTCAAGCCCGGGTTTTGCTAGAGGATTTAGCAAGATGCGAAAATCCTTTTAACTGTCCTCATGGCCGGCCGGTGCTCATCCACTTTACCAACAGTGACATGGAAAGAATGTTTAAACGAATTCAAGATCCTCATCGGACGAAAGATAGTTTGTAAGAGAAAGGGTGGCAACATGGCAATTATCCTAGCATCTCAGTCTCCCCGGAGAAAAGAGCTTTTGCGTTATTTGGTGACAGATTTTCTGATTGAACCAGCGGATGTAGATGAGACAATCCAGCCCAGTGATGAACCAGAAGACTACGTGATGCGAATGGCTCAAGCCAAAGCAGCAAAAATAGCGGCTCATCATCCAGCAGATATCGTGATCGCTTGTGATACCATCGTGGTGAATCTAGGAGAAATTCTCGGTAAACCTGTGGATCGAAAAGATGGCTACCGCATGTTGCGGGCCTTAAGCGGTGGTGTCCATCAAGTCTTCACTGCCCTGGTGATTCGTCAAGGAGGGCAAATCACCACAGCTCTGGTTCCCGCGGAAGTGACTTTTTTTGAGCTAACAGATGAGGAAATCCAGAACTATCTGGAAAGTGGCGAGTATGCGGATAAAGCTGGAGCATATGGGATTCAAGGGGGCGCCAGTCTCTTTGTGAAACAGATTGTCGGCGATTATTACAGTATTGTCGGCTTTCCCGTCGGCGTGGTGAATCAACTGTTGAAAAAATTTAAATCGTAAGCAAAAAGGTCTGTGACAAAAGCCTTGGTTTAGTACTCCAAACCAAACATTACTATGCGTGAGACGCAAGCCAAAGAAGCGTATCCTCCACTAAACAGTATTGGAGGATACGCTTCTTTTCAATTATTCTAGTTTTTACTTTTGATACCCTAACCAATAAAGGGCTTAAAAATGAGGTATCGAAAAGGCGAAGATAACAGACGTGTAGAAGGAAAATCAGACGGTCATTCTGCTGTTTAAAAATGGTAAAATTTAGCTCCGTCATTATTGCGCTGACGGTAGCTAGACTGGCAACTGTCAAATGGAGGGCTTGGCGTTTATCGGTCCTACGACAAGCTTTCTGCGTCTAAGCAAATAGCAAGAGTTGTCCGTCGGCTGAGGCTATAATATAGCTAGAAAGGTCGTGAAGCAGATGAATGAACAGGAAAAGTTGCGGCAGCGGCTGACGCCAGAAGCTTATGCCGTCACCCAGGAAAATGCTACAGAAGCACCGTTTACTGGCCAATATGATAATTTTTACCAAAAAGGGATCTATGTGGATGTGGTCAGTGGGGAGGCGTTGTTTTCCTCCGCTGATAAATATGACGCTGGCTGTGGGTGGCCGGCTTTCGCCAAACCCATCAGTCGCCGCCAGATTCGTGAGCAGGCCGATTTTAGTCATGGAATGCATCGCGTGGAAGTACGGAGTAAGGCGGCCGATTCTCATTTGGGTCATGTTTTTAGCGATGGGCCTACCGAATTAGGTGGTTTGCGGTATTGCATCAACTCGGCGGCTTTACGGTTTATTCCCTATGAGGAGATGGCTGCCGCCGGTTATGGGGAATATTTGGATTTGGTAGAATAGTCAGCTTGTCTCAATGGCGGCGTTTCCTTGTTGGAGCGCCGTTTCTTTGGTGTCATTACCGATGGAAATAAGCAAGCGGGAAGGTAAAAAAGGGCTGCATCTGCATCGCCGAAATTTTACCAGTTGGTTTGGTGGCATCGGGGATTTGTGGTACAATAGGGGGAACGTATGTACATGTCTAGGAAGGAAAAGTTATGTTTGATTATATCATCGGTCGGGTGACAGCCATCACACCGGCATATATTGTTTTGGAAAATCACGGCATCGGTTATCAGATTGCGATGGGCAACCCTTATCGTCTCAGTAGCCAGATGGATAAAGAGGTGAAGATTTATGTTCACCAAGTGATCCGAGAAGATACGCATCTTTTGTATGGCTTTCAAACACCAGAAGAAAAAATGCTCTTTTTGCGTCTGATTAGCGTGTCAGGTATCGGGCCTAAGAGTGGTCTGGCGATTATGGCCAATGATGATCACACCGGTATGGTCAACGCTATTGAGTCAGGGAATGTGACGTTTTTGGTGAAATTTCCCGGAGTTGGTAAGAAGACTGCTCAACAGATGATTTTGGATTTACAAGGAAAACTTGGCGAGTTTGCCCATGACGACTTGCTGGCCGGAGATTTTGATCAACCAGAAGCGGTCACAGCAGAAACGACGCCATTGACAGAGGCCCTGCAAGCGTTGGAAGCCTTGGGGTATTCAGCAAAAGAAGTCAAACGGGTGGAGAAAGAATTGAAAACTAGCGCCTTGACTACGACGGATGAATACTTGCGGGAAGGCTTAAAATTAATGATGAAATAACCCGCACTACGGCCCTACTGCTCAGCAATTGAAAGGTGAAGTTTATGACAGAAGAACGAATCTTGTCACCGGAAAATGCCGATGATAATGAACGAATCATCGAAAAATCCCTACGACCTCAGTTTTTGGCTCAATATATCGGTCAAGACAAGGTAAAAAATGAATTAAACATCTATATCCAAGCGGCCAAACAGCGGGAAGAAGCGTTGGATCATGTGTTATTGTATGGCCCACCAGGTTTGGGGAAAACCACCATGGCTATGGTGGTTGCCAATGAGATGCAGGTGGCTATCCGCACCACTAGTGGTCCGGCCATTGAAAAGCCGGGGGATTTAGTCGCAATTTTAAATGAACTCCAACCCGGGGATGTCTTATTTATCGATGAGATTCATCGCCTGCCTCGCGTGGCAGAAGAGATGCTCTATTCGGCGATGGAAGATTTCTACGTGGATATCATGGTGGGTACCGGTCCGACAGCTCATCCGGTTCATTTTCCGCTGCCGCCGTTTACTCTAGTAGGAGCGACGACACGGGCGGGGATGTTGTCGGCGCCATTACGGGATCGCTTTGGCATTGTCAGTCATATGGAGTATTATGAAGAAAAGGATTTACAAGAAATCGTCCTGCGCTCAGCAGACATCTTCAATACAGAAATCGTGGAAGAAGGCGCTCTGGAGATTGCCCGTCGTTCTCGGGGAACCCCGCGGATTGCCAACCGGTTGCTAAAACGAGTACGGGATTTTGCCCAAGTCCAATCCAATGGAATCATCAATCGGAAAATTGCTGACCAAGCTTTGCAGATGTTGCAAGTAGATCAAGCGGGATTGGATTATGTAGACCAAAAACTGATTCGGACCATGATTGAACTATATGGTGGCGGTCCGGTGGGCTTATCCACTTTATCAGTAAATATCAGTGAAGAAACTGAAACAGTTGAGGATATGTATGAGCCTTATTTGATCCAAAAAGGTTTTCTAAAGCGCACGCCGCGGGGACGGATTGCAACCCAGCTGGCTTATGAACACTTTGGCTACCCATATTCTAGCTAAAGATGAGCGTATGTACTTATGAGAAGAGGTGAAGCAGATGGCAGGTGCCTATCATACCAAAGAAGAGATTGCAGAGATGTTGGTAGCTTTGGCTCAAGACAAGCCAATCAATAAGATTTCCGTCCAAGAAATTGCGCAAAAAGCGGGAATCAATCGCCAAACCTTTTATTATCATTTTTCTGATAAAAAAGAGTTGTTGCGTTGGTTTTACCAGACAGACTCCTTGGGTTATCTGACTTCTTCTGAGTTGAGTTTGGAAAACTGGCAAGAGCAAGCCTTGAAAATGTTAAAGGCGATGAAAGAAAAAGGGGCCTTCTATCAGGCGACGGTGGCTTACCAACGGGATTTATTAGAAGAGTCGTTTTCCCAGATTGTGATGCCTTTGTTTCGTCGGCTATTTGAAGATGTCGACCATGAGCAGTTGCTTTCAGACCGGGATAAAGAATTTTACGGACGCTTTTTTGCCTATGGCTGTAGTGGGATGTTAGTGGCTTGGATTCGCGAGGGTTTTCAGGAGACACCACTGGATTTGGCTACGCAATTTTTTCAAATGGCAAAGGATACCGAATTTTTCAGCTCACAGCTGTATCAAATAGAAATGGAGAATCAGTAAGATGACGACGCGGGTCTTGTTCGTTTGTCTAGGAAATATTTGTCGCTCCCCCATGGCAGAAGGGTTGATGCGTGCCTATAGTCAGGGCCAACAACTGGATGTAGAGGTGGATTCGGCAGCTACTAGTCGTTGGGAGGTGGGGAGTTCTCCCCACCCGGGAACGCAAAAAGTTCTGCGGGCAGCTGGCGTTGACAGCAGTCAGATGCAAGCGCGGCAGATTACTTCTCAGGATTTTTGGAAATATGACTATATCATAGGGATGGACCAAAACAATGTTGCGGATCTTCAAGCGATAGCCCCACATGGAACTGCTGAGAAAATTCATGGGTATATGAGTGTGGTTCCAGGAAAAGAGATGGCCGAAATCCCTGATCCCTGGTATACAGGAGACTTCGAGGAGACTCGCCAACTGATTATGGAGGGGTTGCCTTATTGGGTGCAAATATTTAGCAATCATCACTAGCAGGTCAGACAGGTCAGATAGGTCAGATAGGTACTTCTTTCTGAGTCCTGCAGAGGAAAAGCAGACAAGGACGGTGGGCAATGGTCACACAGAAGCAAAATGAGGAGCAAGAACTAACCACGAAAAGTAAATTAGGTCCACTTGGGGAGTTTTTCATCAATACCTCCTACGCTTTGTGGCAAAGTCTTTTGGATGAGCCGGACCAACAGACTCGCCAGGCTGCGATAACAGCAGAGATGATTGAAAAACTCAAAGTGGCAGCTATGGAAAACAGTATCGTGGTCTTGTTGGTGGAAAAAGCCTACGATCCTAATCATTACGAAACCATTACCGGATGGATGGCCACGAAAGAAATCACTCCACCGCTAATCCCTGTAAAACTCCCAGCTGAAGGGGCACCGATTCAAATGGTTCCCTTGGCACGGGTGCGAAAGCTGAGTATTTTGGATAAACATGGAGCAAAGACTAGTGTGACGCGGGGCTAGTAACTATTTTTTTGAATACTAAAGGTAAGGGCGAGACGCTACTTCGGTGGCGTCTCTTTTTGTATGACGGTAGTGGGAAAATGTAAAAACTAGGGGGAAGTGCTACTTACTCAAGACGTAAGCGAGAAATAATCCAACGCATTTTCTACCAATCACTCCTCCTTTATACTTAGCTTATTGCTAAATATGAGGAG
>NZ_JBMRGR010000014.1:0-76121 GCF_049384045.1 Enterococcus diestrammenae
AATTGAATTGAAGTCCTATTTTTTTGTCTATCATTTAAAATTAGAAACATAATTCTTAGAGATTTTCAGCAGCTTCGATTTTAACTCGCTGTCTTTTTTTATTTGAACTAATGAATTGTAAAATCATTTTAACCTTGTAGTTTGTCTTTATTTTTCTTTTTCTTGTTCTTCGATATGAGTTGAAACTTGCTCAAGAATACTAAAAATATGAAGATCGTCAAGGCTATAAATCATATTTTTACCAGCTCTTTTTGATTTTACTAATCTTGAAGTCTTTAAAGTTTTTAACTGGTGAGAAATGGCTGATTGTTCCATACTTAAAGACTGCGCAATTACTCCAACACTAAGTTCTTCTTTCTGTAAAAGAAATAAAATTGAAAGACGTGTAGGGTCACTAATCATTTTAAATATCTTACTTACCTCTTGGATAGAATCATTTGTTAACGGAGAAGTTGATGATGATTTCATAAAACTTCCTCTCTTTCATATGTGTGTTCGTTCATGTTTAGGTTAGCACAAGATTTTTATAAAGCAAGGTTTTTCCATAAGCAGAGCTGTTTTATAGTCCAATTTTTTTATTAACTAAATAAGATAACTATTTTTTTGACAAATCAGATAGAGCAATATATAATGAACGCATAAACATATGAATGTTATTTCATATGTAATTCGTAAGCGTTACGATTTCAAAAAAATAGTTTTATTAAGAAGGGTGATAGAAATGAAAGAGATTCAAGAGCAACACTCACACGAAAATAATAGTCACGATCATGACCATGATCATGGGAAAATGCCAATTATTTTGTACTTTATTGGTTTAGCATTGGCAATTGTTGCGCTGTTCTTAAGTGACGAATATCAATTCATAAAAAACATCATGTTCTCACTCGCTACAATCAGCGCTGGGTATCATGTCATTGTTCTTGAAGGCCTTGGAGAAACAATTGAGAACTCAAAAAACCAAAAAAAGTTCATGCCTAATTCTCATATTTTAATGGGATTAGCGGCAATCGGAGCTTCTTTAATGGGGAATTTTTGGGAAGGAACATTATTGATTCTTATTTTTTCTGGAGCACATTTTTTGGAAGATTATGCAGAAGGAAGAAGCAAACGAGAAATAACGAAATTACTCGAAATGAATCCAACGACTGCCCGGTTAATCCTACCTGATGGCAGTACAAAAAATGTAGATGTCAGTGAATTAAAAGTGGGAGATCAACTTCAAGTTTTGAATGGCGATCAAGTACCTATTGATGGCGTCATTTTGTCTGGATCTACATCCATTGATGAGTCGTCTATTAATGGAGAAAGTATCCCGAAAGAGAAATACAAAGGAGATGGCGTCTTCGGGAGTACAATTAATGGAACAGGTAGCTTCACGATGAAAGTCACCAAAGAAAACGAAGATACAGTATTTTCAAAAATTTTACAATTAGTGAACCAGAACCAAGATAACCAAACAAAAGCTGCGAGTATTATCCAAAAATTTGAACCCAAATACGTCACAGTTGTTTTAATTGCCATTCCGTTATTCATGTTATTGGCACCTTTTCTACTTGATTGGACATGGTCACAAAGTGTCTATAGAGGATTAGTCCTTTTAGTTGCAGCTTCACCGTGTGCTTTAGCAGCAGCTACTGTCTCGGCAACGCTATCGACGACTTCTAATTTAGCCAAAAAAGGAGTCCTTTCAAAAGGTAGTTCTTACCTGTCTCAATTAGCCGATATTAAAGCAATTGCATTTGATAAGACGGGCACCTTGACCAAAGGAAAACCTGAAGTAACCAATTATTATTTTGCTGATTCCGTGAACGAAGAAAACATGATTGATATCGTAGTAGCTCTTGAAAAAGAATCCAATCACCCTTTAGCAGATGCTATTCTAAGAAAGTTTGAGCAAAAAAACAAACTAACTATTGATGTAGAAAACCAGATTGGTAAAGGATTGACAGGAGATTACAAAGGGAGAAATTATCGTATAGGAAAACCGACTTCGTTTGATGATGTTTCAGATGAGTATAGTCGTTTAAATAATGAATGGGCTTCAGAAGGTAAGACAGTCGTGTACGTAGCAGTAGATGAAGAGGTTCTAGGCCTTATTGCCCTCATGGACATTCCAAGTGAACATGCAAAAGCAACCATTGAGTATTTCAGAAAACAAGGTATACACACCACATTAATTACTGGTGACTCAGAAATGACGGGAAAAGCGGTTGCTAAACAATTGGGAATAGATGAAGTGATTGCAAATGTCATGCCGGAAGACAAATCCAGAATAATAGACGAACAAAAAGAAAAATACGGTGTGACCGCCATGGTTGGAGACGGTGTAAATGATGCTCCTGCTCTTGTTAATGCAGATGTGGGAATCGCTATGGGAGATGGGACTGATGTGGCAGTAGAGGTATCTGATTTAGTTTTAATGCAAAACAATTTATCAAAATTGGTACAATCTCATAATATTTCTTCGAAAATGAACCGTGTTATTTGGCAGAATATTATTTTTTCAATGGCCGTTGTTGCTTTTTTAATTGTCGTTAGTTTCTTGGGCTTAACGGATATTGCCATCAGTGTCATTATTCATGAAGGAAGTACATTGGTTGTTATTTTGAATGGACTTCGATTGCTAAGGGCAGTCTAAAGAATGATTGCACACCTTCAAATTAATCGAGTAATAGAGATAATTAAGGATTACACTACATTTTTTATCTCTATTATTTATTTATATTTATCTAGATGTTCAAAGTCAAAATGATATGTCAACCATACTCTTGTGGCGTGACTTGAATACAAGACACATGAAATTATATAAAATCGTGTATCGAGAATCCTATATCTATAGGGTTCTTTTTTTATACCGGTGTCCAATACACGATTTCGTGGTATAATGAATGAAATCATGTATCTTTTTTGTGAGAGGAGAGACCATTTCAATGAGTTATAATGTACAACCATTACGAACGCAGCAAGAAATCAACGACTTTTTATTCTGTTTAAGACGCAACAAAAACGCCGAACGCGACGTTTTCTTGTTTTTGATCGGCATTAATAGCGGTTTACGCATGTCTGATATCGTGAAATTAAAGAAAAAAGACGTGATTTCCTCGAAAAACCCACGTATTGTGGAGCAAAAAACCGGAAAAACACGCATTTTATATTTAAGCAGCCTGCAGGAGTTGATCCAGGACTACACGAAAGACCTGAAGCCAGAAGATTATTTGTTTCCCAGTACTAAAGGCGGTCATTTAGAAGTCAATACGGTCTATCAGATGTTTCAAAAGGTCGCCGCATTATTAGATCGGGACGATATTGGCACGCACACGCTGCGCAAGACATTTGGTTACCACTATTACAAGAAAACCAAAGACGTGGCTACACTCATGGAAATATTCGGTCACAGCAGCGAAAAAATCACCAAACGCTATATCGGGATCAATGAAGATGAAATCAGTGAGACATTGTTGAACTTCCGTTTAGGTTTCTAACTTTAAGACAATATTTTCAAGAATTCATTGTTTTTTGATATCTGGATAAATTCACGAAAAAAGTATCTAAGATAGCATAGATATCTTGGTTCTGTTGCAAAGTTTTAAATCTACTATCAAATAAGGTAGAATAATAGAAAAAGATAGCTGAGGTTATAACGAAGATAATAGCCAACGGCTACAATAATCACATCTTTTTGAAATTGTTTGCCTTTAAAATGATCCATTTTCATTCCTCCAAGCTATCCTTTTACTCTAATTTACCCTAAAATAAACTTATCAGAAAAACTTTGCAACAGAACCAGTTTTTTCAAGAAGAAAAATAACGAAGCTGATAAAAGTAGTCATCCTAGTAGCTTGTATGATTTTCATCTGAACTGGATTTTTTACCTAAGAAGTCATAGCCACAAAAAAACGATTCCCCTGAGTGTCACACTAAGCTCAGCAGGGAATCGTTTTTCATTTTTTATGCCGCAAATTCTGGGGTTACTCCGGCACTTAAAGCAGTTTCTAGCTCAGTACTATCGGCTTGTTCTTGGGCTAGTTTAAATTGGGTGTGATACAGTTGGCTATAGAGACCGCCTTTTGCTAAGAGCTCTTGGTGATTGCCTTGTTCGGCGATGGTGCCTTGGTCCATCACGACGATCTGATCGGCATTGGCGATGGTGGCGAGGCGGTGGGCGATGACGATGGCGGTGCGGCCTTGCATCAAATCGTCCATCGCTTTTTGAACGTAGTGTTCTGATAAGGCATCCAGTGCTGCGGTGGCTTCGTCGAGAATCAAGATTTGTGGGTCTTTCAAGATGACTCGGGCGATGGCGAGGCGTTGCTTTTCGCCACCAGAAAGTTTGACGCCCCGGTTGCCCACTGGCGTATCGTAGCCTTGGGGTAGCTGGCTGATGAAGTCGTGGATATAGGCTGCTTTGGCGGCAGCTTCCAGTTCTTCCTCCGTAGCATCAGGTTTGGCATACAGCAAGTTTTCTCGGATGGTGGTGTTGAATAGAAAGGCTTCTTGACTGACCATGCCGATTTGTTGCCGCAAAGTGGTGAGGGAGAGTTGGTTGATATCTTGCCCATCGATGGTAATCAGCCCAGTGTCTGGTGTATATAGTCGGGGCAAAAGGTTGGTTAAGGTGGACTTGCCAGCACCACTTGGTCCGACGATGGCGGTCATTTGGCCAGCGGGGATGGTGAGCTGGATGTCATGCAAGGTGGTTTGATCACCATAACCGAAGTTGACTTGTTGGAAGGTGATGGCCCCGTTGGTAATCTGCGGTTCTTCCTCAGGCGCTCGTGTTGCGACAGGCGAATAAGAGTCTTCGGGAGTTAAATCCAAGTATTCGAAAATCCGGTCAAACAAGGCAAAGGAACGCATGAAGTCCACTTGAATATTGGAAAGCTGAGTGACGGGATTGTACATCCGCCCTAACAATGTGGCAAAGGTCAAAATCCCCCCGATGGTAATCTGATCTTTGGTGAGTAAAAAGCCCCCTACTAGATACACAAGCATTGGCCCAATCGTGGTAAAGACTGACATAGCCATCCGGAACCAACGCCCAGCTAAGGTTTCTTTGATTTGTAGACGAGTGACTGCGCCGTTGACATCGACAAATTCATCGTAGGCCTTGTCTTCATTGGTGAATAACTTCATCAACATGCTACCACCGGTGCTGAGGCTTTCTTGCACATGAGAGTTGAGGCGGCTGAGTTGCTGCTGGCTTTGGGAGGTAATCTGCCAGCGAAGTTTGCCGACTTTGCGGGTGGGCAGGATAAATAAGGGAATCGTCGCCATACTAATTAAGGCGAGGATCGGATTGAGACTAAAAAGAGCGACAAGACTGGTACCGAGGACAAAAATACTCGTCAACGCACTGACGACGGTAGTTTGGAAGACTTGTTGAATCCCATCGACATCGCTGGTGAGGCGAGTCAGGATTTCCCCTTCTTTCAAACCAGCAAAAAAGCTTTGCGGCATATGGGCCAAGTTGTCGTAAATCTGATTTTTGATGCGGAAAGTGATTTTCTTGGCAATCCAAGTGCTTAAGTAGCCTTGCCCGACATTGATTAAGTTTAAAAGAATCGTCGCGCTCATAGAAAGACCGACAAACAGCGCCAATAAGCTAAGGTTTTCTTGCGGCAAAGCGACATCGATCATCTTTTGTAATAAAAGTGGTGGGACGAGTCCCAAAGCAGAACTGGTTAAAATTAAGACGATTACCGCCAAGAGACGGAAAGGATACGGTTTAAAATAGCTTAAAATACGAGTGACAAAGGGCCAGGATAATTTCGGCATCTTTTGGGATTGTTGATCAAAACGCATGCGAACCATGGCAATTCCCCCTTTATTATTTCCTTGTGAGCCAGCCTCCAAAAGTTGGTCAGGCAAAAACGCCCACAATAGTTAGGTACCTATCTATTATAATCTCATTTCTTAAATTTGTAAATAGAAAGGTACCTAACTAATTGACGAGGTTAAGAAACTTTTATACACTGAGGAAAACAAGTACAGAAAAAAGGCGGCGACAAGATGGCGACACAAGAGCAGCAATTATTTGATGCCTTCCAACAGGTGAATCGACAAATCCGGCGGGGGCTGGCCCGCTCAGAAGCAGCTCGGGGGGAATCAGAAAAAGCGGAAAGTAGTCACAGTGGCGTGGCACCGGGGCAAGAACGGGTGTTGCAGTTATTATTGCGTCATGGAGGTAGTAGCCAAAAGGACTTAGCCAGCCGCTTGCGGATTCGCCCGGCTTCCTTGAGTGAAGTCTTGAGCCGTTTGGAGGAAAAAGGCTTGGTGACGAAAGCCCAAGACCCCGCTGATCGCCGCCGAAATAGTTATTCTCTAACAGCCGTCGGTCAAGGCATCGCTGAACAATTGAAGGATCAACGTAGGAATCAAGGGGCTACTGTGTTTGAAGTCTTGTCTAGCGAAGAAAAAGCGCAATTGGCTCAAATTTTGACTAAATTGGATCAGCGCTTGTTGGCGGAGCAAGGGGAAGATAATAAGGATAGTGGCAAGAAGAAAGTCTTTGGAGCAGATAGCTAACAACCAAAGGAAGGATGAATAAAAAATGGTATTTTTAGCAATACTTACTGGTATCGGTGGACTATTTAACTACTATGGGGTGACCTCGGCGACTTACTCAATAATCGTTGCCATACTATTGCAGGTTGTTTTATTTTTACTAACTAGTTTGGCTTTGGTTAGTTATCAAGGCCGCCGTTCGCGACCAAGTTATGACCGAGGAGGGTACCGGATTTGGACCTTTTCATTTGCGTTAATTGTCTTATCTTTTGTTGGAAATTTGGCGATACTGGTAGTCTTACTCCTTAACCAGTTGGGGTATATTTCAGGATTCTAGCCGCGCTTGTATCAACGCCAAAAAACCGTTTCAGGTACCCATAGGTACCTGAAGCGGTTTTTTATTTCCCAATAGTAGTTTTCCTGCTAGCGGTTTCGTATAATGAAGGAAACAGGTAAAAGAGGGAAAACGATGATTGGATTTCTTTATGCAATAATTATTATTTTGGCTAATACCATCGGCGCCATTTCGGGGATGGGGGGTGGTGTGATCATCAAGCCGATTTTTGATGCGATCGGAGTGGATTCGGTGGCGGCGATTACCTTTTATTCTACGGTAGCCGTCTTTACCATGTCCATCGTCTCGACACTACGGCAACGAAAAAACATGACCATCCAATTGGGAACCGCCGGGCTGATTTCGGCGGGGGCTGTGATTGGAGGCATCATGGGAAATTTGGCATTTGAAAAGCTTTTGCTGTGGTTGGACTCAGAAGCGACTGTCCAATTGGTGCAAATCGTGATTATGCTGCTGACGATTGGTTTTGCCTGGTTCGTTTCTGAAGGACAACACAGTTTTGGTTGGAAGACAGCTTCGGCTCATCTGCTAGTGGGCTTAGTGTTGGGCTTCTTGGCTAGCTTTTTGGGTATTGGCGGTGGACCAATCAATGTCGCCTTATTGATGCTGTGTTTTGGGATGGCCATCAAGGAAGCAACAGTCTATTCTATTATTACGATTCTCTGTTCCCAGTTGGCTAAAATTGTCACGATTGCGACCACCACCGGTTTTGAGCGCTATGACTTGACGATGTTGTTTTACATCATTCCAGCGGCGATTATCGGCGGTTTTTTGGGAGCAACCTTAAGCGGACGGCTCTCAGCTAAGCGGGTGCGGTTAGTATACCAATTCGTATTGATTTTCGTGTTACTGATCAATGTCTACAATGGCGTGGGAATTTTGTTGGGGTGGTAAGTATTTTGAATCACTAACTATCAAGTATCTGAAACGAGGAAGAGGATGTATTCACTTTTATTGGTTATTATTTATCTGGCTTTTATCAGTCTCGGTTTGCCGGATTCGTTATTAGGTTCAGCTTGGCCGGTGATGCAAGGGGGCTTGGACGTACCGGTATCTTATGCCGGGATTGTCACGATGATTATTTCTGGTGGGACGATTGTTTCGAGCTTGTTTTCCGACCGATTAACTCGCAAATTTGTAGCTGGGCTAGTGACGGCAATCAGCGTGTTACTGACTGCGGTTGCGCTAGTGGGCTTTTCTCTAAGCGGCTCTTTTTGGCTCTTGTGTCTCTGGGCGATTCCCTATGGTCTCGGGGCTGGCGCAGTCGATGCAGCATTGAATCTGTATGTGGCGTTGCACTATTCTTCACGGCAGATGAGTTGGCTCCACTGTTGCTGGGGCGTAGGGGCGGCGATTAGTCCCTACATCATGGGTTTTTATTTGACCAATCAGCACAACTGGCAAGGGGGCTATCGGGCGGTGGCTGTTTTGCAGCTGGGACTCGCGGCAATCTTGTTTATCAGCCTACCCTTGTGGCAAGCTCACAGGCAAAAAAAGGGCACAGGTGAAGTTGTGGCGAACCACCTGAGTCTCAAGGAAGTTTGGGGGCTGAAGGGGGTCAAATTGGTGCTGCTGACCTTTTTGGCGTATTGTGCTTTGGAACAAACGACCGGTCTGTGGGCCAGTACCTATCTCGTACAAGCGCGGGGGATTGATCCTGAAACGGCTGCTCGTTTTGGTTCCTTCTTTTTCTTAGGTATTACCGTTGGGCGTTTTCTTTCGGGCTTTATCGCCGATCGCTTGGGAGACCGGCAACTCATTCGTTTAGGGACACTGATTATGTTACTTGGGACATTATTTATTCTCTTACCGCTGAAAAGTGATGGATTTGCTTTAGCAGGATTGATTGTTTTGGGATTTGGCGGGGCCCCGATTTATCCGGCGATTATCCATGCGACTCCGGCCAACTTTGGGAAGGAAAATTCCCAATCAGTCATCGGCATTCAAATGGCGGCAGCCTACGTGGGGACGACCTTTATGCCACCGCTATTTGGTACGTTGGTGCAATACGTTTCTATTCGTTTATATCCCTTTTATCTCTTGCTTTTTGGGTTAATCGTTTTGATTAGCAGTGAAAGATTGGTAAAAGCAATTCCCCTTTCAGAAACACAGACAGAAACCGTTTTTCGTGGTGAGTAGTAGGTGGAATATCAGAATTGGAGGAATGAAAATGAAAAAGATATTTGGTTTTATTGCTCTAGCGCTGTTGTTGGCTGGTTGTACCAAGGAGTCGCCGGGGAAACCCGAGGATTCGGTAGGTTCTAGTGGGCGCTCGGTAGTTACGGATACGACTGGTCAATCCACAGAAAGTGAGTCAACAAGCAGCAGTCAGGAAACGACGACAACGTCAAAGGAGCAAGCCACAAGCGCTTCATCTGGAGAAGCTGCAGATCCGCTAGTTTCCTTGGAGCAAGCAGTTGATTTCAAACAAGCGCTGGCTATTTTTCAAGATAAATACCCAGATGCGGTGATTACTGATTTTCAGTGGGAAGCAAATGGCAGTTTTCAAGGAAGCCGGACAAAAGTTTACGAGATTGAAGGCGAGGATGCCAAAGGGGAATATGAGGTCACCATCGACGCAGTTGCAAACGAGGTTCACGTGGAAAGCGACCTCGAGGACAATTCAGACTGGCAAGCAGAGCAACTACCGATGACGGAGATTATCCCCATGGAAGAAGCGGCTAAAACGGCTGCGAAACAAGTCGTTGGCGATACCCAATTAAGCAAAATTGAATTGGAAGAAGAAGAGGGTACCATTCTCTGGGAAGTGAAATTTTTCCGGCAACGTCAATGGCAGTCGGTTACCATTGATGCAAAAACAGGTGAGTTTTTGAATGTGGCAGGAACAGTGGAAAATACCACACCATAAATTGTAATCAAAGACGGACATGCCACGATGGACTCTGGTGCAGGAGGAGTCTAGCGTGGCATTTACCCATTCTATTGCAATACGCAAGATTCTCCGAAAAGCCAGCCTCCGGTTTTCTGATCCTAAAGGACGAAACAAACGAATTTTATCGAAATTTGCTATACTGGAGAAAAGCAGTCAAAGAAACAAACCGTTTGCTTTGGCGAAAACAATCGCGAGAAGGTGGGGAAGTATGAATAAAAAACGCAAACGTCGCTTAATGAAAGTGGATAATCGTATTTTATTGCCACTATCGGAAGAATTCATCGCCGATAATCATTTGGCGGAGGACACCATCTTGCAAGTAGACGAAGAGCTTCTAGCAAAAGCCATCAAACCGTTGACCAAAGAAGATATCCTACAAGAGGTGTTGGATAAGATCATGGATGAAGGCGCAACGAGAGAGGAAGAGCATGGGGATGACCACTATTAGACAAGCCACCATGGCGGACTATCCAGCAATTTATCAATTGGTGGAGACTGCGTTTAAAACGGCGCGAGTATCAGATGGGACGGAGCAAGACTTCGTGGAAAACTTGAGAAAAAGTGACAACTATCTTCCTGAATTGGAGCTAGTAGCAGAAGTTGAGGGCGTATTGGTGGGGCATGTGATGTTGACTAAGCAAGTCATTCACACCGCAAGTGGCCAACGAGCAGCTTTATTATTGGCCCCTTTGTGTGTGGCGTTTGACTATCGCAATCAAGGTATCGGGGGACAGCTGATGACGGCAGTCTTTGAAAGAGCAGTTGCCTTATCCCATGACGCCGTCTTTTTGGTAGGAGATCCCAATTACTACAAACAATATGGCTTTCGTCATGCTTCAGAGCTAGGTATCACCAACGATTCAGAAATACCAGATGAGTTTATCCTCGGGATGGAGTTGGTACCCGATGCTTTGAAAGAGGTCACGGGTAGTCTTAAGATAGACTAGGATAAACCAACGTTATGATAGAAAAGGACAGTGAGGAAGATGCCGAAAACACGAATTGAGGCATTTACGGATGCCGTGATTGCCATCGTACTGACATTGTTGGTTTTGGATTTACGGGAACCCCATGGTGATACGTGGCGCGCCTTTGAAGGGACGGGGCATCAGTTTTTTATTTACTTGATCAGTTTTGCTTCATTAGCAGTGTATTGGAACAACCACCATCACCTTTTTAATATTGTCAAAAAAGTCGATGGCCGAGTGCTATGGGCCAACAATCTGTTTATTTTGATGATGAGTTTGTTTCCCTTTGCTACGGATTGGGTGATGGACTATCCAGTGTCCCTCGCTCCACAATTGTTGTATGGTCTTGTTATTTTAGGAGCGGATATTAGTTATTTATTACTAGGCTTTGCTCTGGTGAAAGTCAATGGTACACAGTCGCCAGTCGGACATTTGTTCCATCGCTATCGGAAAATGTATCGTACCTTAATTTTGAATGTTCTCGCTTTACTTTTAGGGTGGCTGATTCATCCGGTGGCGGTGTTAGTGGTCAATGGGTTGATGTTGTTGATGTGGGTCATCCCGGAAAAGCGCATTGAAACCTGGCTCCATTACGGTGGCAAAGACTGAAGGAATGAGGAAAACGATGTATAATCAGCAATTTGAGGCACTACATTTAAATGTAGTGGAAATGCCATTAGAAGTTGAAGGCAATGTCCCTGTGTATCGAGGGTTTATCCGGGAGCTGCCTTTTTTAGCCGGCTCCGGCCATTCGGTGCAGGAGCTTTACCGGTCGTTATTGGAAGCTTATCAGGAATACGCCCAAGAGCAACTAGCTGCCCAACAAGAGGAACAGGAAAAAGAAGAAATGACGTCTTCGTTGTTATCTTTTGATGATTTGTTGAAGTATTATGACGGGGAAAGCTTTGACGGTTTTTCCATTGGAAATCAAGAGGAAGAATAGCTTGTATGTCTGATTGAATAGTTGTTCTTTAAATAAATTGAAAAAGGTAGTAAATAGTCGTGTATTTACGTAGTCATTTGTTACCTTTTTTGGTGTGTTAGCAGCAGGGGTGCTTATCTAGCTGGTGAAAGTCCAGTCGTAGGTGTTTACGGCCAGCATAGCGAACCGTAAGCCATAATCAGCGATAATGAGGTGTGGGAAAGACCATAGTACTTACATACCAAATAGCCTAAATCCTATAATGGATTCAAGCTATTTGGTGTTTTTATGTGTCAGTCAGCAACGATTCTGAACCTCTGTCATCCAAGTTGGAAGCTATTCCAAAGCTTCTTCACTTAAAGTGCCAGTATCTAGGTTAGGTATCCGCTCAAAAGGGAACGTCAGGTATTTAACTAGATCTGAGTCGGTTACCACCGTTATAGGTCAAAGAGTTCAGAACAGTCACTACGTTTCAGGTGTAGGGCTAGTTTTGTTGTGCTTAGTTTTTCTCAGGCAATGGATTACGTGGGTCTTGAAGGTGAATGTGGACAATCTCAAGTTTAAACGAAGGTGGCAGTCAAGGATAGATACTTTAGTATTGGTCGACTACAAAGAAAAAGGATCGACCGGGTTTGGTCAATCCTTTAAAAATATTATCTGAGTAAATTGTGAAGAATACAGATGTAGTATTATATACGAGACTCATACGTACGGTGGGTGCATTGGGAAGGGGAGGAATACTTCTCCTCCACCCTTTTAAATCATATGAACGAGATAGCTTTGTTTCTGATCTTTAAGGAAAATTGGTAATGAATCAATCTCTGCAGAAACATTCACAAATTGACCACCTTCAAAAATTTCTCCATTTGATGCGCAAGTCCATTGGTTTCCTTCTGGAAGATAGACCTCTCTTTCATTCTGCCCAGGTTCTGTAATTGGGGCAACCAAAATGTCTGGTCCATACATATATTGTGTATTCAAGTCCCAAGTGTGCATATCTTTAGGGAAATCATAAAACATTGGTCGCATTACAGGAGCGCCAGTCTCATGAGCTTGTCTCATCAGTTCTCGCGTATAATCTCTCATTGCTTCACGGATATTAATAAACTTCTTCATGATCTGATAATTATCTTCTCCGTAACTCCAAATTTCATTATCAGCACCAGTTCCTTCTGTTTCTTCCCCATCTTGTTTATAAATTGGTTTTCGCGGAAGGCGATTGCCATGAAGACGCATTACAGGGCAGAAAGTTCCAAATTGGAACCATCGTATGAGTAACTCTTGGAAATTAGCATCATGAATATTTCCTCCATGAAAACCACCAATATCAGTTGTCCACCAAGGAATTCCTGAGATTCCCATTTGCAATCCTGCTACTATTTGATCACGAAACGCTTGATAAGTCGACTGGATATCGCCAGACCAAATTAGAGCGCCATACTGTTGACTACCTGCCCAAGCACAGCGAACGAGGTTAACAATATCATTTTGACCACTAGCTTGTTGACCATCAAAGAACCCTTTTGCATATTCTCTTGGATAAATATTACCTTGTTGTAACACACTACCTTTGAAATATCGATAATTATCAAAATCATATGTGCTAAATTCTGGTTCTGCTTCATCTAACCAGAATAGTTTGATTCCATATTTACCATAGTTTTTTTTGCATTTTTCCCAGACATATTCCCTTGCTTTAGGATTGGTTGCATCATAAAAAACGTTATTTCCTTGGAACGACATTTGCACATTTAAACCATGCTCTGTTTGAACTAATAATCCAAGTTGGCGCATTTCTTCAAAGTTTTCACTTCGCCAATCAATCTGAGGCCAGACAGAAACCATTATTTCCATTCCGTAAGAACGCAATTCATCCACCATTGCTTTGGGATCTGGAAAGAGTGATTCATCAAAACGAAAATCACCACAACGAGGCCAGTGATAATAATCAATAACAAAGACATCAACAGGTATTTGTTCTTCATAATACTTTCTGGCTACTTCAAGAACTTCTTGTTGACTGTAGTACCTTAATTTACATTGCCAAAATCCTAAGCCATACTCAGGCATCATCGGAGCGCGACCAGTAACCATACTGTATTGGGTTTCGATCTCAGCTGGAGTATCACCGACAGTAATCCAGTAGTCTAGTTTTGTTGTACTTTCAGCTAACCATTCTGTTTGATTTTTACCAAAGACAACATTTCCGACAGCTGGATTATGCCAGAAGAATCCATATCCTTTGCTTGAGAGATAAAACGGGATAGAAGCTTGAGAATTACGATGTGCTAATTCCATTGTACATCCTTTTAAGTCAAGAATGCTTTGTTGGTACTGTCCCATACCAAAAATTTTTTCTTCAGGATCACTGACAAAGCTCATTTTGAGCTTAAAATCTCCGCCGATATGTGGTTTGAAGGCACGTGCTTTGCGAACTAAGGCCCCACCACCATCAATTTCTTGAAGGATAAGTTCATCTTTATCATTATAGAATCTAACTACGGCAGCGCTATTCCAACCTCTAGTATCAATTGTGGCTGAAATTTTTCCATTTGTAATTTTTGCAATTTCATCTTCTATGGCAATTGTCGCAGTTGAGTTAGAAACATCATGTAATGCACTTGAACTTAAATCAAGTGGTCCATTTGGAACAGAAATTACCCGTAAACTATTTTCTCCCCAAGGAATAATTCGTAATGTTTCGCCTGCATTGTGATATTCTAGATAGTCTTTTTCATGTACAAAGAATTTCATTCTCTTCCTCCTAAATAATATTCAATATGGTTAGTATATGTCTATTAAGGAGAGAGAACCTCTGAAATCCTGTCAAAAAGATATTATTTTTGTGTCGTTTTTCTGAATTGAGATGGGGTCATACCAATAGCTTTTTTAAATGCAATAGAGAAATAATTACTACTATCAAATCCGACCTCAAGTGCAATATCGATAACTGATAGATTAGTACTCCCAAGTAATAAACACGCTCGATTAATTCGATATTGATTTAAATATTGAATAGGTGAAGTTCTAAATGAATGTTTAAAAAAACGGCAAAATTGTTCTTTACTGAGGGAAACAGATTGCGACAAGTCTTGCAGTGAGATTTGATTTTTATAATTTTCCTCAATGTATTTAAGGATCGTTTTCTTTCTATTTTCTTGTAGGTGAATGTTTGCAGATTTAATTTCGTATTTTTTTTCTTTTTGCAGTAAGTAAAAAAGCATTTGGAGCAAATATCCTTTAAGTAGTAGTTCTCTAAAAGGGTGTACTTCACAATAACAGGAATGGAAGTCATTGAAAATGGATTTCATTTTTTCACTGTTGTAATCAAAAGGGCTTAGTATGTAAGATGATAGAAATGTATTGTCTAGAAAAGGAGTTAATTGTGATTTTTGAATTCGATCTTGGCTTTTACTGTCAATAAAATCGGAATGAAAGACAATTGATGAAAAATGACAATGTTGTCCGTAAATCTGAAATGCTCCATGTAATAAATTAGGAGGGATTAGAACGAAAGTCCCTTTTTTGACAAAAAGGGAAATACTATCAACTACTATTTCCATCTCTCCATCTAGAATGTAAAGAATTTCGGCTTCCTCATGCCAGTGGCTATAAAAAATAAGACCATTATCAACATGATCGATATTGTGATATAGCTGTAATTTAAAATCAGCTGTGCCGTGTTGGACAGCTTCTTTAGTATTAAGTGAATTGGTATTATTAATTTTCATACATCTCTCCTGCGACATGATTTTAATATAATATAGACATTATTTTAAATGCTAAACGATTTATTGCCACTATACTTAAGGAGTATAAATTAAAAAACCAAAAATGGAAACGCTTATAAAAACATTTTGTGCTTTTTTAGTATAAAAGATAGACGTAAGTGTTTCAAGACTGGAGGAAGTTATGAAAAAATGGTTATCAATTAGTGTTTTAAGTTTAGCTTTGCTAGTTATTACTACTGGTTGTGGTAGTGGACAGCCTCAAAAGGTATCGGATGACAGTAACGACTCAAAAGAGAAAACGGTAACATTAAAAGTTTGGGTTGATGAAGAATCAGTAGCACAGACAAAAGAGATGGTAGAAGCATTTAAAGAGGAACATAGTGAAAAAGACTACGATGTTGAAGTTGTTGTATCGGATTCAATGAAAGCAAGTGAGAATGTTAAGAATGATCCTGAAGCAGCAGCTGATATTTTTATGATTCCACATGATCATTTAGGTCAATTAGTAGAGTCCGGATCAATTTATAAAAATACCAAGTTTGCCGATGTGCTTGAAGAAGAGATGACTCCAGCATCAATGGAGGGTGCTACTTATCAAGATGAGTTATATGGCTATCCATATGGAGTGGAAACTTGTGTCCTTTATTATAATCGGTCTATGTTATCTGAAGAAGACTTGACATCTTTCGAAAAAATTACCGATAAAGCAAAGATTGGTATTAATTTGGCAGAGTCAGTTTCTGATTATCAAGTAGCACCCTTCTTTGTAGGAAATGGTTCTTTGTTGTATGGAGAAACTGGAGAAGATCCAGAGGGAACAACGTTTAATGATGCTAACGGAGTTGAAACGCTAAATTGGATTATTGATTTAAAAAATAATCCTAATGTTGTTCATGTAAAAGATGACATGGTTAGTAGTATGTTGGATGGAAAAATTGCAGCAGCAATTGGTGGTCCATGGAACAAAAAGGATTTAAAAGGTATGGGCGATGATTTAGGGGTAGTACCGTACCCAACTGCTGACTTTGGAAGTGGTTCAAAACAGATGTATGCATTTCAAGGTGTAAAGCTTTTTGTAGTAAACTCTAGCACGAAAGCTCCTGTTGATGCGATGGAACTTTCAAATTTCTTGGTTAACGAAGAAAATCAGCTGAAGCGTTTTGAATTAACAGGGATTATTCCTAGCAATCAAAAAGTTCAAGAATCGGATGCTGTTAAAAATGATCCTGTAGCAAAAGCCGTGTCGATTATGTCTCAAGAAGATCATTCTGTTGTTATGCCTAAGATTCCAGAAGTATCTACATTTTTCTCGCAATGTAGTCCTCTAATTAATGATGCCTATTCAGGAAAAATTGCTAAAGATGATGTTCAAGCTAAATTAGATCAGTTTGTAGTTGATATTTCTAAATAAGACTGGGTGTGAATAAAGATGGTAGATGCGAAGATGATACAACATAAAGATAAAAATAAGGCTTTATATGTTTTAGGATTCCCAATTATGGGAATCTTTCATATTATGAATCGTCAAGTTGTCAAAGGATTATTATTTTTAGGTTTAGAGTGTTTATTTCTGTTTTTCTTAGGTACATCTGGAGTTCAAAATATTCTGGGATTACAACATTTAGGAACTCGCCAGCAAGGATGGGAGATGGATGAGTCATTAGGGATTGAAGTTCTTGTTGCCGGAGACAATTCGATGTTGATATTAATCTATGGATTAGTTGCGCTAATAGTTGTCGTTGTCTTTGCCTTTCTCTATAGAAGCTACGTTTCTAGTTTAAAGCATTTGGTTCAATTAAAGGAAGAAAATAAGCCAATACCAACTTTTAGAGATGAGTTAAAAAGTCTATTAGATGAGCGCTTTCATCTAACATTACTTAGTATTCCTAGTTTAGCCGTTATCCTTTTTACAGTAACACCTTTGATTTATATGATTACTATCGCCTTCACAAGTTTTGATCATACCCACTTGCCACCTAAGAACTTATTTTCTTGGGTAGGATTTAGTAATTTTGGAAATGTTTTAACAGGAAGAATGTCGGAAACATTTCTACCAGTTTTAGTTTGGACAATTATTTGGGCTACTTGTGCAACGATAACTTGTTTTATCTTTGGAATTTTACTAGCGATGTTTATTCAAAAGAAAACTATCCAAGGGAAAAAGTTTTATCGTGGCATATTTGTATTGACTATCGCAGTTCCGCAATTTGTTTCATTACTAATTATGAGTAATCTATTTCATTCATCTGGTCCTATTAATGAAGGTCTACTAAGTTTAGGGATAATTCAGAATCCTATTCCATTTTTGACGGATCCATTAATAGCGAAAATCTTCGTTATCTTTATTAATATGTGGATTGGGATACCAGTGTATATGCTAATATCTACTGGCGTAATTATGAATTTACCTCAAGATCAGATTGAAGCAGCAAAAATTGATGGCGCTACTTCGTTTCAAATCTTTCAAAAGATAACTTTACCCCAAATAATATTTGTAATGACACCCAATTTAATTCAACAGTTCATTGGGAATATTAATAATTTTAATGTGATTTATCTTTTGACTGCTGGCGGTCCTGCTAACAGTAATTATTATGGAGCGGGAAGTACCGATTTGTTAGTGACATGGTTATATAAGTTAACCGTTGAGAAATCAGATTATAATTTGGCTTCTGTAATTGGTATTTTAACGTTCGTCTTTAGCGCGATTTTTTCATTAATTTTATACACGAGATCAAATGCGTTTAAATTTGAGGGGGAGTTATAAATGAAAAAAAAGAACTTTCTTGATCAGACGTTATTAACGATAATTGCGTTGATTTGGCTTTTTCCAATTGCTTGGATCGTTCTAACTTCATTTCGTTCAGAAGGGGGACGATTTGTTTCATACATTGTTCCCAAAAGTTTTACCTTGAGTAATTATCAAAACTTGTTTCAAAATGATAATTATCCATTTGCAACGTGGTTTTTCAACACTTTGTTTGTTTCAGTAATTTCATGTATCTTGAGCACTATTATTACTATAGCAATGGCATATACGTTATCAAGACTACGTTTTCGATTTCGGAAAAAAATATTAAAAATAGCACTCGTACTAAATATGTTCCCTGGATTTATGAGTATGATTGCCGTTTATTATATTTTAAAAGCAATGAACTTAACTCAAAGTTTATTTGCATTGATTTTAGTTTATTCATCCGGAGCAGCCCTCGGTTTCTATATTGCTAAAGGATTCTTTGATACGATTCCGCGTTCATTAGATGAATCGGCTATGATTGACGGTGCTACAAAATTTGATATTTTTATTCATATAACTATACCGTTATCTAAACCAATTATTGTTTACACGATGCTAATGGCTTTTATCGCTCCTTGGATGGATTTTATTTTTGCAAAAGTAATAATGGGGGATAATGTGGAGAAATATACTGTCGCAATTGGTCTTTTCTCGATGATGACTCGTTCGAGTGCAAATTCAAATTATATGTCCTTTGCTGCAGGGTGCGTCTTGATAGCTATACCAATAACCCTTCTATTTATGAAACTACAAAAATATTATGTTGAGGGTATCACCGGTGGAGCTGTTAAAGGTTAAATTAATAAAAATGAAAGAAGCGTGCATAAATGAAGTATAGTGATGGTGGCTGGCTGATTAGGCCAGAATATGAAGTAAAGTATGCAGTACACGTATATGATGTAAAAGCCGAAGAAGATAAGTTGATTTTTTATCTTCCGTATAGTTATGTTTCTCATAAGGGAGCAACATTAGATGGTGGTTTACTCACTATGGAAGTATTTACTCCACGGGAGAATATTGTTGGTATAAAATTATACAATTATAAAGGTACTCAAGAGAAGGCTCCTAATTTTAAACTGTATACAACAGAAATTACTCCTAAAATTAGTGACAATCAGGAGGAGTACAGATTTAGTTCTGGAAATCTTGAAGTAGTTATTTCAAAAGGAAAAGAATTAAATTGTAAGTTCTATTACCAGGGAAATCTAATCACCCAAAACTTCCCTAAAAGTAAAGCCTTAGTTATAGATCCAGAAAAAATTACGCACGTAAGTGATCAATTAAGTATTGATGTCGGTGAAAATATTTATGGGCTAGGCGAACGTTTTACAAATTTTGTTAAAAATGGTCAAACGGTTGATATATGGAATGCTGATGGTGGTACTGGTACGGAACAAGCCTATAAAAATATTCCTTTTTACCTGAGCAATAAGGGATATGGCGTTTTTGTAAATTCACCGAGTCAAGTTAGTTTTGAAGTAGGCAGTGAAAAAGTATCTAAAGTGCAGTTTAGTGTACCTGGGCAAGCATTAGAATACTATGTCATAGGTGGTGCTAACGCTAAAGAGGTTATTGAGCGGTATACGGATTTGACAGGAAAACCTTCTTTGCCGCCTGCGTGGTCATTTGGCTTATGGTTAAGCACTTCTTTCTTAACTAATTATGATGAAGAAACAGTAACATCTTTTGTTGATGGTATGCTAGAAAGAGATATTCCGCTGGAAGTTTTTCATTTTGACTGTTTGTGGATGAAAGAATATGAATGGTGTAATTTTGAATGGGATGAACGAACTTTCCCGGAACCGGTTGCAATGTTACGCAGATTGAAGAAAAAAGGCTTGAAAATATGTGTTTGGATTAATCCATATATTGGGCAAAAATCACCACTTTTTGATGAAGGAATGAAAAATGGTTACTTCTTAAAGAAAGAGAATGGTGATGTTTGGCAATGGGATAGATGGCAAGCTGGAATGGCTGTAGTAGATTTTACTAATCCGAAAGCTGTTACATGGTATCAATCATATTTGAAAAAATTATTAGATATGGGTGTGGATTGTTTTAAAACAGATTTTGGTGAACGAATCCCAGTAAATGTTGTTTATCATGATGGCTCAAATCCAGAGAAAATGCATAACTATTATTCCTACTTGTACAATAAGGTGGTATATGATTTGTTGGTGCAAGAAAAGGGTAAAGAAGAAGCTGTTGTATTTGCTCGTTCCGCGACAGTAGGTTCTCAACAAATGCCCGTTCATTGGGGTGGAGATAGTACTTCAGATTACCCATCTATGGCAGAATCTTTGCGAGCTGGATTATCCTTTGGGTTAGGTGGCTTTGGGTATTGGAGCCATGACATATCAGGATTTGAGGCAGGCGCTAATCCTGATTTATATAAACGGTGGACCCAGTTTGGGTTGCTGTCTTCTCATAGCAGGTATCATGGCAGTTGGGAATATAAGGTTCCATGGCAATATGGAGAAGAAGCGGTAGATGTTGCGAGGGTATTTACGAAACTAAAAATGCGGTTAATGCCCTATCTCCAAGCTGAATCAGTCTATACTTCACAAGCCGGAATTCCAATGATGCGGGCGATGTTTTTAGAATTTCCTGAAGACCTAGGTACGCATACGTTAGATCGGCAGTATATGCTGGGTAGTAACCTACTAGTCGCACCAATTTTCAATGAAGAGGGGAATGTCAGTTTTTATGTTCCTGAAACTAACTCTGGAATTTGGACAGACTATCTGACTGGTAAAAAATATAATGGAGGTAAGTGGTATTCTGAAGCATATGATTATTTCCATCTCCCTCTATTAGCAAGGCCAAACAGTATTATCGTTGAAGGATGCGTTGATAATCAAGCTGTTTATGATTATGCAGATAATGTTACAATTCGAATATTCGAACCTGAGTTGGAAAAAGAACTGCATCAAGTAGTTTACGATCATAATGGAAATATAAAAGCTGATATTTATTTCGAGTGGTTAGGAGAAAAATATAAAGTAAAAATCGAAGGGATTGAGCAAACTGAAATCCTTATTGATAGAAGCAACCCTCGAAGCCAATCTGAAAAAACAATAGAAAATTATGAGGCCGGAAAATTTGAAATAAGTTCTGAAGTAACACGGATTATTATTAAAAAATAGTCTATCAATATTGATGAAAGACTATCGCAAACCAAAAATGACAAGACTCTCTAGATATGGAACAGAGAGCCTTGTCATCTTTGTTTACAAAGTTAATTAAAAATTCCTTCAATACAGGCTATCTGCTTGGACGCTTTCACTATCTCGCTGTTGATGGTTTAGATCAACCAATTTATTCACTAGCGCCATCTTTTCTAAAATCGTCGTGCAGATTTCGTCAATGCGACTACCGGGACGATAATCCGCTGGTGCAATGAAATCCACGCGGCGGTTAGTCAACAGGCTACTGACTCGCTGCCGTTCGGTGTAGACGGCGATGGATTGGCCACCGTTGATTTTGACTAACTTCATGCAGGGCACATCAGTCATCCCGTCACCGATGTAGATCATATTGCGAAAAGGAATCCGGCGGTTACGATCTTCGACAAATTCATTTAGCGGTTCGTCTTCGGTCATTGGGAGGACCCCTTTGTTAATGCGGAACAAAAACTGGGTCTTATTGGTGTAGTTGACCGTCAAAGCCGGCCAGTCTGCTGCGCCATTTTGATCGTAGTGAAATTCGCAAGCGTAGATTTTCTTGAACTCTCCGTGAATCGGCGTGCCTTCGATAATCTCTGTCAAACCACTGGAAATAATGTAGTGCTCGATTTGCAAGCCAAGACGTTCCCCCAGAGCGTTCATCCGGGAAAACCAGCTCTCTACCCCCGGAAATAGCTCCACGTCCCGGCCCATCTCTACGAAGTCTTGCCGGCGGATAGGCAGTCCTTGTGCAGTAGCGGATTTGATCATATAATACATATATGAAATGATGCGCTCCATGTTTTCTGTTTCAGCCAAATTGGCGACTTCTTGCCAAAAGGAGGCGGCGTCCACCCCTAGCTCGGGGATGAAGGAATATTCTTGCATGTCTTTGGTACATAACGTTCGATCAAAATCGTACATAAAAGCGACGATGGGTTTAGTCATGGAAAACACATCCTTTACTAGTCTCGATGGTGCAGGCTTTCCTACAGTCATCTTTCTTCTATAGTATAACAAAGTTGGGCAAATGATGGGGTGTTTGCTATACTTGAGATAACAAGTAGCTAGAAAGAAGGGAAACAAATGGGGGTCGAATTTGAAGCCGAAGAAGTGTTTGACTCAATGCGGAAACAACGCTTTGAGCCTAGTCGTTATTTTATGGACTTTCACATTGCGGGTTTTGCTTACTATGACGGGTTGGATGTGATTGATGAATTAAAACTAGGGACGCCGGTAACTTTAGTGAGTGAGCCGGACAATCCACACGATGCCGATGCTGTGGCGATTTATTACAAACATAAAAAGCTGGGGTATATTCCAGCGGGCAAAAACCAACTATTCACTACGTTTTTGTATTTTGGCCACACGGATATTTTTGAAGCCCGGATTCAGATGGCCAAGATGGACAACCATCCCGAGCGGCAATTTCGCGTGGTGGTGCGCGTGAAGGATAAGCGCAAGTCGCCACAAGAGTAGAAGTGGCAAGGAAAAACGCCACCCTATTTTCTTTAGTAAAAAGGGGATGGCGTTTTTGTTATACCCTCAAGCTAGTGATTTGACAGTAAAGCTGATGGCTGCGAGGAAATTCGGTGGCTAGCAATTTTTTGAATAGTTTGAGGGCAGATTGTTCAGT
The DNA here is from genome assembly GCF_049384045.1 of Enterococcus diestrammenae. Taxonomy (NCBI): domain Bacteria; kingdom Bacillati; phylum Bacillota; class Bacilli; order Lactobacillales; family Enterococcaceae; genus Enterococcus; species Enterococcus diestrammenae. Next base: position 22,974 of record NZ_JBMRGR010000014.1, read on the forward strand.
TAAATCGGTGTAGGTTTCCTTTTTATAGCCATTTTCTGTTATTTGAAACAGGTCTCCTTGTTTTTCAATAGTCACTTGTCGATCCTTTTTGTGGGTGAGTAGGGTGATGCTGACAGTGGTGGCGTGTTTTAGTTGCTGTTTGACAAAGCGGAGGGCCGTTTGTTTGGTAATCGTCTTCATGGTTGCTCCTTTAAGTATTTGTTGACTTCTTTATCAAAACGGACTTTTTGCAAGGTTTTTGTCAGGTAGCAAGCGACGATTGTCTCTTTTTGATAGGTATAGGCTAGCCGATAAAAATCTCGTCCTACGCGAATTTTTAGTTCATAGAGGGCGACCCCTTGCCTCACAAGCTTAATTTTTGATGAATGGCTAGTGACGTAGATGGGTAATTTTATCTGGATAAAGTCGAACAATTGTTTTTGCTCGTCGGGATTTGAAAAGTAGTTCCTGACAAAAGGGGTGAGTTGAATTTCCATCGGTAGTCCTCCTTTACCTTGTTATTGTACCAGTCTTTTTAGGAAAATAAAAAGTGGTCCTGCTTCGCTTGGGTAAAAGCGAGCAGGACCTTCGTTGTTTGTGTCAGTTTTCACTGTATACCATTTCTAAAAAAAGAACCGCAAACTAGCGGTTCTTGCAAAGACTTAAAATAATGACAGCTGTTGATTTTCTGGCTCGAAGGTCTGCAAATAACGAAACACTGCTTCATTGTGGTGCATAATGCCGTATGCTTCACATAGCTGATGATAGACCTGCATCAACTGTTGGTTGTTTGGGCTGCTGCACTCGTACCGGTTGCCAAAATGTTGGATGTAACGTTGTTTGACACCGGGAAATAAACGATCCAACTGCTGGTAAAAATATTCTCGGTTGCCTTCTCGTAACGTGACACCGAAGCCAAAGTTGATAATCCCTTTGACGCCCGTTTCATGACAAGCTACTAGTAAGGCACGGAGATTTTCCTCTGTATCTGTCAGAAAAGGCAAAAGCGGTCCTAACCAAACAACCGTGGGAATTCCCCGCTTTTGACACTCTGCTAGTACGCGGATTCGTTGGGAGGTGACAGATACACGAGGTTCGATTTTTTTGGCTAACCTATCTTCACTGGTGGTCAAGGTGACTTGGACGACAGCTTTTGTCTTATTGTTGATGCGTTGGAGTAAATCGATATCGGCTAGCACCCGCTCGGATTTTGTCAAGAGTGCGACGCCGAAACCCAATTCTTCTACTAGTTCCAAGGATTGTCGGGTCAATCGTAATTTTTCCTCCAAATGTAGATAAGGATCAGTCATGGCGCCAGTAGAGATCATGCAAGCCTGGCGCTTTTTCTGCAATTGCTGACGCAAAATGGCAATGGCATCCTCTTTGACCTCGATATCCTCAAACCCATGGTCCATTTGATAACAAACACTGCGACTATCACAATAAATACAGCCATGGCTACAACCACGATATAGATTGAGCCCATTTTTCGGTGAAAGAATGGTCTTGTAGCGCTTGGTATGCATTGCGAGCCTCCTTTGTTCACACAAATATACGAACATGCGTTTCTGTTTTTCTTTTAGGATAGCAAAGGTGGCGGGGATTGGCAACTAGACGTTCTTTATCAGGAAGTGTACACCAAAATATCGACCTCAAATAAAGAAAGATACTACCAATTAAAGGATAGTTTTACTTTATTTGAAGATATTTTGTATGAAAGTGTTATCGATTAATCTCATTTTTTTCAAGCACAGCATTAATAGTCTTTTTCATAGATAGAGCATATGACTGATTTTGTAATAGATAAATAGATATAACATCAATTAAATACATTAATGAAAATTGAGAGTTAATAAAATTTTCTTTATTTAAAAATAGAGAATTATAAACGAGAAGAAAGAAATCACTATTCCTTGTTAAAGGACTATCGATAAAACTTGTAAACGATACGACGCTAGCTTTTTTTTCTTTAGCTGCAATAACAGCATTGACGATATCTTTACTCTCACCGGAATTCGAAATAGCAATGACAAGATCATTTGGGTTCAGCAAACTTGTTGTAATGCGCATAGTATCAGGTTCGATACATGTATGAACATTTAAACCCATTCGCATTAATCGGGTTTTGAGTTCAGTAGCTGTAAGTGCAGAACTCCCTAGACCGAATATATATATATGATCAGATTGGTTAATTAATTTGATTAATTTTAAGATATCAGTTTCATTGATTGATCTGATGTTATTTTCGATAACTTCTTTGTAATAGGAGCTAACTTCATCTAATGTATTATGGATCTCTTTATCATACATTTTTTCATTATTAAGATAAGCCGTAGTCATTGCTAGCTTAATTTTAAGGTCTGCGTAATTTTTACATTCCATTTTCTTACAAAATCGAGTAATAGAACCTATTGATGTATTTGTTTCACTTGCTAATTGATTGATTGTCATTGACTGAGTTTTATCTGGGTTTTCAAGAATAAACATACCAATACTGCGTTCTTTAGGAGCAAGATAGTTAAATTTCTGTTCAATTAGTTTAAGAATATCCATCTATTTTATGCCTTTCTTGTGTAAAAAGTATATGAGTGCACCAATTAGTCCAGCATTATTACCAAATTTTGCAAGCGAAAGTGAAATATGTGTTTTAAAGCTTTTTTCTAAGGAATTATCTACTATATTTTGAAGTTTATTTATAAATAATTGATTGTTCATAAATATACCTCCCCCAATAATGATCAAATCTGGAGCAAGTATATATTGTATCATAAGAATACCAGAGGCGATATTTTTAAGCCAGTCATCTATAATAGGTTCAATTTTGTGGTTTGACTCTAAATTCGCTAGAACTTCACGCCCATTTGTTAGGTTAAGGTTTAGTTCTGAGTTAATAGAATCAATAAGTGATTTAGTACACGCAATATCTTGATAATTTAGATTGTTATTGATTGGTAAGTATCCAATTTCTCCGGCATAACCTGTATTGCCAGTATAGAGTTTTCGATCAATAACGCATGCTCCGCCTATTCCGGTTCCAACTGTTAAACAAAAAACATTTCTATATTTGTCGTTTAAATATGACATTTCCGCTAATAAAGCACAGTTTACATCGTTTTCAATTGTGCATGGAAGAGAACACTGTTCCCATACTTCTGTAGCAACCTTTGTTCCTGTATATCCAGGAATTGTTTGTCCCGCAGACTTAATTGAACCATGCTTAGGGTCAATCACACCAGAACTAGATATGCAAACCCCTTCTAATAGATACTTCTGTTTTTCAAAATTAGTGATTGCAATTATTTGATTCAAAATATTATTATCTTTTTTTGTTTTTTCTGTAGGAACTTCCTGTACTTCTTGTAGATAATGAAAGTTATTAGAGACTACCGCATATTTGATATTAGTTCCCCCAATATCGAAGCAAAGATAGTTCATGATTTACCTCCGAATACTAATAATGCATCATGAAATTTTTTTGCAATTTCTTGTGGTCGTGTAATTGCGCCACCTACTACAACACAATGCGCACCGTTTGCCAAAGCCTTTTGAGCTTTTTCAGGAGTATTAATCTTTCCTTCTGCAATTACAGGCACATTAACAGCAGTTACTAAGTTTTTTAAAAAGGAAAACTCATTATCAGCAATATTTTGACCTTTAGTGTATGTGGTATAACCATGAAGTGTAGTACCGATAAAATCAAATCCTAACTTCTCAGCGTAAATGCCTTCCTCTATTGTTGAAATATCCGCCATAAGCAGAATATTTGGATAGTTTTCACGTGTATATTGGACAAGTTTCTCTAGCGATTCAGATGGTCTTTCTTGCTTTGTTGCATCAAGTGCAATTATTTCTACATCACAATGAGCTAAACAGTCAATTTCTTTTTTTGTTGGAGTGATGTAGACATTTGAGTTTGGATAATCTTTTTTTATTATACCAATTATAGGTAAATTAGTGATGTGTTTTATTTCTTCAATATCATTAACAGAATTGGCTCGAATCCCGCCAGCTCCAGCTTGTGTCGCTGCCAAAGCCATTCGTCCCATAATAAAGCTGCTATGAAGCGGCTCATTTTCAAGAGCTTGACAAGATACTATCAACTGATTTTTTAACTGATTTTTTAACATAAGTTGCCTCCAACTAATACTATTTAGCAATAAAATAGCACACGATAATAATTATTTCAATAATTTTATTTTAAGTAATAATTATATTTTTATATAAAAAATATCGCAATAAAAATATTGAAATAAAAATTATATTATGCTAGTATAAATCCAACGCTAGATGGAAGCGGTTAAAAATTATTGGAGGATGATTAAAGTGAAACTTATGAAAAAAGTTGTATTAGCAGGTGCATCATTACTAATGTTAGGTATCTTCTCGGGATGTTCATCATCAAATGAAAAAAAGGAGATGCTAAAGGTGACAAAGAAATTGAATTTTGGACAATTTCACTACAGCCAACCTTTAACGATTACTTTAATGAGGTTATTAATAATTTTGAAAAAGAGAATAAGGGATATAAAGTTGTTTGGAAAGATTATCCATACGATACATTGAAGAATAAATTGCTAACTTCTATTTCAAGTAATGATGTTCCCGATATTGTTAATTTAAATGCGGAAATGGCATTGTCAATGGGATCGAAAGCAGCTCTTTCAAATGCTGATGATTATTTAAGCGATAATCAAAAAAATTCATTTTTTGAGGGAATATATGATGCTCCTAAATTTAAAGATCAAACTCTTGCTGTACCTTGGTATACAACTTGTCCAGTAATGTTTGTTAATAAAAGTATTCTTGAAGATGCAAAAATGTCGGCTGAAAATTTACCAACAAATTTCGAAGACTATATTGATTGGGCAAATGAATTACATGAAAAAAGCGGGAAATATGCCACTACAGCCGTCCCAGATGTAAGGGATACACTAGTAACAAATGGTGTAAAAGTTTTGAATGATGATCATACTAAAGCGGTTTTTAATAGCTCTGAAGCTATTGAAGTTTTAACAGATTATAAAAAAATGATTGAAGATGGTGTTGCACCAAAAGATGCTTCTACAATTGATGCACAAGTTCAGATGTTTGCATCTGAACAATTAGGATCAGTTATTAATGGAACAACATTTATTAATGCATTAAAAACCGCCGCACCTGATGTTTATGAAAATACTCTTGCTGTTCCTGTTCCATATTCACATACACTTTCATCAAGTATGTTTTTAACCGTCCCTGAAAAATCTAATAATAAGGATTTAGCATACAAATTTGTAAATTATGTTACAAATGCAGAAGAGCAACTAGCATTCTCAAAAGTCGCGAATACATTACCATCCACAAAAGAAACAGTTAAGGATAGTTTCTTTACTGAAAGCAATGGTTCTTTGGAAGACGATGCGAAAGTAGCATCAGCAAATAGTCTTGATAAAGCGAACGAATTGGCATTGGATGTTGAGCTATTTGATGAAATTAATAAAGGAATGCAGAATATTTTACTAAATGGTGCGGATGTTCAATCAGAACTGAATAGAACTGTTGATGCTGTTAATGAAAAACTTAAATAAGAAGAGGAAACATATGAAAACTCAGAATACTTTGTCTGAAAATATGAGTCATTTAAAAAGAAAACATATCAATCGTGAATCTCGAACTGCGTGGTTATTCTTACTTCCGGGTATTGTACTTCTAATGTTATTTGTATTTTGGCCGATTATTTATAGTTTGCCACTTGCATTTACTAACTATTCTGTTATTGCCGAGCCAGCTTTTGTTGGCTTGGCGAATTTTAAAAAAGCTTTTTCCGATCCTGACTTTATTATGTCATTAGTAAATTCCCTGATTTATGTATTAATAGTACCAATTATGCAGATTTTCTCAATGCTCTTAGCGAATATGGTTAATCAAAAAATTAGAGGTATTAAACTTTTTAGGACACTTTATTATATTCCGGTAGTTACTTCTACAGTTGCTGTTTCTATCATTTGGAGTTGGTTATTGAGTTCAAACGGCCTTATTAATGCTATGTTAAAGATGACGGGAGTAATTAGTGAAAATATTGGTTGGCTAACTAATAAGCAAACGGCTCTTGCAACGTTAATGTTCATTACCCTATGGAAAGGGTTAGGTTATTATATGATGATTTATTTAGCTGGATTGCAGTCTATTCCAGGTGAGTTAATAGAAGCAGCAGAAATGGATGGTGCTACGAAAGTTCAAGCCTTCTTTAAAATAACAATGCCGTTATTGAGGCCGCAAATTGTACTGTGCTCACTCATGAGTTTGATGGGTGCTTTACGAGTCTTTGATGAACCGTTTGTTTTAACTAAAGGTGGGCCAGCAAATAGTACGATGACTAGTAGTTTGTATATTTATAAAAATGGTTTCGAAAAATTTGATTTTGGTTATTCTGCGGCTTTAGGGTTAATAGTGAGTGTCATTGTAATTCTATTAAGTATTGTAATTTTTAAATATAATAAAAAGGCTGAGGAAGGAATGTATTAAGATGAAAAAAATTTCGAAAAAAATTATATTGTATTTCTTCCTAATGATTGTCGGATTACTAATGGTGGGTCCTTTTCTATGGCTCTTTTTTTCGTCAGTCCTTCCAGGTACTAATGTCTACGATTTTCCAAATAATTTGCGAATTGAAAACTTGGGTCTGAAAAACTATAGCGAAGTTATGGAATTTATGGATTTTGGAAAATATATTTTAAATACAGTGATTATTACGTTGATTTGCGTAATGTGTAATGCTTTTTTATCAAGTTTAACAGCATACCCTTTGGCAAAAATGAAATTTAAGGGTAAAGGTTTAATCTTTAATGCTATTGTTGCAACGATGATTATTCCGGCTGCTGCAGGAATGATTGTAAACTATATAACAATTACCAATCTTGGTTTAGTTAATTCCTTTATCGGGGTGATTTTACCTTCAGCTGTATCTGTTTTCAATATTTTTTTAATGCGTCAAGGATTTCTTTCGATTCCTGATTCGATTAGAGAATCAGGAAAAATGGATGGGGCAAGTGAAATGACAATTTTCTTAAAACTAATAATGCCTATGATGAAACCAACTCTTGCTGTTGTCGTATTATTTCAATTTATGGCAAACTGGAATGATTTCTTGTGGCCCATGATTGTCTTAAATGATACTGATAAATACCCACTAGCAGCAGCTTTAACTTTATTAAACGGACAGTTTTCTTATAATTTTGGATGGATTGCTGCAGGTACGGTTATTTCTGTAATACCAATTATTATCGTATTTATTTTTACTCAAAAGTATTTTGTTGAGGGTGTATCCGGAGCGACGAAAGGATAATTTTTAATGAAAAAAGTTTTTATTAGTTATGCATCTAGTGAAATTTTAGAAGATGGTATTGCTGAAGTCTTGAAGTATTTAGGTGCTGAAAAACAGAATAGTTTAACAGAAGATTCTATTGAATTAGTAATTACCCTAGATAATAATTTAATAGGTTATCAGTATAAAAGACGAAACAATAAATATTTTCTAACAGCCTCGAACATATCATCCTGTTTTAGAGGGTTGACTCGGCTCCTAAGAATGCAGGATCAATCATTTGAAGAGTCACGGAATTTCAAAGAATTGTCTCTATCTTTAGATTTGTCAAGAAATGCTGTTATGAAAGTTCCTGAGTTAAAAAAATTTTTATGTAGGCTTGCTTCACTTGGGTATGATACATGTTTTCTGTATTTGGAGGATACCTATACTTTAGAGAATCAACCGTACTTTGGGTATCTAAGAGGACGATTTTCTTCAGAAGATTTATGTGAACTTGATAATTATGCACAAGGGTTGGGTATTGAATTGGTACCTGCAATTCAAACTCTTTCTCATTTAGAACGTCCACTAAAATGGCATGATTTTCATAATGTAAAAGATACAGAAACATCATTAATGGTACATGGTGAAGAAACCTATCAATTGATTGATCAAATGATAGGAACTATCAGTAAATGTTTTAAATCTGAACGAATCCATATAGGAATGGATGAAGCACTGAATTTAGGTAGAGGAGAATTTTTAAAAAAGCATTCTTACTGTTCTCAGGAACAACTTTTTCTAGAGCATTTGAAATTGGTAGTAAAAATTGTAAAGAAATATGGTAAAAAGCCACTTATTTGGAGTGATATGCTATTACGTGTATTATCACCAACAGGTGATTATTATGATAATAATGTTGAAATCAGTGATTCTTTTTCAAAAATGATACCTGACTTAACAATAGTTTATTGGGATTATTATCATGATAATGTTGATGATTATAAAAATATTATAAAAAAACATTTGAAAATGTCTGAATCTATATATTTTGCAGGGGGAATTTGGACTTTTAATGGGATTGCTCCAAACTATGGCCGTATGTTTACGAATACTATTGCTGCAATCCAAGCTTGTAAAGAGATGAGTATACAACATGTGATGGCGACCATATGGTTTGATGATGGTGCTGAAACCCCCATTCAAACTTCTTATTTAGGATTACAGCTATTTGCAGATGCTCAGTTTGAATCGCAGATTGATTTTGAGTCAGTATCTAAAAACTTTGAGCTTTTTCAAGCTGAATCTGCAGAATTTTATCAGTTATTAGATCAATTTGATCAAACTCCAGGAGTTAGTGTAAATAATCCCTATAGTTCATCTATTAGTAAAGTTATCTTGTATCAGGACATTCTAATGGGCTTGTACGATGAAAATATCAAAGAGTATTCTCTCACAGAACATTATCAGAAACTAAATAAGAAGTTGAGTGAACTAAATCTTAGCTCAACTATTTATGAACATTTTTTGTTATTATCGAAAATCCTAGTATTGAAAGCACAGCTAGGTAATGAAATTCACCTGCATTATCAGTCAAATAACCAAACAATGTTAGAAAGAGACTTATCTAAGGTCAACGAACTAATAGAACTGTATATGACGTATGAGCAGACACATCATCGCCTTTGGACAGAGAGCTATCGTATAAATGGTTGGGAAGTTATAAATCGACGTTACTATGGTATGATTGGAAATTTAATAAATGCTCGTCGTAGTATCGAACAATATTTAATATCAGAAGGAGATCAGAAAATACCGGAACTTCATGAAAAACTTTTGCCCTACAGTGATTGGTATACTAATCTTGATGGAATTTTGGCAGCCAATTTTTATTCAGAAATTCCAAGTGTAAATAAATTATAAGAGGTAAAAAAATGAAAATACTTTATATTCCTATTGATGAAAGACCATGCAATTATCAGTATCCATTAAGAGCTGTGCATTCTATTGAGAATATCCAAGTTGAATCACCCACAATTGATTTACTCGGAGAAAAGAAGAAGCCAGCAGATACAGTAAAACTTTGGAACTTTATTTTTGATAATATTGAAGATGGAGATATTCTTATTTTATCGACAGAAACTATGATGTATGGTGGATTGATTCCATCACGGCTTCACCATTTTGATCAAACAGACAAATTAGTTTTTCTTAATAAACTAAAAAAAGTAAAATCAAAGTATCCCAATATTACTATTTTCTTATCAAATATGATTATGCGTACGCCACAATATAATAGTTCTGATGAGGAGCCAGATTACTATGAGCATAATGGATTGAATATTTTTAATTTGGGCGTCTTATTAGATAAAGGTGCTAGAGGTGAACTTGATCAAACTGCAAGCGACGAAGTAATTAGTTTAAAACGAAAAATCGGTGAAAATGATTTAAACGATTTCGTTACACGACGTAAATTCAATAAAGACTTAACGCTAGAATTAATAGAATTAGTTGAAAATGGAGTAATTGATTTCATGGTTATTCCACAAGATGATTCACATCAGTATGGTTTTACAGCGATGGATCAATCAGTTATTTATCCAAAAATCGTGAAAAGGGCCTATCACAGTGTATTCTCGTATATCCTGGAGCGGATGAAGTAGGTTATGAATTGCTTGCTAGAGGTATTAATCAAATTAATAATAGTACGCCTAAAATATATGTTACTTACTCTTCAGTTAATGGACCTAGTATTGTACCAACATTCGAAGATCGGGAAATAGCTGAAAGCTTGAAATCACATGTTCTTGTGACGGGATCAAGATTGACATGTGATATAAATGAAGCCGATTTTGTCTTGGCGTATAATACTCCAGGTAAGAAAATGATGGAAAGCTCAATGCAATTAACACATAGAGACCTATCTTTTGATCGAAATCGTAATATTCCTTATTTTGTTGAAGAAATTACTGATATTTGCAAGAAAAAAATTCCAATTGCTATCTGTGATAAATCATTTTCTAATGGTGGTGATTTACAGCTTTTGGAACTGCTTAGTAACAGACCTAGATTATGGTCAAATATACTATCGTATCGAGGTTGGAATACAAATTGTAATGCTCTAGGTAGTGCATTAGCTGAGGGTATTTTTGGATTATTTAATAATCAAAATTTACGAAATGAAAATTTATTTTTAACATTGTGTGATGATTTATTTTACCAGCCAATTATCCGCGGCGAAATTGCCCAAAATTATTTATCTAAATGGGATTTAACCTATTTTGATTTAAAAGATAAACAATCCCTTGTCATTGATAAAACGTATGAGTTGCTAACTCAATGTTGGGAAAAATACTTTTCTAATTTGGATGTTCCAATTACAGTGGATGAAATTAAAGTTCTATTTCCTTGGAATAGAATGTTTGAAGTTTATGTCGGTAAAAAGAATGCTTAGTTTTGAAGACTATCTTGCAAAAATTTTGAATAATAGTGATTTGCTTAAGCTATTTGTTGGAATAGATGAAAGGCTAAAATCCTCGATAGAAGAGGATATGCTAGATTTAGCTTTTTTAATAGCTATTTGTGATGACCCCGCGAGATTGAAGACTCTTTATCAAGATGCTTTTTTTGAATCTAATACTGAAAATGAAGAGAAAGTAATTATTGCATATATGTTTTTGAAAAAGTCTTGGTATGTTCAATCTCTTTATATTCAAAAACAAATTCCTCAAGTAACTTATATCGATACAATGAGTTTTTATGGGAGAATCATCCACTATTATCAAGGTAAGATAGAATATGATATGTATGACATGTTATGGAGTATACGCCAGTTAGACTTAAAGGAATTTAGAATTGGCAGCTTTGAATATGAATTTAAAAATAATGAAATTAGTCTTCATGTACCACAGAATGCTTCCCTAGAGAGAAAAGATCGTTATCTTTCTTATCAAAAATTATGTTACTTTATTTCAAAGTTTTTTCCGTCATTTAGTAGGTCTAAAGTAAAGTGTACTTCTTGGTTACTTTCCCCAAATTTAGTTAGACTACTTCCAAAGAACTCTAAAATTTGTGATTTTTATAATGATTTTACTATAATTTCTGATATTGATATTGAGGATTATCGAAAGTGGGTTTATCAGGGGTCGAACGTTGAGGTTTCACAACTCCCAGAAAATACTTCTCTCCAGAAAAATCTTAAAAAGTATTTACTTAAAGGAAATAAGCTTGGAATGGGTGAAGGAATACTAAAGTCTAATTTAATCGAAAGAGATTTTAAGGAGGCTAGCACTAAATAAAAAATATATAGAAATAAAGCTGTGGTGTGACGTTAGTTTGATTAAGCCGCTTGATATGATTATTCTTCAGTCATATTGAGTGGCTTTTATTAGATAAGAGGAAATTGTCTAATACAATAGGACATATATAAAGCTCAAGTAGACTAATGGCCTCAATCTATTTATTAATAAGCTTGATAATTTTTTTGATTGGGTTAAAAAGAAAATTATTACTTATTCCTACCTGCCATTTCCAATTTACTCTATGCCTTAAATATAACAAGGTTCACCATGTTTATTTTTCTAAGTTTTGAATAGGTAATATATTATTGGGTAGTTATACTTCTATTAAATCCCCGCATCCTCCAAAATCAAATAAATCACAATCCGCTCTGGGACCGGTGAACGCCGAGTAATGGCGATAGTATTGCAGATACACTCTGGTTTGAGGCAGTTGCCACAGTTACCCGTTTTGATGCAGGGGGTGTCTTTTAGATTTAGCCGCCAAGAATTTAAGGGGGCGGTTTGATTACGGACCCTCTCTAGGGTGGTTTCTAAGTTGCCATAGACTTTGTTCATGCTGACAAAAGCGAGGACTTTTTCCGGACCAAAAGTGAGGGCGGCGACACGGTTGCCGATATTGTCCACGTTCACCAGTTCGCCAGTTTCCGCGATGCCATTGATACTCGTCAAAAAGTAATCGGCGGTCAAGGCTTGCCGCATCACCTGATGACGGGCTTCTGGTGTGGTGGTCCGTTCGCGATCAATGATTTTTTGACCCCGTTCATATAAGGCAGGGATCAGTCCTGAGGCGGTCACTGTCAGCGAACCACCGAAACCGACTGTTTTGGTAGGGTCGATAGCTTGTAGCGCATGTTCTTTGGCTTCGGCGAGAGTGGCACAAATCACGGGCTGAAAATTACGCCGGGTTAATTTTTTACTTAAGGTAATCGCTGCCGCGTACTTACGGGCGGTTTGAAAATCTTCCATGATGGGCTCCTGACTGTTTTGATGTCTCTATTTTGGACCAGTGGACTAGGGTTGTCTATAGCAAGCAGTAGGGAATTGGTGAAATTTTCACTGATTATGATTTGAAGGCTGCTTTAGCGATTTTTACAGTCTTTACGACAGATTCCAGTTTTTGTCGGAGAAAACTAATGAGAGCGCATACATATAAACAATCTCGTGTTATGTTCCCTTTGTTAGCAGGAAATAACTTGGGGGGGAGCAAATGACAAAAGTGAATAAACAGGGGAGAAGCTTGGCGGTGTTGTATGGTCTTTTGGTTGGAGCGGAAATGTTATTTCATCAGCAATACCAGCATCGATGGGCAAAGCTAGCATTGGTAGTGGTAATTGTAGGGATAGTTGCTTTCTGGCGCTACTTAGTTAAACAAAAAGTGATCCGGATTGGCTTATTTGGCCACCCAGCGGATCCCAAATTGTCGCGCAATGAACGCCGATTCTTGTATGGATTAGCCTTTTTATTCGCACCGATTTTCAAATTACGCCCTCTTTCCAGCCAGAATGTCCTACTCTCGCTGGGACTGTTACTGTTGGTGGTATTTTTATCTTTCATGGATGAGCGTTTTTATAGCAAACGGAGGATGCAGTAGACTCTAAGTAGCAATTTAAAATTAGCGGTTGTTAAAAGAAGCTAGCTGTGGAAATGGCTAGCTTCTTTGTGCGTCTGTAATTAAGTATTTATTAGGTTTTTCAGTATCACTACTATTGCCAAATCAGCAGGTTCTGGCGCTCAAAAATCAGAAAGGATGTAGTTCATTGGAGCAAATTTTTTATTGATAAGCAGTTGCTAAGGGCAAGCTACTGGATACGGAAAGGTTCCCAAAACTTCTCTTTTATATGATAATACAGTGTAAGCAATTACTCACTAACACCTTACGAGGAGAAGACGATGACCAATCAAATAGAATTACTTTTTACTTTAGATGAAGGCTACTTGAAACCTTTGAAAGTTGCCTTATTTTCGATTCAGTTGAATAATCCTAAGCAAGCTTTTCGGGTATGGCTCGTCCATGAGCGCATTTCAGCTGCCAGTTTGGCAAATATTCAGGCTTTTTGTGACCATTTGGGTTTTGCATTTTGTCCAATAAAAGTCGATGGTAGTCAATGGGAAAGTGCGCCAACTGTGGCCCGTTATCCTAAAGAAATGTATTTTCGACTATTGGCGGGGGAGATCTTACCTAAAGAGTTGACGAAAGTGCTGTATCTTGACCCAGATATCTTAGTAATCAATTCTTTGCAGGAACTATGGGAGACGGATGTGACGGATTACTTGCTAGCGGCGTGTACCCATGCCGGGTTGCTGGATTTAGCCACGCCATTGAATAAAGTCCGGCTAGATTTGGATCATGTGTATTATAATTCTGGAGTGATGTTATTGAATCTGGAGCAAGCTCGGGCCAAAATCAAGTGGGAAGATATCAGCCAGGTGATTGAGAAGCATGCGGCTTACTTGGTTTTACCTGATCAAGATATTTTGAATTATTTGTATGGCAAATATGCCTTATTGGTTGATGAGGAAAAGTGGAATTACGACGCTCGGATGTATGCCAAGTATCTCACTCGGAGTCTCAATAAACGGGATATTCACTGGGTCATGAAGCATACCGCGATTTTGCATTTTTGCGGCAAACCAAAACCTTGGAGCAAAAAGCATGACAATCGCTTTACACCACTGTATTTAAGTTATCAGAATATGGTTGAAGGGTTTGATGTAGAAAAGAGCTGAAATACGATAATACGGCCAACTAGTGGAATGCTGAGGCAGAGGAAAGGAAACATTTAAATTGAAATCATTAGACACACAAATCGGACTTGCAAGATTTGTGTGTCTGTTTGCCGTTTATTTAGTTACAAACGACTACTCATATAAATGGTTCATGCTTGTCAATTTCTATTTTTACGACAATTTATTATCGTTTTTCGATAATAAATTATTGCTAATGAGAAAGTCAGCCCTTATAATTGAAGTGTAGAATAAGACAGGGGGGAGTTAGATGAAAACGAAGAGTTATTTGCGTTTGACGCGTTTGTTGGGGATGTTGTTTTTCGTTGCTGGGGTGTTCGGTCTAATCTTAATAGTGGCTTGTCTTTTGGGGTATTTTCTAAGTGATAGTTTTTCTATCGACTATCATCCGGATATGATTACCTTTTATAGTTATAGCGCTACAAATAATGGGATTAATGGTATCGTGCGGACAGAAGTCGATTATGAAAAAATACGTAATACGGTAGCACTCATTGTGAGTATTCCCACTTTTATTCTGGTTTCTATCGCCAATTTCAAAATAAGCGCGCTTTTTAACGACTTGTCTCAAGGTGACACACCCTTTACTTTTGATAAAGCAAGAAAACTAAGAAAAATTGCTTATCTGTTTTGCCTTTTAGGTGTGTTACCCGTGATTTTATATCCCATTGTCTACTCGCTAGTTTCTGGTGATATCCAAATTACGATTGGTTTTGGTTATGATTTGATTATTGGCTTAATTTTACTGGTGGTGGCACAAGTCTTTCAATATGGGCTGTCCCTGCAGGAGTTCAATGAAGATGTGGTGTAAGGAGGAGAAAAAATGCCCTTAATTATTCGACTAGATAGGGTAATGGCAGATCGCAAAATTTCTCTGAAAGAGTTAGCGGATGAAGTCGGGATTACCAATGTCAATCTATCCAAATTAAAAAATGGCAAAGTTACAGCTATCCGCTTTTCGACGCTAGAAGCCTTATGCCGCGTCTTGGACTGTCAGCCAGGGGATCTAATTGAGTATGAACAAGCCCCCGAGGAATAGACCATCGCCTTTATAGAGAGTACTTTTAAAAGTAATAGTCGCCCATTGTGAATAAGATGATGCTGGATTTTGCTAGAAAGGAACTGAAAAAATAACCAAGCCAAAGAATACACCACGGATTACGACGAAGCGTCTCATTTTAAGAAAGTTTACCGAGGTAGATTTAGAGGACTTATTTCAAATTCTTAGAGATCCTAATGTCAATCGCTTTTTACCCTGGTATCCGTTAGAAACATTGGAAGAAGTGAAAAGCTTCTATCAGGAAAGGTATCAAAAGCAGTACCAACAAGATTGGGGATATGCTTATGCTATTTGTTTAAAAACTGACGATTCTCCCATTGGTTATATCAATGTAGCGATGGAGGAACCTTATGATTTTGGTTATGGACTACGTCAAGAATTTTGGCACCAAGGAATAGTTACCGAAGCGGCTATGGCTCTTGTTGAACAATTGAAAGCAGATGGTCTACCTTATATCACGGCAACTCATGATGTTTTAAATCCTCGTAGTGGTAGTGTTATGAAACAAATTGGGATGACTTATTGCTACTCTTATGAGGAACAGTGGCAGCCAAAGAATCTTCCTGTGATCTTTCGTCTGTATCAAATGAACTTTTATGGGAATAATGGGTGGATATATGATAAATACTGGCAGAATTCGCAAAATCATTTTATTGAGAAGGTATAGTGCAGAAAAAAATAAATAGAACCCCCTTGGTCGCTGCTGCGCTAACAAGGGGGTTCTGTTTAAAGAAGATTGTTTTATAGAGAATATCAATCGTTTGCTGTTGGTTTTTTATTCCCACTCAATATGAGTAGCTTCGTTAAAAAGCTATTATACCAGTGTTTTTCCAGCCTGTTCTTCAATTTGGTAGGGAAATGGTAGGGTTAGATTTTTACTGCTTGATTTCCGTTAAAGTTCGCAACACTTGATTAAAGGGCTAAATGATTATAAAAAGGCTCAAAAAGATTTAAAAAGTATGAATGCAGCTCGTTCGAAAATTAAAGCTCGAAAATTAAATATGAAGAAAACGGCTGATATTGTAATTGCAATTGGAATATTTATTGCTGTAGTTGGCTTTGCAATTTTTGCTGCTTCTGCAATAGCTAGTTGGGGCGCGTTTTTCTTAGTATTCATTTAGATAAGGAGAATACCTATAAATGGAATATTTTGTTAATGATGAACACTGGGATATCGAAGGTTATTATAAAAATTTAGAACAATTATCTAAACGTTTGGGTACTTCATATCATTTTCTAAAAGATAATTCTCTTCATGACTATCGATTAGTAAAGATAGAAGTAGAAGAATTAGCAAATCTAGTAATAGAAGTCAATCTGTATTTACGTAATCCTTATGAAGATATTGACTATATTATTAAATGGAAAAATATACAGAAATTTTCTTTTCGGTATGATTGCTTACAGTACAAATTTGCTAATACGGATGATTTTGTTACAGATGACGGCTACGGGAGCGTTGCAGAAGATGAAATCACCGCCTATGATGACAAGTATTTGCAACATGAGCTTCTTTTTACTTCGAAAATGAAGCTCTACTTAGTGGGGGAAAGTGTTGAAGTATGTTAGGAACAACTATTAAAGTATTTTCAGTTGCTTGAAAAAAAGTTGAGCTAATTAGCCCTAAAAAGTAGTGAACAAAAGAAAAAGCCCTTGTCAGCCGTTAATCTGACAAGGGTTTTTTGGTAGGGAAAATGGTAGGGAACCATCTTATTTTTAATGAAAATCAAGTCTTTTAGCTATTGAAGAATGTTGATTTATCGGGATTCCCCTTCCATATTCTGTTGGCTCTTTATTCCCATTCCAATGTTACAGGTGAGCTTAAAACACTGTTAAATCAATGTTTCTAGCACGTTGTATATTTCTTGGCGGGGATTCTGGCGGGAAACTAGATTATTCTTATTTTTTTATGGTTTGATTCCCGTTAAAAGCAATCTTTGTCTTTTTAGCAGTTTGAATCTTGATACTACCGGACATTTCCTTTGCGATACCTTCATCTGCACCCGACCACATATGGGAATAATGTTTTAGTGTGATTTCAGGGCTTGAATGACCCATTCGTTTGGAAAGGACTAATACTGAAACATTGAACTCATTGATTAGGAATGAAGCATGAGAATGCCGTAATCCCTTTGCTTGGATTTTATGAACACCGGCAAAGTTTGCATAACGCTCAATGATTCTTCCAATAGTGGACTTAATCATTGGAAGTCCATCATATGAGAAGACAAAATCATGAATTCCTACTTGGCTTTGACGCTTTTTCCAAGCTGCTAGAATTGCAAGAGTATCATCATCTAAGACAATTGTGCGCTTACCATCATCTGTCTTCGTGTAATCATTACGATCCCAGTCTGTGCGACTTCGTGTAACTAGCATATGGTGGACTCTAAGACGTTTGTTCCTAAAATCAATGTCATCCCACCACAAAGCCGTGCCTTCATTTACACGCACTCCTGTCATGTAATACACCCACAGCATGACAAAACACAAATGCTCGTAAAAATCATCGATGCAAATAGTTGCAATCACTTTTTCGAATTCATCTTTTGTCCAATAAGCAACATTGCATTTTCCTTTGGGGATAGCCTTCACACGTTTTGAAATATTACTCTCAAGATATTGCATAGTCACAGCCATATCTAAGCTTTTTCTGAACATACCGAAAATCAGACTAGCATAACTTTGAGAATAACCCGCACCACCAGAATTCTTTTCGGTTAGTAGCCAGGTTCGATAGGATTGTACATCTTCTACATTGATTTCGCGTAAAGGTTTGTCTGAAAAGCGGTCACGGATATTTTCTAAGGTCTTTTTTCGGACTGAAAAAGTACTTTCTTCTACATCTGTTTTGTATGCCGGGATATAGACCTTATCCATGAATTCACCATAGGTTAGATGGTAGTTTGCATATTTTTGGACTTGATGATATTCTCTCTTTATTCTAATCAATTCTTTGTAGGCTGCGTGAGCAGACGTGAACTTTTTTCCAGATTGGTCCGTTCTGCCTTTTTTGCGCAGTCTTTTTCCTGTTATACGATCGGTGCCTAGCTCTGTTTCATAGTAAAACTGATTTTCTTTATCTACATAAACTCCTGCATATTTCGTTTTAGCCATTGCTGTTTTCCTCCGACTCTAGTTCACAACCTAGAATGGATTCAACAACTTCTTTTGGCACGCGACCAACGCGCTTGTTCATATAGAATGGATATCCTCGTTGTACCATGATTTCTTTTGATTGTCTAATGATATTTTGTGCCGTATGTTTTGGATATCCCTGTTCCATTAGTTCATTTTTATCAATGAATGCTGCCATCAATTTCACCTCACTTAGTAAGAATCTTCATTTTCCAATTCCAGTATTTTTTGTTCGATAAAGGTCTGATCTGTTTCAGTGAATTTTTCTTTTCCTGTGGCTAGTAATTCTCTCAAATAGACTTCTGCTTGTTCTGATCCATAGGCTTGTAGAAAAGTTTCATAAATCATGGCGAGCGATTTCGAAGTGGCATTTTCTAACCATGCTTTTTTCTTGGAAAAGGTTGGCTTTTCACGAACTACACGTAAGGGGATTTTGGGAATACCCCCCACAAATTTATCCCACCATTTCATGTTCGACCAACGAGCTTTGTTGTGATAATTGACGGGGCCTTTGGGTTTGGTCTTGAAGCTGTAGTGGGAAGCTAAAATGCCGCGAATTACCGTGTTGAGTGGTATCCCTTTCGCAAGCTTTTCTACGGCTTGCCGAGCTTTCTGATCGGTTAATTCCAGTTCCCAGCGAACCCACTCGTTGACTTGGGCAATTTCCCCCGTTTTATCTCGGATTTCTTGCTTTTTGTCATAAATCCGCAGTAGTTGCGGCTGAGCGCCAATATAAAGCGTATGACCAGTCAGAATGCCTTCCTGTAGTTGACCACTGTTTACTTCCCGAAAGTGGCGACTTTGAGAGCTGAGTTGGCCGTTCTTCACGTATTTTTGCAAGGTAGACACAGGAGGGGAAGAGCCATCAAATAAATCCATTGCCAAATCGGTACGAGTAATGGTTCCTTTGGCTTTTAGAATGGTGGCTAAGAATTTCTGCCAATGCCAACCCTCCACACTAGACATATATTCTTCATATTGGCGACACCCTTGACCTGATAAGTTTACTAACAGATTGTTGTGGTGGTCACTTTGGTGAATGATAATATCTGCAAAGGAATAGTGAGAATCGTAAGTGGGAAAAGGGCTCCCTTTCTTTTCCGAAGTGAAGTCAGAAAGGGCAATTCCCAATAAGTCCGCAACTTTTTCCATTGAAGCATCCGGTAATGAAAAACGTAGAAAATCGATCAGACATTCGTTACTTTGCCGGTGTGTTTGGTTCATTCACTTCTCCTAGTTGATAGGAGGTGGCACTGATTTTCAATGCTGCAAATTGCCAGGTGTCAATCATTGGTTGACCTTCTCCCACAAATGATTTTTTCTGAATTTTTCGGGGATAGACATTTAAACCATTAAAACGAATGGGGATCAACTCGCCGTCTTCATAGTTATCTAAAATGGGTAATTCTTCTTGATGCTCGACCACAATGGTGATTGGGGAGCCGAGTTCTGTTCCGCCGTTATTCAGAACCAGTTCGACAAAAGCCCGATCATAGACTTTGAAGGTGAGGGTCATTAGCCCGGTTTCTACACGTTCGCCCACATGGTTCTGTTCACGTTCCATCCGCATTTGAATATCACTTTTGGCGACAACAAAACGTTGCGGGAGTTTGAATTGTTTGAGATCGAAACGTAGACTGGCTAGATTGACAGTTTCTGAATCGTTTAGTGAGATACTGGTTCCTTTTTGGATCATTAATTTTTTTGACATGTGTATTTCTCCTTTGATTTTGAATTTAGTCTTTGTTTTAATTGGTTGAAACAAAGTAGAGTGGGTGCACGAATCAGTTGCATAAAATTTCCTCCCTTCACTAACAAGAACAATTTGGAACCCCCTATTTTCCAAAAAATGTGGAATTTCTCATAATTTTCTTTGTGGATGATTTCCCTTCCATTACTACTACAATCTGAGTAGGGCAATTTTTCGAAACAACAGGCAATTAAATTAACTTGTAAGAGATTCTTAAACTATTTGCTTCTTAATCACCTCATTTCGAAAAAATTTCTTTTTTGAGAAAACACAAAAAAGACGTGTAAACGAACTCGGCTCTGCCGCTGGCAGCCGGTCCGTTCACACGTCTTTTGCTTTTCTATTTAGCTAATTTTGACGAAAATCGAATCTTTGAAGAATGCTTGTGAAGCCTTTTGTAGCAACCCTCAGAGGGATTTTCAATGAGTTCGGTACCCCCGTGTTACTAACGGGGTGATTTGCTAAGGTATAAAGGATTTTCCTTTTTCTTTCACTCTAATAAGAACAAAGAATACACAAATTGAGCAGGAAATTAATAGGACTAACATTAGTATTCGCTTCAAAAATTCGTTCCTACTACAAGTAGAGATAATTTCTGGTAAATTCAAAATATTGTGTTGGTCTTTCAAGAATAGTTGTCCCAGAGTTATCAAACATAAACTAACGGCAAAGGTAATTGTGAATTTTTCGAAGACGAGCGAGAGTGTTGCGCAAAGAACAGTAAGAAGTAGATACAAGAGAATTGTTCCAATGACATACTCAATCAGATAATTAAAAGCGGTCTTCATAACGATTTCACCTGTTTCGCCTAAAAAGAATAATGGATATTCCTTCATCCCAATTCCCGAGAAAATACTAACAATGACTGAAACAACAAGCAGTGGAAAAACAAAGCTCACACATAGAAAGGCAAAGTAAAGGATCATCTTCTTGAAGAAAAGAGTAACTGGTTTTTGCGGAGCGAGCCATATCCACACACTAGCAGTATCTGTTTGTTCGTCGGTAAAGTATTTACAGAGAAACAGAAGGGCCATTAACCAAAGAGTCGAGTAGGGAATTAGTTGAATAAAAAAGACAAAATAGTTAATTAATGGCAGTTTTTGGGTATGCAATGGTTCAATTAATGCTATCTGATGATTCGAAAAGTATTTCAATTTAGCACTAAGGAGTTTTTGCTCCTTGACTTGTTCACCAGTCTGCCCTGAAGCAATCATTTCTTGATAATCTTCTTGTGCAATCTCGCTTTGAGCCTGTAAAGCTTTCTTATCATCGCCGTTTTCCAAAGCTCTAAGAAGCGCTCGATACATTTCAACTTTTTTTGTCAGGGTAGCAATTCTGGTGGGATTCCCCTCTTGTTTCGTTAAGCGGTCAATTTCGGCTTCTAGATCTGTTTTTGTAGATTGGGCATCGATGATTTCTTGTACATCGCGGTTTTCTTGGGAACTGCTGAACTGAAAAATCAAAGGAATAAGAAGTAGGATCAAGAACAACAAGATTGGTGAGAAATTCAATTTTTTTGATCGAAACTTTTGCCATTCCCATTTCATGACGCAATCCTACCTTTGGCTAGTTTTTTTGCCAAAAAGAGGTTACTTGTCAAGAAAATAAGAATTAATACAGCGAGGATCAATAAACCTTTTTCAAGCGTAATCCCAGCAGAGGAAAAGGGAGTGGTGCCAACCAACAATCTCGGGAAATCCCAGTAGCTTGTCGGAAGAAATTTTGCGACTGTTGCTGGAAGAAAGTCAGACAAGTTTCCAAGAGCTAAAGGTAGAATCAGAATTTCTAAACATAAAAAAATTGGAATAAATTGTTTGAAAAAGTATTGAAGCAAGTACCCAATCAAAATTAGCAGGAAAAAGAAAAGTAAGGTGCAAGCTAATAGGAGTGTTATATATTGAATAATAGTAGTTTGTTGGACAATTTCATTTTGATTAAGGTAAAAAATCGGATAATTTAGATTGCCCACTCCATTTTTTACGGCAGTAATTGCAAAAATACCAGCTGTACCCACTATCAACAAGCTCGCTAAAGCAATCAAAAGTAAACCGGTCTTGTTACTCATAATTTTCAACATACTTTGGGGTGTGCTCCTTAAAAAATCGTTCGTTTTCTTGCGATGTTCATAGCTACAGAATAAGGCAATTAACAAAGCACCTAAACTAAGAAGTAAGGGATAGGGGATTTCTAAAAAGGTTGCAAATAAAAAATTGCTTGCAGGTAAATCAGCCGTATAAAAGGGATCAATCCATTTTATATCTGAGGATTGAAAAAAGCGCAGTTCTTCATAGTTTCGTTTCAATTCGGGAATCGTTGCACCAATTAAGTTTCCTTTTTCAGCTTTTTCCAGTTGAATTTTAGCTACCGCAGACTCTCCTGAGAGTAACTGTTTTTCATCGTGCATTCGAACACCGGTCAGAATTTGTTGATAGGCCTGTAATTCATCTTCGGAAGCTTTGATTAAATCCTCAGGAGCACTCTGTTCCTTCATGGAGTCAATTGCAGCCTGAAGAAGCTCACGATTTTCTTTGATATAATTAATCTTTTGGCTGGTTAAATCTGCTTGCTTCGTCTGATCCTGAATGAGCGGGGAAATTCCTACAAGAATGAAGACGAGTGTAAGAAGGAGGACAAACCATTTATTTATTTTCCAACTCTCAATTTTCATAGTCGAATCCTCCTGGAACACCGAATAAATCATTGTATTTTTCTTGAAGACTGTCAGATGTATCAGATAGTTCCACGAGCTTTCCATCATGTAAAAAGACAACCCGTGTACAAAGTGCAGCCACACTTTCCAGATTGTGAGAAGACATAATGATGGCTTTATTCTGTTTGGCAAGCTTCTTAATAAAAGAATTAAAGAGTTGTGTGTTTGTAGGATCAAGTCCATTCAAGGGCTCGTCAAAGAACAATAAATGAGCATCACTAATACAGTATAAAGAAAGTAATAGTTGTTGCTTCATTCCAAGAGAAAGGTTCCGGACTTTCATATCTTGAAAGGATGCAATTTGAAAAAGGGCTAATGTCTCTGAAAGTAGAATAGTAGAGTGCCAAAGTTCTTTGGTCATTTCTAGATGTTGCTTTACTGTTAAATCAGGATAAAGATTTTGGGCACTTTCCAGAAAAAAGATTTGTTTTAAATACTTCTCTCGTTGATTCGCTAATTCAATTGTTTCATCAATCGTCAGTGTTCCATCTAGTCGTGGAAGCAGGCCGACGAGACTTTTTAGTAATGTTGTTTTACCAGTGCCATTGGGAGCGACTAATCCCACTACTTCACTCCCTTCAATCGAAAAATCCAACTGAGTTAGAATACTTTGTTTCTTATAGTTCACTGTAAGATTATGGACAGTTAGCATTTACTTTCCTCCCGTATTTCAAGTGATAAAACCAAAAATGACTTCGAAAATATATCGAAGCCATTTTTTCATCTTACCAAACGTTGTAAGTATTTTGGCGTCTCCAGATGATAGACGATCCATTAGGAGTACGACTAATGTTGTTGTATCCCGTCCGAACAAAGCTAGTATTATATCGTAATTCCCGAGTTGTCTTATCACGTTTCGAACTGTAGGAGCCATCACTATACTGAGTTACCGTGTAGTAATCTTCAACAATCGCCACTTTAATTCGTGGGGTAGGTGGTACCACATCAGTTGAAGTTGCAGCATAGCTAGCACTACCCACGGAAAGCAAGCTTAAAGCTACTAATGAAGAAGCAATAAATTTTTTCATTTTAAATCTCCTTTTTTATTATAATTTTGTTTGATGCTTACCTTTGAGCTTTTAATAAATAGTAAAAATACTTATTTAGATAAAGTTATGAGTGTGTCTCCTAGACTTGAAAAAAAATGTATCGTTCGGTTGGCTACAGAAACTTTCTAAAATTAATATTTTTCAAATTAGTATTACAATCAAAAGATTATGTGCATCTAATCCTTTGATTGTAATACCGTATGGGATAAGCTATTCGTCGTTTTTAGAAGGTCTTTTTTTAAGTTCTTTCTTTAAATCATTAACACTGATTAGTAGTTTTATATTAGTAACTACTAAAGCAACTAAACTTCCCAAAATAATTAAATTAGCTAAAATTCCTGAATATATCGCTACTTTCGCCATAATCCAACCTCCGACCTATTATTTAAAATTATAATCCAGCCAATATCTATCGTTTCCTACTCTAAAGTAGCAATATTTAGTTGAAGTTCCCGGAATAAGCCCAAGTCCAGGGGCCACATACCATTGGCCTTTTATACCACCATATGCTGAATAAGTAGCTGTTTCAGTTCCTCTAAAGACCCCATTACTTAACCAAGTCCATGAACCAATTCCATTCACAAGAGCGCTATAAACCCTATTGAGTTTATCGTAACCCTGCTGAGTATGCTGAAAATCTACTTTATAAGAAGCCTGAATTCCAATTGCTCCTTCAGTGGCAGACACTTTCATTCCATTACATATTGCGTAACCTGACCCACTCTGCCATGAACCACCAGATGTACTAGCTCCACGACTTGATTTTGACACAGGAATCATTGTTTCTAATACAGTTTTCTTATCAACTTCGTTTTGGTTTTTATCTAAAAATTTGGCATCAGTGAAATCATATTCGATAATCGTTTTATTTTCAAAATGCCTTTGGAAAGATCGGTGGGTGATGAAGTATACGTAGTTTGAAATACATAAGGAGATACTTTTTCCATAGTAATTTGTGCCGTTGAGTGAGTAGATATCTCTTCAGCGCTAACCGGATTACCAAAGCACAATACAGCCCCTAAACCAACAGCCGGCATAACAGCAATTTAAAGATTTTCATAGTTTAACCACCTTATTATTTTTTTAACAACTATACTTGAATACATTTCTGTTATTGCATATTACAGTTAATCGAGTAAAATTTGTTAGTAACAACTAAGGTAAAGCGTCTTATTGCTAATTAGAATAAATTTAGTACCTTTGGAGTTCTCACCTCCAGATAAATTTGGCGCTAGTTTCTGTCTAATAAACTTACTTTCCCAGATCTATTCGCATTCACTTAGACTTTGCATTGAGAAAATAAACTACTAGAAAAATTATTTTCGGATGTTTTAGTTTTTCAAGAATAAAATTTTTCTTTAAAGTAGTCTGATTGTATACTATGTTTAAAGATAGTATGAGAGTAGAGAAGGTAAAATAACAAAAAAATTTGTACGGGGAAAATTTATTCTTTGGTGTTGATAATAGATCTGAATCCTGCTTGTACATTGCATCTGACTAGTAATTGGGACTAACGCATTGTTAATCAAATCATCCCTATCAACTCGATGTTTATCTTGTGAATTAGCTATTTTGCTAGAATCGACAATTAAGCCCGAAGTATTTGAGCATCCAACAGCAAAGAATACAATTTGTCTTGTCTCATCTCATAGAGAAGACTGGTTAGAGCGAAAATGCCATAGTTATTTTCGTCAGGATAATTTTCTCTTCAAAAGAATTTATCATATGTGGAATTATAAAATGAGAGTGACAGAATTAGCTGTACCAACCAATATAGTATTTTCCGGAGCTAATGTACTCATAGTAGAGTAGTGTCTTACCAGCAAATTTTTTGGGAGGGATTGAAGGGAATCTGTAAGAGTATAATGCAGTTCCTTCAATAGCTTGATTTGTTTGTATCACCTCCTCACCATTGTTCACAAGTACACCTGGTCCTATCATTAAGGAGCAAGCTAAGGTAAATAACACAGTTTTCAATTTTTTTCCTCCTTTCTCTTTATTCAAAGTGTATCAAACCAGCAATATATTAAATACTGGACGGGGCTGTTCGTCTGGTTTTGGAGGATATTCGTCTCCACGAATCGTAGTATAATTTTGTTATAGTAAAAAAGTAGGTGAAGGCATGAACTATTTGTTCTTATCGTTTTGCTCCACAATTCCGGTTCTTCCATTTCTACTGAATAGTAGAAAGAAGAAGCATCCATTTTTTTTGTTAGCTGTTTTTATTGGTATTTTTATTTTTCAAAATTACACTTTTCCAGTGGTTGGAACAATTGCTACATTTTTACTTATCTTTGTTTTCCTATTATCTTCAGAACGTGATCTCATCACGGCATTTATTTACTCTGCAACATTCTTCTTAAATAATTTGGCATTGCAGATTATTGTATCTCCCATAATTTCTATTCTTTCAATGAAAATGGAATGGTGGATGATAGTTATATTTCAAGCTGGGTTTTATGTATTCTTCCAGTTTTCTCTATCTAAGCTAGAGGTATGGTTTTATGAAAAGTATGTGGATACAGAAATAGTGAAGATTATAATCGCTATGTTAGCATTAATTGGTTTTTTATATAGTATTTGGCTTAATGATTTACCGGGAATTAACGCAGCTGAATCGGGAAACCTTCTGAGAATCACAATAATTGCAGCGTTATGTGCGGTCTTCCTGTTTCTGTTGGTAGTTTTATTTTTTGCACAGCGAACAATTTTAGATCGAACAAAAGTAGCGCAAGAAAAAGTAGAGATGGAAAACAGTAAAATTTACTATCAAGAACTAGCAAAAAACGCCCAACAAATCCGAAATTTTAAGCATGATTTTCAAAATCTTTGTCTTGGAATGGAGTTGGTAATTCAAAAAGGTGAAATTGACGAAATTTCAAAATACTTTGAAGAATATATAGAAAAACCAAGCAGACAACTCTCGACACTTGCATATAACCTCTCTGCGTTAGAAAGATTAACGAGTGTTCCACTAAAAAGCTTACTGTATGCGAAACTAGGAACAATAGATTCAAAATCTGTGCATTTGGTAATAGAAATTGACGATAATATAGTATTTTCGGAATCCTACTTATCCAATCTGATTCGAGGTTTGGGGATTATTCTGGACAATGCACTTGAAGAACTAGCTTTTTTAGGTGGAGGAGAGTTAAATATAGGGGTTAAGCAAAATGATACTGATATTCAGTTGACTGTTGAAAATTCCTGTCGGAAAAATTTACCACCACTTTATGAACTTCAAAGTGTTGGATATTCAACTAAAGGCTCGAATCGGGGGTTAGGATTAGCTAGTTTAGAAAATTGTTTATCGGAATTTCCATTTCTATTGAGAACACAAATTTCATCAGAACGATTTATTCAAGTTATTATTATTGAAGGGTCTGAGACAAAATGATCAAAGTGTTTGTGTGTGAAGATAATCATCATCAAAGAGAGTATTATGTAGAACTAATTATGAAAATTTTCCAGGAGGACAAGTGGGAGGGAGAAGTCTACTCATTTTCAAATCCCTATTCTTTGTTGGAGAAGTGTAGTCAAAACTACTCACTTGAAGAAAAATATTTATACATATTAGATATTCATTTATCATCTGATATGGATGGAATTGAGCTTGCAAAAGAGATTAGACGGTTTGATTCTCAAGGAGAACTAGTTTTTTTAACAACAGATGGAGAACAGATGCCTATTACCTTTCGATTACAATTAAAGGCCTTGGATTATATCTTAAAAGATCAAGAGGATAATCTCATGGAAGCTTTTTCCAGATGCATCAATCAAGTATCTAAGATAGATTATGCTAATCAACACTACTTAGTAATTGAGAGTAAGGGAATGTTCTATCGATATCCATTTCAAGATGTGATGATTCTTTGTACTAGCGGAAAAAAGAATATAATTGAACTTCATACTCGTCAGGGAATAGAAGAATTCAGGGGGACATTGAAAGATATTTTGAAAGATTATCCTGAACTACTTCAAATACACCAGGGAATTCTAGTAAATCCCATTAATATTATGAAAATAGACGAGAAAAATAGAATATTGACTATGTTGAGCGGGGAACAATGCGACATTGCATACCGATATCGAAGAAAAGTTTTGGAATATCTTAGAACGTGAGATTTTTTCTATTGAGTGTGAAAGAAAAAAACGTCAAATAAAGCCTAAATCAAAAATCCCGTCAGATTTCTCTGGCGGGATTTTGGCGGGGAACCTAGTTAAAATAGGTCCTTTTTATCCATTCTAAGTGAACTGAAAAGCTGTTAAATCAACATTTCGCAACCAAGTGAGGTTACTACTTTATTCCCATTCAACAGTTGCAGGTGGCTTACTGGTAATATCGTACACGATGCGGTTGACGTGGGCGACTTCGTTTACGATGCGGACGCTGATTTTTTGCAAAACGTTCCAAGGGATACGGGCAAAGTCAGCAGTCATGCCGTCGATAGAAGTGACTGCACGGATGCCCACGGTGTAATCGTAGGTACGGCCATCGCCCATGACACCAACTGAACGGATACCTGGTAAGACGGTGAAGTATTGCCAGATGTCGCGGTCAAGGCCGGCTGCGGCGATTTCCTCTCGTAAGATGGCGTCGGATTCCCGGACGATTTCCAGCTTGTCTTCGGTGATTTCTCCGAGGACACGGATACCTAAGCCTGGTCCTGGGAAAGGCTGACGCCAAACGATGTCATCTGGCATACCTAGTTGGGTTCCTAATGCTCGGACTTCATCTTTGAATAACGTGTTCAATGGTTCAATGAGTTCAAATTGCATATCTTCAGGCAGGCCGCCGACATTGTGGTGACTCTTGATCGTTTGTGCGGTTTCGGTACCAGATTCGATAACATCGGTGTACAAAGTTCCTTGCGCAAGGAAAGAAATCCCTTCTTTGCCGGCAAGTTTGGTGGCTTCGTCGTCGAATAGGTAGACGAATTCGTTTCCGATAATTTTACGTTTTTGTTCAGGGTCAGACACACCCGCTAGTTTGCTTAAGAAACGTTCTTTTGCATCAACCCGGATGATATTCAAACCAAACTTTCCGCCGAGGGTTTCCATGACTTGGTCCCCTTCGCCTTTTCGTAAGAGGCCATGGTCGACAAAAATCGAGGTCAGTTGGTCGCCGATTGCTTTTTGTAACAAGACCCCGACCACTGAAGAGTCGACACCGCCAGAAAGGCCTAGCAAGACTTTTTTGTCACCGACTTGTTCTCTGATTTTTGCTACTTGGAGGTCGATGAAGTTGTCCATGCTCCAGTCGCCTTTGCAATGGCAGACGTCTAAAGCGAAGTGTTTCAAGAGTTCATTGCCATATTCAGAATTGCGAACTTCGGCGTGGAATTGAATCCCAAATTGTTTTTTATCAAGGTTTTGGATGGCAGCGATTGGGCAATCCGCACTAGTACCGACTACCTCAAAACCAGTCGGCGCTTGGGTCACCAAGTCCCCGTGGCTCATCCAGACGATTTGTTTTTTCGGTGTGCCAGCAAATAACACGGCATCATCGGTTAAGACTTCCAATTCGGCCTTGCCGTATTCTCGGTTGTGGGCAGCTTCGACTTTCCCACCGGAGCGGTCAGTCATGAGTTGCATCCCGTAACAGATCCCCAAAATCGGGATACCCAGTTCAAAGATTTCTTCGTCGATTCCAAAGGCGCCTTCATCGTAGACACTGTTTGGTCCACCGGAAAGAATGATCCCTTTTGGTGCCATGGCTTTCACTTCGTCAGCGGTAATGCGGTGGCTCAACAATTCGGAAAAGACCCCGAATTCCCGGATGCGGCGGGTGATCAGTTGGTTGTACTGGCTGCCGTAATCCAGGACGATGATTTTTTCAACCTCTGGCATATTGTCAACGTTTGTCACAGATTATCCCTCAATTCTTAGATTTTTTTATCGTAAAGAGCTGCTGCCGCAGGTTTCCCAAGGACAGTCCTCTCGATACAGCGTTTGTTGGTGGGTATCAGCTGAGTAAGCAGACAGCCCAAATGATACGTAAGCTCGACGAAACTTGCTTAGTATTTTCGCAGATAGATTTCGTCGATGAGGTGGTGCTTGGTTTTATGGAGAATTATATCTGCTCGCCCTCGTGTAGGCAAGATATACTCCGTAAGATTTTTCAAATTTACGTTTTCCCAAACTTCTCGAGCCATCGCCAATGCTTCTTGGCGGTCACCAATGGCAAACTGATAATAGTAGTTTGTCGGATCTAAAAAGGCAGTCGTCAGTAAAGACTCGAAGCGCTCCAGATACCATTGTTCAATCAAATCAGGGTTAGCATCGACAAAGATCGAAAAGTCGAAAAAGTCACTGACATAGATTTGTTGGTTTTGGGGGAGTTGCAAGGTGTTGATCCCTTCGACAATCAGGATATCCGGGCAATCGATATACTCGTATTCCCCTTCAATCACATCATAGACGGTGTGGGAGTAGACAGGCACGGGAATATTGTCTTTGCCGGATTTGACCTCGTTCAAAAACTGGATCAAATGCTCCATATCATAGCTTTCCGGAAACCCTTTGCGATCCATGATGCCGCGATCTTTTAAGACTTGGTTCGGATACAAAAAGCCATCGGTAGTAATCAACTGGACCTTTCGTCGTGAGAAGAGGCGGGACAGCAAAGTTTGTACTAGCCGAGCTGTGGTGGATTTACCCACCGCCACCGAACCGGCGATACCGATGATGAAAGGTGGTGTTTTTACATAACGATGCAAAAACAAGCCCTTACTGAGGGTCAGGGATTCTGCTTCTTTCATATAGAGATGGATCAGGTGGCACAAAGGAATATAGACATCTTCCACGTCTTGCATGGAGATGCGGTCATTGAGGCTCTTGATGCTATCCAGTTCCTCTTGGGTGAGGGGCGTTTTGCCATTATTGTAAAAATTTTGCCACTCTGTTCGAGGAATTTGATAATAATTGATGTTTTCAGCCATGAGTCGCTCCTGGGATGATTTATTGGCACAAACCAGAGGGGCCTCTGGTGCCAGTAGGGAATTTTCATACGTCAACAGTTTACCACAAAACCCCGTCAAATAGTGTCGCGAGGGTAAATAAATGCGTCGGCTTGGCGGGGTGTGCTAAGATAAACAAGATGGAGCAATTCGTTGCCCCAAGCTATTTTAGGAATACATTTTTGCTGTCGATCCAGGGCCAAACCTGCTCGAAAGCCTATCTGTGAAAGGAGATCTATCAAATGAAAAAAATTGTAATCATCGGAGACTCAATCGCTGCCGGCTTGTATGAAGGGGCGCCAAGCACTATTTTGGATGATTTCGTCACCAGTGAATTGGCGGGGATGGGCTATCCTGGCTATCAAGTGGTAAATCTAGGCCGTCAAAAAGAAGGCAGTACCGAAGTCATGGCACGAATTGGCGATGCGGTGGCGGAAGAGCCAGATTTTGTCATCATCAATGCGGGAATCAATGACGCCCTCAACCAAAAAGGATTGGAAGCTTTTGCTGCGAACATCGCGGAAATGATTGGAAAATTCGATCCGGCTAAAGTGATCGTGATGGGTTTAGGTATCGTCGATCAGGAGAAGAAACCAAATGCTGATCCAGCAGTTATTCAAGAATACAATGATCTGGCTAAGAAGACGGCCATTGCAGCTGGGGCCAAATTTATCGATATGTATCATCATGAAATGGTCTATCCTGAACCAATGGAATTTATCTCAGAAGATGGTTTACATCCTTCTAAATTTGGGTATCATTTGTATGGTGGCTTAATTGCCCGTGATTTGAAAAATAAACTGAATGGATGAGTGTACATGACCAACCATTACTATACTGAAAACCCTGATTTACCTCACGATTACGAGGAATGGGACTTTACCTTATTGGGCCGTCGCTTTCATTTTGTCACGGATAGTGGGGTTTTTTCCCGCGATACCGTGGACTACGGCTCCCGGGTGATGATCGCTGCCTTCGATGCCGAAGAATTACCAGCAACAGGGGGCATTTTGGACGTGGGCTGTGGCTATGGTCCTGTAGGGTTGGCCTTGGCAGCGGCTTACGGTCGACCAGTGGAAATGATTGATGTCAATCATCGGGCGGTAGATCTGGCTAGTCGCAATGCCGGCCGCAACCAAGTGACCAACGTGGATATTCATGTTTCCAATATCTATGAAACGTTGCACCATGCGCCTTATGCAGCCATTTTGTCCAATCCGCCGATTCGTGCGGGGAAAGAAGTCGTCCATGAGATTTTGAGTGGCGCTCATGAGTTGCTTTTGCCTGGGGGCACGTTAACCATCGTCATCCAGAAAAAACAAGGTGCTCCTAGCGCTAAGAAGAAGATGATAGAAGTTTTCGGCAACTGTGAAATCGTCACGAAAGACAAAGGGTACTATATCCTGAAGAGTGTGAAAGAGTAATCTGTGCTTTAAAGACAAACAACTTTTGGAATTGGCGGAAGTTGTTTGTCTTTTTGTGCGGGTTTGGAAAATGGTGAAATTGGGCTTCGCAGGATTTGGCATGACGGTAGCTGGACCAAGACCACCCCACCGGAAACCAGCCCTACCTATTTTTTATGCCAACGGTCATCAATCAAACTATTTCCGTTTTAAAATCAGCGAAAAAAGGATTTTTCTGCTAAAGTTTGCTACACTGAAGCTGATTACAAGTATAAAGCGTTTGCTAAAGGAGTTAGCCAAGATGAAGTTGACTATCAAACAAATCGCTGAAATGGCTGGGGTGTCAGTGACCACGGTCTCTCAGATTTTGAATAATAAAGGAACTCGCTTCAGTGCCGAGACGCGCCAAAGAGTATGGGAGATTGTCAATAAATACAATTATAAGCCAGATTTTTTTGCTTCAAATTTGATCAATCGTCGGTCCAAAACGATTGGCATGATCATCCCGGATATTACCGATTACTTTTTCTCCAAAATCGTTGAAGGGGCGGAGCAGTACGTCAATGCGCTAGGCTACATGGTAGTGATGTGCAATACCCAGCAGAGTCAGGAGAAGGAAATCGCCTATTTAGAAGAGCTGCGGCACCGTTCTGTGGATGGTGTTTTATTTGCGACGCCGAATCAGCTGCCGGAAGCTTACGCACCAGGGAGCGATTTTTATCGAGGGATGCCTTTGATTTTGATCGACCGGGGGATCAATCAACGAGAAACTGGTCGGCTGATTGTCAAAGAATACGAAGGGGCTTATCAAGCGGTGAGCTATCTTATCGCCAAAGGACACCGGGAAATCGGCATGTTGAAAGAAAGTACGGGCTATTATCAGCTGCAAGAGCGGTTTAACGGCTATCGGGATGCGTTAAAAGATGGTGGGCTTTCTTATAAAGGCCGCTATGTTATTGAGGGAAGTTTGACGGTGGAGGGTGGTTATTTGGCTGCCCGGGAATTGTTACAACAAAAGGACTTAACCGCTATTTTTTGTGGCAATGATGCCATGGCTATCGGTTGTTATCAGGCGATATATGAGCGGGGCTTACAGGTGCCGGAGGATATTTCGGTGATTGGCTTTGATAATCTCAATCTGGCTCAATACATCACCCCGCCATTGACCACGGTAGAGCAACCAAGTTTTGAAATTGGTTTTCACGCGGCCAAATTTTTAATCGATGCCATCGAATTCCCAGAACGGAAGGTAGCCAACAAAGTTTTTGAAACCAAATTAATTCTTCGTGAGAGCGTGAAGTGATTGACAACAGGTATTTTAGCCTGTATATTACTCTTGTAAGCGCTTCGAAGATAATTATCTATTAGGTAAACTGTTTTACTAAAATGGTTTACTCACTGCGTTTTTCCAGTATAATAACACCGAGTTCTGCTAGCGGAATAGACCAAATCGGTGAAAGGACCACGGTTTGTCGCTAACCAATAAAATTGTTGCAGTCAGGTAAATCATGAGGAAGACAAATGAAGTTGGAAGTGGCTGGCCACTGATTAGGAGGATGAACAACCATGCGCATGGTGGATTTAATCGAGAAAAAACGTGATGGTCAGGTACTGTCACGAGAAGAAATTACGTTTATTATCGACAACTATACGGCGGGGGAAATTCCCGATTACCAAATGAGTGCCTTTTTGATGGCGGTGTATTTCCAAGATATGACGGATGAAGAGATTACCGATCTGACTTTGGCGATGGCCCATTCTGGGGAAGTCATTGATCTCTCGTCTATCGAAGGGATCAAAGTCGACAAACATTCTACTGGCGGTGTGGGGGATACCACTACTCTGGTATTGGCGCCGTTAGTAGCCGCGCTGGGAGTACCGGTAGCTAAGATGAGCGGTCGCGGCTTAGGCTTTACCGGTGGGACCTTGGACAAGCTTGAAGCGATTCCTGGTTTTCAGATTGAGATTGCCGATGAGGACTTTATCCGAATCGTCAATGAAAGCAAAGTCGCAGTCATCGGGCAGTCAGGGGATTTGGCACCGGCGGACAAAAAACTCTATGCACTGCGGGATGTGACGGCGACAGTTAGCTCGATTCCTTTGATTGCTAGCTCCATCATGAGTAAAAAAATCGCAGCCGGCGCCGATGCCATCGTACTGGATGTGACTACCGGCGACGGGGCGTTTATGAAAAATATCGGCGATGCTAAACGCCTGGCTCATACGATGGTACGTATCGGAAAACTTGCCAATCGCCAAGTGATGGCCGTCGTCTCCGATATGTCTCAGCCACTGGGAGAAGCTATTGGAAATAGTCTCGAAGTGGTGGAAGCTATCGAAACCCTGCAAGGGCATGGTCCAGCTGATCTATTAGAGATGTGCTACGCCTTGGGTTCCCAGATGGTAGTCTTAGCAAAAGGTGCAGCAAACCTCACAGAAGCTCGAGCAAAATTGCAAGAAGCGCTAGAATCTGGTGCCGCCTTGGAAAAATTCAAGGAAATGATTCGTAACCAAGGAGGAGACGCAGCGGTAGTCGATCACCCCGAGCGTCTGCTGACAGCTAAGTATGAATTTGACTTGCCTGCCTTACAGGAGGGGGTCGTCACCAAAATAGTCGCCAATGAAGTCGGTGTCGCAGCGATGCTTTTAGGTGCGGGACGCAAAACGAAGGAAGATAGGATTGACTACGCAGTGGGTTTGAAGCTTCATAAAAAAGTCGGTGATCCAGTGGCAGAAGGAGAATCCTTGCTAACAATCTACGCCAATAGTGAAGATGTAGCGGAAGTCAAAGAATTACTCTATGCGAATATCGAAATTGGGGCTTCTGGTGAGGAGCCTGAACTGATTCATGATATCATTGTAGAGTAGGGTCAAGACACCTAGCTAAGTTAAGAAAATAGTCATAATGACAAAGGAGCTGTTTTACAAATGGAATTAAATCGCATGATGGACCACACACTTTTAAAAGCAGATGCAACGGAAGAAGCGGTCTTAGAAATTATCGAAGAAGCTAAAAAATATCACTTCTACTCTGTCTGCATCAACCCAACCTGGGTGAAATTGGCAGCAGAAAAATTGGCTGGCGAACCGGTTGCAGTTTGTACGGTGATCGGTTTTCCTTTAGGGGCCAACACTTCTGAAGTCAAAGCCTATGAAGCCCGTGATGCCATCAACAACGGGGCTGATGAAGTGGATATGGTCATCAATATCGGCGCCTTGAAATCCGCGCAATACAAAAAAGTCCAACAAGATATCGAAGCTGTGGTCGAAGCGGCTAAGGATCGTGCTTTAGTGAAAGTTATCATTGAAACCGCGCTATTGACTAATGAAGAAATCGTCAAAGCTTGTGAATTGGCACAAGCAGCTGGAGCGGACTTCGTGAAGACTTCCACTGGTTTTTCAACAAGTGGGGCTCACGCTGAAGATGTCCGTTTGATGCGAGAAACGGTTGGTCCAGAAATGGGTGTCAAGGCTTCAGGCGGTATTCATTCTGCGGAAGAAGCGATGGCCATGGTGGAAACTGGCGCCACTCGTTTGGGAACCAGTGCTAGTGTGGCAATTATTACTGGGGCCAAAGGTGAAGGCTATTAAGCCTACGAGGTGACAGAATGCAAGCAAAACAAGAGTGGATTGAGATTGCCGTCAAGGCGCTAGATCAAGCTTATGTGCCCTATTCCCATTTTCCAGTGGGGGCTTGTCTGGTGACTGCTGATGGCAAGACTTACCAAGGGGTGAATATCGAAAATGCTTCCTTTGGCCTCACCAACTGTGCTGAACGGACAGCATTTTTCAAGGCGGTATCGGAAGGAGAACGCAACTTTCAACATTTAGTGGTAGCCGGACATACCCCAGAGCCGATTTCGCCTTGTGGGGCTTGTCGGCAAGTGATGTCAGAATTTTGTGACCCAAGTATGCCAGTCACGTTAGTCGGCGATGAAGGTGTCATCAAAGAAATGACCGTTTCACAATTGTTACCATATTCATTTACCGATAAAGATTTATGAACTTTCTGATGGCCAAAACGGGTCCATCAAGAGCTCGCCACGGCGATGCTCACCAAACCACGTTCTTTCAGCTAGCTAGTGATGGCGGCTGTAGAAAATAAACTAATCATTTTAGGGGGCAATACAGAAATGAAAAAAGCGAATAAGTGGCGTTTAGGAGTAGTAGCATTGGCAAGTGTCATGGTACTCGGAGCATGTGGCGGTGGCGGTAATAGTACTGACTCATCTGGCGGAACCGACAAAGGAACCGACTCAAGTGCAGCTGGCGGTAAAAAATATAGTGTAGCCTTGGTCACGGATACTGGAGGGGTTGACGATAAATCCTTTAACCAATCCGCTTGGGAAGGGATGCAAGCTTGGGGGAACGAAAACGGCATCAAAAAAGGTGTCGGGGGTTACAATTACTTCCAATCCCAAAATGCTTCTGATTATGCGAACCACATCAATACGGCGGTGAACAATGGTTTTCAAACGATTTTCGGAATCGGCTATTTGTTGAAAGAAGATATCCAAAAAGGCGCACAACAAAACCCAGATACTAACTTTGCTATCGTTGATGATGAAATTGCTGACATGGACAATGTGGTTTCGGCAACATTTGCTGACCATGAAGCGTCATACTTAGCTGGGATTGCCGCAGCTTACATGACTAAAACCAATACAGTTGGTTTTATCGGTGGTGCGGAAGGTCCGGTAATCGACCGTTTTGAAGCCGGCTTTAACAAAGGGGTCAATGATACCGCTGAAAAATTAGGTAAAAAAGTTGAAGTGAAAAACCAATACGCTGGTGATTTTAGTGCACCGGATAAAGGGAAATCCATCGCAGCTTCCATGTACAACGGCGGGGCGGACATCATCTTCCATGCTTCCGGTGGTACAGGTGTTGGGGTCTTTGCCGAAGCGATTGCTAAAAATGAGCAAAAAACGGAAGCTGAATTAAAAGACGAACAAGTTTGGGTAATCGGGGTTGACCGGGACCAAGAAGCTGATGGTGCCTTCACGACGAAAGATGGCAAAAAAGCCAACTGTACGCTAACCTCTACTTTGAAAGGTGTCGGTGCTGCGGTCCAAGATATTTCTAATCGTGCCATGAACGGGGAATTCCCTGGTGGTGAACATTTGACTTACGCATTGAAAGATGGCGGGGTTGATTTGACTGCGGGTGTGATTTCTGAAGAGGCTCAAAAAGCAGTTGATGAAGCCAAACAAGGGATCATCGATGGCGATATCGAAGTACCTGAAAAACCATAATAAAGAGGAAACAGCGGTAAATGTTGTGAGTAACTAGTAGCAATGTCGGATAGTCAGAAAGAAAAACTACAAATTGTGGTCCAACTTTCTGGCTATCTTTTTTTAGAAAAAAATGGTTGATGTGGGCGGAAAAGTGCTTTTTTTCGTTGGGAAATGGTGAATTGGGCTTCGCAGGATTGGGCATGACGGTAGCTGGACCGGTCAATGCCAAATAAAAATCGATTTGTCATTAACCTGGGGACTTCAAACTTAGAGTAATGTCGCCAGCGCCATAACTCTAAGTAATTCATTCCCGTTCCTGAAAGCTACTGTCATGCCAATCCTACTCCGCCCAATTTCACCATTTTCTGCGATAAGCAGTTCATATGCCATGGAATACAAACAAATTTATTTTGGAAAAAGTAGATTCAGAAAAGCTCGGAAAAATGATTATTGATCATTTATAGACTACTGATAAGTCAAGACCCAACCCTGTTTTCTCATAAAAGCTCCTCTGTTACCAATGGTTTTCAAGGGAGCTTTTATAAGAAGGCAACTTCTTTGGTTTTGTCATTATTTGTTGTTGATTGTTATACCAGCGTTAAGCTAGCAAGTAAAGGATGTGAAAAGAGTGGCAGAAACAGAAAATTATGTGGTGGAGATGCGCCATATCACTAAAGCCTTTGGTACTTTTAAGGCCAATGATGACGTGAATCTCCAAGTCCGTAAAGGAGAAATTCATGCCTTGTTAGGGGAAAATGGGGCCGGCAAATCCACTTTGATGAACATGCTCTCAGGATTATTGGAACCCACCTCAGGAGAAATCCTGATCAACGGAAAAAAGGTGCGCATGACTAGTCCCACCGCCGCCAGTCGTTTTGGGATTGGGATGGTGCACCAACATTTTATGTTGGTGGATGCTTTTACGGTTACAGAAAACATTATCTTAGGAAGCGAACCGAATCATTTCGGTATTTTGAGCACTAAGAAGGCCGTGGCTGAAATCAAACGGTTGTCAGAAAACTATGGGCTGGCAG
This sequence comes from Enterococcus diestrammenae, assembly GCF_049384045.1. Classification (NCBI taxonomy): domain Bacteria; kingdom Bacillati; phylum Bacillota; class Bacilli; order Lactobacillales; family Enterococcaceae; genus Enterococcus; species Enterococcus diestrammenae. Next base: position 61,624 of record NZ_JBMRGR010000014.1, read on the forward strand.
TGGATCCCGATGCCCGAGTGCGAGATATTTCCGTGGGGATGCAACAGCGGGCGGAAATTTTGAAGACTCTTTATCGTGGTGCGGATGTCCTAATTTTTGACGAACCAACAGCGGTTTTGACTCCACAAGAAATTGACGAACTGATGAAAATCATGAAGGACTTGGTGGCTGAAGGAAAATCAATCATCTTGATTACCCATAAGCTAGATGAAATCAAAGCCGTTGCCGATCGCTGTACCGTTATTCGCCGTGGGAAAGGTATCGGCACTGTGGATGTGGCAGCGGTCAGCTCCCAAGAATTGGCGGATATGATGGTGGGGCGCTCAGTTTCCTTTAAGACTGAGAAAAAACCAGCACAGCCAAAAGAAGTCATCTTGTCTGTGGAAAACTTGACAGTCAAAGATGGTCGCGGCTTAGAAGCAGTGAAAAATCTCAGCTTGGAAGTCCGAGCTGGAGAGGTGTTAGGGATTGCCGGTATCGATGGTAATGGACAGTCAGAGTTAGTACAAGCGTTGACAGGCTTGCGCAAAGCTGAAAGTGGTGTGATTACCGTCGATGGCGAAGAAATCACTAACAAACGCCCGCGGGCAATCACCGAAAAAGGCGTGGGTCATGTGCCAGAAGACCGGCATCGCTTTGGCTTGATTTTGGAGATGACCTTAGCCGAAAATATGGCTCTTCAGACTTATTACCAAGAACCGATGAGCCATTTTGGGGTGCTGGACTATCGCGAAATCAATGACCATGCCAATGAATTAATTCAAGAATTTGATGTGCGGACGACTAGCGAACAAGCTCCGGCTAAAGCGTTATCTGGGGGGAATCAGCAAAAAGCGATTATTGCTCGGGAAATCGATCGCGATCCAGAATTGCTGATTGTCGCCAATCCGACTCGTGGGCTAGATGTGGGGGCGATTGAGTTTATTCACAAGCGCTTGATAGAACAACGAGACAAGAACAAAGCGGTCTTATTGATTAGTTTTGAATTGGATGAAGTATTAAATGTTTCCGACCAAATTGCTGTGATTCATGGCGGGGAGATTGTCGGGATTGTTGATCCAAAAGAAACCAGTGAAAATGAATTGGGGTTGTTGATGGCGGGGTATTCCTTAGCCGAAGCCCGAGCAGAACTTGCGAAAAAGAGCCCGGCATCACCAGTTACACCGGTTGTAAAGGAAACAGAAGACTCCCTACCAAAGGCCGAGCCAGTAGGGACCACGGCTACGAAAGAGAAAGTAGGTGAGGGCCATGAATAATCGGAGTGAGACCATTCGTAATATTTTGGTGCCAATCATCGCGGTCATTTTAGGCTTTATCCTTGGTGGGATTATCATGGCGGCGTTTGGTTATGATCCGCTACAGGGCTATAGTCAGATGTTTAAGACGGTCTTTATCAATCCTCAGACCCAACAGATAAACCCTCGGAACATCGGGGAAATCTTTGTGACAGCCGGCCCCTTAATCTTTACCGCATTAGGCTTTTCTATCGCCAACTCTGCCGGTTTTTTCAATATCGGGCTTTCGGGGCAAGCACTTTGTGGCTGGATTGCCAGCGTCTGGGTTGCTTTGTCCTTACCAGATACACCAAAACCGTTAGCGGTGACGGCGGCTTTAGTTGCCGGTGCTTTAGCCGGTGCTTTGGCTGGGGCGATTCCGGGGATTCTCCGGGCATTCTTTGGTACTAGCGAAGTGATCGTCACGATTATGATGAACTATATCCTATTGTATCTGACGAGTCATATGGTCAATGATGTGATGCCGGAAAAATTCATCTCCAATAAAGGGGTTACCAACTTGGTCGGGCAAAATGCCATGTTACAGACGGACTTTTTGCGGAGTATTTCCAATAATTCTCGGCTAAATATCGGCTTTTTCTTGGCCTTGCTATTTTTAGTGTTGGTCTGGTTTATGATGAAAAAAACCACCCTTGGTTATGAAATTCGTTCGGTGGGGCTGAATCCAGATGCGTCTGAGTATGCTGGGATGAGTAGTAAACGGACGATCATCGTTTCCATGGTTATTTCTGGTTTGTTAGCTGGTCTTGGTGGTGTGGTTTATGGTTTAGGGACTTTCCAAAACTTCGTGGCCCAACACGCTTCCTTGAGTATCGGTTTTGATGGGATGGCCGTCTCCTTACTAGGTGGTGGGGGTTCCATCGGTATCTTACTGTCATCGCTTTTGTTTAGTGTCTTGAAGCTAGGTGGTGCCGGCATGCAGATGGTCAATATTCCTTCTGAGTTGGTGGACGTGGATATCGCTATTATCATCTTCTTTGTAGGGATTAGTTTTGTCATTCGCTACCTCTTGGCAAAATTCTTCGGAGGTAAAAAAGAAGTGGCAGTTGTGGAAGAAATTGAAACGAAACCTTCAGAGCAAGACCAAGAAGGAGGGGTGCTCTAATGGATATCAATCAAATTGCATCGATTTTTACCCAAACCTTGATCTACTCCACCCCGTTGATTTTGACTGCCCTTGGAGGAGTTTTCTCTGAGCGTAGCGGGATTGTCAATGTGGGTTTGGAAGGAATCATGGTGGTGGGGGCTTTTACGGCCATCGTCTTTAACTTGAACTACGCAAGTTCTTTTGGTTCCTGGACCCCGTGGCTAGGGATTTTGGTAGGGGGCTTGGCGGGCGTCGTCTTTGCCTTGCTTCATGCGGTAGCAACGATTAATTTCCGAGCGGATCATATTATCAGCGGTACAGTGATGAATATGTTGGCGCCGCCATTGATGGTTTTCTTGGTGAAAGTCATGTTTGATGGCCGTGGCCAAACAGATATTATCAGCCGCCGCCTTAGCTATACTTCCATTCCTGTTTTGTCAGATATCCCAGTGATTGGGCGCATCATGTTTAAAAATACGTTTTTACCAGCCTACTGTGGGATTTTAATCGCTATCTTTGCTTGGTTTGTCATCTTTAAGACCAAGTTTGGTTTGCGGCTACGCTCAGTGGGGGAACACCCACAGGCAGCGGATACTTTGGGGATCAATGTGTATGCTATGCGTTACTCCGGGGTCTTGATTTCTGGATTCTTAGGTGGCATGGGTGGGGCAGTCTTTGCCCAATCCATTACCGGTCAGTTCTCTATTACCACCATTGCCGGCCAAGGGTTTATCTCGATGGCAGCGATGATTTTTGGTAAATGGAATCCACTAGGAGTGATGGGTGCTGCAATCTTCTTTGGCTTTGCCCAAAATATCAGTATTGCCGGCGCCGATTTGCCAGTCATTTCCTCCATTCCATCAGCGTATCTCCAAGCAGCACCGTATTTGTTGACGATCATCGTCTTGGTGCTCTTCTTGGGGAAAGCTTCTGGTCCAAAGGCAAACGGCACCAACTATATCAAATCAAAATAAACGCTAGACATCAGCTGCCCAGCCAATTTTTACAGGGAGGGCAACGCTGGCCTGGCATCTGTTAAGGGTGGGACTATGGGACAATGTGTCTTTGTCCCGCCCTGATTTTTGGTCTTTTGAAATGTGTAGTGGCGGGAAAATGGTGGATTTCTAGCCAAAAAATGCTTGGCGGACAAGAGAAGAAAACCTTGTTCCATTGTAGAGAGATTGAGTCTTACTGGGTGAATGTTGGGGTTGCTGGAGGTGAATTTTTCGGGTAGTAGTGTTAAGGATGTCTGAAGAATTACTCGATGTTGGCCACCGTATTTTTGGTGGACTACAACGAGTTTGACTCAGCAAGGTGGCTAAAGGAGTGTTTGCGCATACAGTCCATCTAAGCAGAGGGCGCTAAGATGGACTAGCAAATGACAAACAGCCTTATCGTTTGGCATTTGGCGGTCCCACTACCACCCGAGAAATTCACCGGAAGCAAGCCCAACCCATCATCACCAAAAGATTCAACCCCCTCACAATGGTTTAGACGGGAGTTTTTGGTGGATTTTTTGTAGGATAGAAGTGTAGGAAAAACCAATGTTAATAAAAAGGAAAGAGGTTATTCAATTATGTTTAAACGTGTACATTTGATCGTAATGGATTCTGTCGGGATCGGTGAAGCACCGGACGCGGACAAATTTGGTGATGTCGGGTCCGATACTTTGGGCCATATTGCCAAAGAAGCTGGGTTGAACATTCCTCATCTAGAGCAACTAGGTTTGGGGACAATTCGCCCGTTAGAAGGCGTTTTAGCAGTCAATGGTCATGACGGCTATGCGACCAAACTGGAAGAAATCTCTGTCGGTAAAGATACCATGACCGGTCACTGGGAAATCATGGGCTTGGACATCAAAACCCCGTTTCGCGTGTTCCCAGAAGGCTTTCCTGATGAGTTATTGAAGCAAATTGAAGACTTTTCTGGTCGCAAAATTGTCTGCAACAAACCGTATTCTGGGACGGAAGTCATCAATGATTACGGCGAACACCAAATGAAAACCGGTGACTTAATCGTCTATACTTCTGCTGATCCTGTGTTGCAAATTGCCGCTCACGAAGACATTATTCCGTTAGACGAATTGTATCGCATTTGCCAATATGTTCGAGACATTACTAAAGACGATCCGTACATGATTGGACGGATTATCGCCCGCCCTTACGTTGGCGAACCAGGCAACTTCACACGGACGTCTAATCGTCATGACTATGCGTTGGATCCATTTGGCAAGACGGTTTTAGATTCCTTGAAAGACAACGGTAAAGACGTGATTGCAGTGGGTAAAATCAACGACATCTTCAATGGTCAAGGAATCACGGAAGCTATCCGCACGAAGAGTAACATGGACGGTGTGGACAAATTGTTGGAAGTCATGAAAAAAGACTTCGATGGTATGAGCTTTACGAACTTAGTGGACTTTGATGCCTTGTTTGGTCATCGCCGGGACGTGGTGGGGTATGCTCACGCCATCGAGGAATTCGATTTGCGCCTACCAGAGTTAATCGATGCCATGGCTGAAGATGATCTGTTGTTGATCACTGCTGACCACGGTAACGATCCGACTTTCCCAGGAACTGACCACACTCGTGAGTATGTGCCATTGCTGGCTTACAGCAAGCAAATGAAAGAGCAAGGGGCATTGCCACAAGGGTTCTACTCGGATATCGCAGCCACCATCGCCGAAAACTTTGGCGTACCAGCTACCGAAAACGGCAAGAGCTTTTTGGCAGATTTGAAATAAGCGGCATTAGTCCTGTGACCGAATGCCAATACTATTTGGAGGATTCTATGACGGATTTAAAATTAGCCATTCAAGAAACGAGCGCGTTTATCCAAGCAGCCGGTGTTGGACCAGTGGAATTTGGTCTGATTCTAGGCTCTGGCTTGGGAGAATTAGCAGATGAAATTGAAGACAAAGTCGTGGTGCCTTACCACGAAATTCCCCATTTTCCCGTATCCACGGTGGTGGGACACGCCGGCCAGCTAGTCTATGGCACGCTTTCCGGTAAAAAAGTCCTTGCGATGCAGGGGCGTTTCCACTTTTACGAAGGGCACTCGATGCAGACGGTGACTTATCCGGTACGGGTGATGAAAGCTTTAGGTGCCCATTCCATGGTAGTAACCAATGCCTGTGGCGGGGTGAACGAAAGCTTTGCACCAGGGGATTTGATGTTGATCACCGACCAAATCAACTTCACCGGCACCAATCCGCTTATCGGACCAAACGATGACGAAATCGGTCCCCGCTTCCCAGATATGAGCAACGCCTATACGCCAGCTTATCAAGAAGTCGCCAAAGAAGTAGGTGCGGCAAATGGTCTTCATTTGCAAGAAGGCGTCTACATGGGCTTTTCCGGACCGACCTATGAAACCCCAGCGGAAATCCGCTTTGCTCGGGGAATCGGCGCAGATGCTGTGGGAATGTCCACTGTGCCAGAAGTCATCGTCGCCGCTCATTGTGGCCTCAAAGTGCTGGGGATTTCTTGTATTACGAACCTAGCAGCTGGCATGCAGGCCAACTTAAACCATGAAGAAGTCGTGGCTACCACCGAACGAGTGAAGGGTGAATTCAAAGATTTGGTGAAGAAGACGTTAGCAGCATTATAAAATTATTGAAATGAGGGAAAATCATGAGCGTACACATCGGTGCGAGAGAAGGCGAAATCGCCGATAAAATCTTGTTGCCTGGCGATCCATTGCGGGCCAAATACATTGCTGAAAATTTTTTGGAAGATCCTATCTGCTACAATGAAGTCCGGGGTATGCTGGGCTTCACCGGGATTTACAAAGGCGAGCGAGTTTCCGTGCAGGGAACTGGGATGGGGATGCCTTCTGCTAGTATTTATATTCATGAGTTAATCAACTCTTATGGTGTCAAAAAATTGATTCGCGTGGGAACCTGTGGGGCAATATCTGAAGCTGTCCACGTCCGCGATTTGGTGATTGGTCAAGCGGCAGCCACTAGCTCCTCTTTGGTCCAAAAGAATTTTCAAACCTTCCACTATCCACCAATTGCTGATTTTGATTTGTTATTAAAAGCCTATGAAATCGCCAAAGAAAAAGGCTTTACTACCCATGTCGGCAACCTCTTGTCAGAAGATACTTTCTACAAAGACGATATGACGGAAACCTTGCAATTGGCGGATCTCGGCGTCTTGGGTGTGGAAATGGAAGCGGCAGCTATGTACTATCTAGCAGCTAAATACCATGTCCAAGCCTTGGCCATCTGCACCGTCAGTGACCACATCATCACCGGCGAAGAAACCACCGCCGAAGAACGGCAAACGACTTTCAATGAAATGATTGAAGTTGGCTTGGAGACGGTAATCGCGGGGTAAATGAATTTAGCGCTTGAAGAAATAGAGGCTCTCTGCAGTGTGCGGAGGGTCTTTTTTATTTTGCCGATGGGTTTTAATTCTAAACAATTCCTTGAGTTTCCCGAAAATCCTCCTGAAAAACCGACGAAAATTTTGATATCGGAATTGGAAATGCTATGATTTGACCTATAAAAGAACCGGAACAAAGGCGTGTTTCTTTGTTCCAGCGAAAGTGGGGATTTGCCTTGTCTAGAGGAAAGAAGATTATCTTAGGAATTGTCGCCGTGCTTGTGGTGTTAGTCATTGCTGTGGTGGGATTTGGTGCCAAGGTGTACTTCGATGTGAAAGGCTCGATGAATGAGACCTACGAATCCGTGAAACGGGAGGATTCAGCCCGAGATACAGCGGTGGATTTGAGTAAACAAGAGGCGTTTTCGGTGTTGTTGCTGGGGATTGATACTGGCGATTTGGGCCGGACCGAACAAGGCCGTTCGGATACGATGATGGTGGCCACCGTCAACCCTCAGGATAAGCAGACGACGCTGGTGAGCATTGCCCGGGATACTTATGTGCCGATTATCGGTCATGAAAATAATGCCGAAGATAAGATTAATCATGCCTACGCTTTTGGTGGCGCGGCGATGTCTATGGCGACGGTGGAAAACTATCTCGATATCCCTATCGACCATTATGTGGCGATTAATATGAAAGGGCTGAAGGAATTGGTGGATGCTGTAGGTGGCGTCACCGTTACTAACGAGTTGGCGTTTAGCATAGATGACTATACTTTTTCTGAGGGCAAAATTACCTTGGATGGGGATGAAGCTTTGGCATACTCCCGAATGCGAAAAGAAGACCCCAATGGCGACTACGGCCGACAAGAACGGCAGCGGGAAATCGTGATTGGCGTCGTGAACAAGCTAGTATCTATGGCGGGTATCACCAAGTATCAAGAAGTCTTAGAAGCTATGGAAGCCAATGTCAAAACCGACATGAGCTTTGGTGATATGCAGACCATCGCCTTGAATTATCGGGAGGCTTTCACCACTGTGAAGACCGATCAGATGCAAGGAGAAGGCTTCATGCTTAACGGAATTAGCTATCAAGATGTTTCTGATGACGAGTTGAAACGGGTGCAGGATTTACTGGATGATGAGTTGGGGTTGTAACTTGTATGAGTAGTGGACGGTAACGAAGTAAATACGCGCCACCTCGCTTTCGAGGATCACCATCGTCAGACACTTTATTGCTTGTTGTTAGGATACCCTGCTTTGATAGGGGAAAGCCCTCAATTTTTTCAATCAAACCAATTCAAAAAGACCGTTACCAACTGTTTAGAGTAAGCAGCTGGTAACGGTCTTTTTCGATTCATGGATCAATTTTTCCGCCCTAAAATTCGTAGGGTCAACTGCTCAAGTTCGCTGCGGGTATCGGCAGCGTCAGCCGGGAGTTTGCGGATGGCTTTTAGGGCCTTATCAGTGTAACGAGTGGCCATTTGGTGGGCACGAGCGACACCGTCATATTGTTGGACGAGGCGGTAGACTGCTTGGCTATCCGCGGTAGTCATCGCGTCCTTTTTCTGTAAGAAAGGAGTCAGTTCTGAGCGACCTTTTTCCAGAGCCAGCAATAGTGGGAGGGAGTATACCCCTTGGCGCACGTCTTCTAAGACCGGTTTGCCGATAGCGGTAGCGTCTTGGCTATAATCCAAGATGTCGTCGATAATCTGGAAGGCGATGCCGATATTTAGACCAATCTGGGCACATTCTTTGGCAAATTTTTCTGAGGCCCCACTTTCTAAAGGGCCCACGGTACAGCTAAGAGCGAAAAGTTCGGCAGTTTTGCCAGAAATATTTTCCAAATATTGGTCGACAGTCATGGTTAAATCATAGCGGTGATCCATTTGGCCGAGTTCGCCATTGAGGATTTTTTCCATGCTACGGGAGTTCAGTTGCAAACTGCGCAAGGAACCAGCGTAATCGGCTAATAGCTTGAAACAGCAGACAAAGAGGTAATCGCCAGCATAGACTGCCACATCATTACCAAAGCGGGCCGCGATTGTCGGTAAGTTGCGCCGCAGATCGGCTTCGTCTACGATGTCATCGTGAATCAACGTAGCGGTGTGTAGCATTTCGATGGATGCCGCCAACGCCACGGCTTTTTCCCGGTCTTGGTCAGGACCAAAGCGAGAAAAGAGTAACTGATAAGCTGGGCGTAGCAATTTGCCGCCAGCGTGAACCATTTCCATGACAGCAATTTCGACGGGTTTGTTTTTTAATTTGACGCTGTTTTCCATCAAATCCAGTGTTTTGGCTAGTTCTGGCTGGAGATCAGGATATTCTTGCCAAATAGGATGAAGTTTCATAGTAGTCTCCTTGTTCTGGTAAACTTTTGCGGTTGTAGTGAGGCAGGGTAGGACTAGTTGAGGTACCAGTGGTCTTTATGACTTTGGCGCTCATAATCCAGTTGGAACCGGCGCAGGGTATCGACCCGCACCAAGAGAAAGTTGGCGGCAATACCGATAGCTAATCCCGATAAAATACCAAGAAAGCTCAAAATCGGTAGGTAAAGCATGACATTTGCCGAACCGGCGATGACAGAAGCGGTCACCAGTTGGCCCACATTGTGCAAAAAGCCACCGGTAGCACTGATGCCAATGATACTGACACGTTTGGGACCAAGCGTTTTTACCAAAAGCATCCCGCCGTAGCTGAGCATAGCACCACTCATACTGTATAAAAAGGTGCTAGTGGTACCACCTAGCAAAGTAGTCAAAATCAGGCGCATCCAGACCAAAGTGAAGCTGTCCTTTTTGGGCATGGTAAAGATAGCGATGATGGTGATCAAGTTGGAAAGCCCCAGTTTGGCGCCAGGAGCAAAGGCGAAGGGATACGGAATCATATTTTCAATCAGGCCGATGACTACCCCTTGAGCCACCAGCAATGCAATAAAAATCAGGCGTCGATTTTTGTCCATGGTCAGACGATCAGAAAAACTAATAAATCAGATCGTCGGCACCTCCTGTCTGGTCGGCAATCTCCACCACAAGTTTATGAGGCAGGCAGACGATGGTTTGGCCGTCTTTGTAAATCCAGCCTTGGCGTACGCAAATTTGGTCGCCACAGTTGGCTTCTTTGATACGAGCCGCGCCATCTTTAAATTCGATAATATTGTAGTCGCCGTCAGCATCTTCGTAACGATATTCGGTGGATTTGGCACCTTTTTCCAACGTCCAACGCTGTTTTTCCACGCCGTCTACTCGTAAAATGGCTATTCGTTGGGCTTTAGCCACCGTCCCGTCATTTTTCACGACAGGATCAGGTCGGGTGACGCCGAAAACCAATAAAGGCACGAAACTAGCAATTACCAATAAAAGCAAGATGGGTAAGTCCCATGGCTTCAGCCGACTTTTTTTGGCAAAGTCTTTGAATTTCACTCCCACTTGCTCCTTTCTCGTATTAAGGTAATGATTTTCAAAAAGCGAAAAATCAGTTTGATTCTCGAGCCGTATACCATTCAACGGTTCTCGTTCCTTCATATTTTAGCATATTGCTGGTGAAAATGTAGCTGTCTGGTTCTTGACTAGCTAGTTTGAAGCTACAAGTTAAATGATAAACCGCCCTTTGTTTGGCATTTGCCGGTCCCACTGCTACACCTACCCGCTATCGGAACCAAATCCCTCAGTTTCCCCCCGTCACAAAAAGAAAATCCTAGGTCCGCGACCTAGGATTTTGAGATTCAATTGTTAAGCATCGTTGCGGCCGTACATCGATTTCGGTTTTCCGTACCACCAACCGCCGAGTTTCTTTTGAATCCAAGGAATAACCCAACGATCCAAACCGACAGCCCGACCGGAACCGTTCATCAAAGCAAAGGCGACAGGGATAAACCAGATGTTAACCCAGTAGAACATCCCGGACATACAGAACATTGCCACTAAGACAATCGTAGTTCCGCTCATCAACCAAGTGAAGAGACCAGCCATCAGACACAAAGCGATTCCGATTTCCACGAAGACCATGAATTTTTGGAAGAACATCGCTACGTCCATGTTTGGCATCATGACTTTCATGATTGAAGAGAACCAATCAGGAGCTTTATCCAAAACGGCCATTGGTTCTTCACCATAGGCATAGCTCAAACCAAAGTGAGCAGCTTGGGCCACGGCTTCACCACCACCATTGGTAGCAGCTTCACCAGCACCGGATGCGGCTGAAGCAACATCGGCAGTCGAAGCGACAGTGGAAGCAACGGTTGCTGAAGCACCACCGACAGCATCTGCTGCGGAAGAGCCAGTTGTTGCTGTTGCACTAGCGGCATAGTCCCAAGTCCAAGGGAAGACAGAATTTCCTGTGAACCAAGAACCTTCACCAAACCAAGTGCTTGGTTTCAAGACTTCACCATTCCCGACGATTTTCTTGAAGGCTTCAATAAACCAAACCAAGCCGTAGAAGATCCGCAATGGCACACTCCACAAGACGTTGCCGTAACGAGAAGAATGTCCCCGAGCGACGTTGCGATCGTCTTTGATGTGGAAGAATTCGTGCATCATGTATTGGAACATGTAATAGCCAGAGCGGATATCAAAGAAGTATTTCAAGTTGACGATATGTTTCATAATCATCGCCAAGAAACCGCTCAAGTGAATCTTACCGAAGAGTTCAGCAACACCCCATTTGGAGCCGACAGAAACCATGAAGCCTTGGTAATTGGATTTAAATTTGTGTTTTTCGCCATCGCCTTTAATGGCAGAGACGATATTTGAAGCAGCGCAGTGACCGGTTTGTTCGGCCGCTTGCACGATTTGTGGTGTCGGGGTATTTGGTTGTTCTTCGTAGTAGACTTGGTCCCCGATGATGTAGATGTTTTTGTCTTCGTAGCCTTTTGCTTCCATGTATTCGTTGGCGACGAGACGTTGACCACGAGCAGCTTCCAATCCGAAGTCAGCAGCGTCAGAAGTTGCTTTGACACCGGCTGTCCAGATCAAAGTATAAGTCGGAATCGTGCTGCCGTCTTTTAATTTGATATGGTCTTCGTCAACTTCGACGATTGGTGAATTCAAGACAAGTTCGACGTTTTTCTTTTCCAAGTAACGAACGGCTTTGTCAGCGTCGTTACGGTTTAACATATTCAAAATCGTCGGCAAAGCTTCGACAACTTTTAAAGTGAACTCAGAGGGGTCCAATTTGTAGTCTTGCGCCAAACGATCTTTCCAGTCGATGAGTTCCCCCACCATTTCGATCCCGGTGAAACCAGAACCACAGACAACAAAGGTCAACATGGCTTTACGTTTTTCAGCATCGGGTTCCAAGGCTGCTAAAGCAACGGTACGTTCGATGTGTTCCCGGATACGGATTGAATCTTCGAAAGACCACAGGGTGAAGCCGTGTTCTTTAACTCCTGGGGTACCAAAATCATTTGGTTCGCCACCCATCCCTAATACGAGGTAATCAAAATCGTAAGAACCTTGTTGAGTCAGGACTTTTTTCGCTTCTTTGTCAATGCCAGTGACGGTATCTGTCACCAATTTGACGTTCTTTTTACGAGAAAACAGGCGTTGCAAGTCGTATTGAATCGCAGTGGGTTCCACGCGTCCACCGGCTACCTCGTGTAATTCGGTCATCATAGTATGGTAAGAATGGCGGTCGATCAAAGTGATGGTAACATCTTGATCTTTTTTCAGTTTCTTCGCCATAAATTTGGTAGCCGAAACTCCGGCATACCCAGCACCGACAACGACGATGTTCTTGGTTGTCATGAAAAATCGCTCCTTATATATAAAAGTGTGGTGATGCTGGTTTGATTGAAGCAGAGATATTCTGCTTCAAGCCAAGCGTAGCGGTGCATCAAACCGGATACGTACGCCTGCAAGGAGTAGTTGGTGGTTCATCAAAATGAGCTACCATATCCATCCTCGGAAATAATAAATGGTTGAGTAAGATACTCGAAAAAATGGATTGATAATGATTACACAATCTACACTATTATATAGACAAAAAGTCTTTTTGTCTAACACTCTGACTGATAAAATGAACGGATTGCTAAAGTTTTTTTAAGACGTACATAGACCAATTTTTTCGCCGAACTTTATGGTAATCTTTGAAAAAAAGCGAAGGAATTCATTTTTTTGACGTTATTAATAACTAAGTTTGTGAAAAATATACAGCTCTTTTCCCCGCTCCTTTTCCTAAATTGGTTTTATTTCCATGGTAAATCTTCTGAGGAAGACAGAAAATCAGCGAAAGTAGTCATGAAAAATTCACAAAACAAGTCAGATGGAGTGAAGGAAAAGTCAAAGTGTTGAGATAAATTACACAAAATATTCAATAAATGTCAGAATCTTTTGTCAACGAGTTATTTTAAGAAAAATTACTGACAAATTTCAGTGAGGAATTAGCGAAAAAAAACGTCTCTTATTCCGTCATCTTCACTGGAATTTGATCATCTATATCCCAATAAAGAAAAGGGTTTCGCGACGTTTTTGAAGAATTTTTTTGTAATTCTTGAGAAAAAAATGAGGCGGACCAATTTTCATCGAAAAAGTTGTTATGATAATAGTTGACTTTTTTTAGAAAAAAACTAAAATGTTAATTGTATCACAAACAAATTATCTTTATTTTGAAAAGGGGAACAATAAAAAATGAAATCAAAAAAATTGATTGCAGGGTTTACTGCGTTGGCATTTTCTGCCTTAGTATTGGGTGCTTGTAGCGCTGATAACGGTACGTCAGCATCAAGCTCTTCATCTGCTGCAACAAGCCAAACTACAGCTTCTTCAACTGCAGCTTCAACTGAAGAATCAACTACTGAAGTTAAATATGCGGCTGGCGAACCAATGCAAGACGGTACTTACAAATTAGAAGAAAAAAATTACTTTAACAACTACCGTGTTACTTTTGAAATCACTGTTAAAGATGGCAAAATCACAGAATCAAAATATGACAATATCGATGCAGATGGCAAATCAAAAGCAGCAGATACTGACTATGAAACAAACATGAAAGACAAAGCGGGCATTGGTCCTAAAGAATACATCGAAAAATTCAATACAGAATTAGTTGCGAAACAAAGCCCAACTGCTATCGATGTAGTCACTGGTGCTACTCACTCATTTGAATCTTTCCAAAACTACGCACAACAATTGATCCAAGCTGCTCAAGCTGGCAATACTGAAACAATCGAAATCGACAATGGTGCTGAACTTAAAGACGGCAAATACACATTGAAAGAAAAAAATGATTCCAATGGTTACCATGTTGAATTTACTATGACTGTTGCAGATGGCAAAGTGACTGAATCTAACTACGATAACGTTTCTGCTGACGGTAAATCAAAAGCGGATGATACTGACTACGAAACAAATATGAAAGACAAAGCTGGCATCGGCCCTAAAGAATACATCGCTCAATTTAACGAAGGCTTCGTTAAAGCAATGGGTGAAGAAGATGGCTCTCCAGCTAACATGGATGTTGTCACTGGTGCAACTCACAGCTTCCACAGCTTCGTGATCTACGCTGAACAATTGATCAATGCTGCCGAAAAAGGCGACACTGCTGAAATCACTGTTGATAACTTTGTTGAAGCAAAATAATTACGACTTATCTAAAAAAGAGCAACTGAAAAGGAAGCTGCTGAAAAAGTTAAATAACTTTGGCTACATAAAACAAAATTTGTTTTATGTAGTTTTTTTTTCTTCATTTACAAGTTCCAAGTTCGTTCTTTCCTATACGTTTTTTTCTATAAATTTGAGATAATGAAAATAGAAAATTGATTGGTGGAATGCGATATGTTGAACTTTCA
>NZ_JBMRGR010000015.1:0-66306 GCF_049384045.1 Enterococcus diestrammenae
TCCACGCTTAATTCTCGCCTCACACTTTACATTGAGTTTTCGAGACGCTTTTCCTCGAAAACAGACAATCCGCTCCTTCATCTTTAACTCCCCGAAAAAACTTTTTTGCAGGGGCATAGCGTCCACGCTTAATTCTCGCCTCACACTTTATATTGAGTTTTCGAGACGCTTTTCCTCGAAAACAGACAATCCGCTCCTTCATCTTTAACTCCCCGAAAAAACAAAAAAAGCCTTTCAAGAATTATTTGGCTCCAAATAATTTCTTGAAAGGAAAGATGAAGAGAATGAACAATACAAGATTTAATAATAAGGTAGGGCCTAAAAAACGTGCCATGAAAAAGTTCATGCTGACACTAGTCAAATCAAATAGTAACTGAATCGCCACCACAACCAATTCATAGAGGGTGATGAAAATGATCGTTCCGAAAAACATCGTAAAGACATTGCGGTAGAGTACTCCCGCCAACAGGTACATTAGCCAAATGACAAACGGAATCGCTACGGTGTAAATACCAATCGCGCCAATGTAATAACTATCAAACAGCAGCCCCAATATCGTCCCAGCAATCAACATATAGCGACGGGGAAGGACCATGCAACAAACCATCACAGCAATTAAAAATAAATGAGCATTGGCTAAATAGTGATGTTGGGTGATGGTTTCAAAGATGCGCGTAAATTGTGTGTCTAATAATAGAAGCAAAAACAAAACGGGACCGGTGTAAAGCTTCAAATAACTCTTAACCATGCTACTCCCCTCCAGTTTCCCGTGCGACCACTGTCACCACCGACAAGTCGTACATTTGGGCATAAGGTTTCACATAGACATTCTTGTCCAGGCCAAATTTATCTGTTTTGGCTTCCACCACTTCGCCGATTGGTAAATCTGCTGGCGAGTTCCCACCGAGACCGGATGTCTGCACCACGTCACCAGTCTTCAAATCGGCACTCCCAGTCACCTGATCCACCACCAACGCTTCCAGTTTTTCGTCGTAGTTTTTCAACAAACCAAAAGATTCACCATTTTTCGATGAAATTCGCACTGGGAAATGGTTCGAAGTTTCATTGGCAGAAGTCAACAATTCCACTTTGGCAGACGCTAAGTTTACTTCAATGATACGCCCTACCAAGCCTTTATTGCTAAGGACAGCCATGTTATTTTCCAAACCGTCTTTCGAACCTTTATCGATAATCAGCACATCTTGCCAAGAATCCGGCGAGCGGCTGATGACATTAGCGGTAATCTTCTCAAAGTCCGTCAAAGTCTCATTGAGTTTCAGCTCTTCTTTGAGGGTCTTGATTTCCCGGTCTTTGTTGGTATTTTGTTGGACTGCATTATCGTATTCGTCGATTTTGGCCTTCAATCGTTGGTTTTCATCATAGGTATCCAATAAATTACGGACACTATCGATACTATTTTCCACAAATCGGACCGGTGCCGAAATCACTTTGTCCATGACTGCTACACTGTCATTGACCACCGATTGAACGATGTTAGACTTACCGCCAGAGGCTCGCTTTGCCAAGCTCAGACTCAGCACGGTAACCACCAAGATACCCAGTACCAAGGCGATGATAATATTTTTATTAGGATTGAATTTTTTCACAAGGACAACTCCTATAAGTATCTGCTCTGAGACGTATCTCCAGCAGGGATCATTTCGTATAAATTGCAACTTTCATTCTATCATTTATTTTCAGCAAACAAAAGGTCGACCCTAAGTCTTAATTTTTTTCTAAAGAAAGTGAATCCACAAAATGCACCGAAACTAGCAAAGTTCGAACTTCGGTAGCTAATCACGCCTCGACTTTTTACCCGTCTCCTCTATCACAGGCTCAAACGGTCCAAGAAAGAAGCCTTGGAAGCATCGAAATTTCCAAGGCTAACTTATCATTTTTTAGACATCGCGACTCTGAATCACCGCCACCACACCATCGCTAAACCGAAAACTTGCCATTTCCCCTGGCAAAAACTCGTTGCTGGCATACGCAGTCGGCTGAAGGACAGCTTGGCGATTCAGCTCGTATTTGACATTTTGCAAAGTCAACTCAGCAACCGGCGTCAAACAACAAAAAGCCAAATACTTCATCCCCGCCACCGGTGCAACCTCATAGCTACCTGGTAAATAATAGCTCAAGCAATTTTGCTGATCCACCAACTGAAACTGACGTAAAAAGGGCTGAAAACGCGGCTCCAAGCCTAACCAAAGATTGGCCAACAAATGATCCAAACGCCCGCCAGTAGCACCGACAATCGTCACCTCTGCCCCAGGATCTGCCGCAAAAATAGTCGCTAAAGCCAGCTGCGTATCAGTATCGTCTTTTTCCGCTGGGGACTGATGAACGCTGTCAGCAGCTGCAAAAACCCGCTCTCGCTCCTCCGCGGACAAGGAATCAAAATCCCCCACTGCCATCGCTAAAGGCAGACCGGCCTCCAATAAATACAGTGAGCCCCGATCGACACCAACATAGCGCTGATAGTCCTCCACCAAAACAGGCCATGTGGCAGGTGGGCCCCCAGCTGCCAACAATGTTTTCACCCTTCCAACACCTCTCTCAAAGCCTGGAGACGAGCTCCGGGTTCCTCTGCATCATAAATATAAGAGCCAGCAACAAAAACATCTGCACCAGCCTCTTTACAAGCACCGATTGTTTCTGCCGTCACCCCACCATCGACTTCGATTTCATAGGTATACCCTTTTTCAGCTCGCAAAGTCGCTAATTCAGCGACCTTTTCCATCATTTCCGGGATAAACTTCTGTCCACCAAAGCCAGGATTCACCGTCATCACCAACACCAAATCCGCCATGGACAAGACGTGAGCAATCGCTGCAACTGGCGTACCGGGATTGATGGTCACCCCAGCTTTCACACCCAAACTTTTAATCAACTGCAACACCCGATGAATATGAGGCGTGGCTTCCACATGCACATTGATAATATCTGCGCCGGCATTGGCAAAATCCGCCACATATAACTCCGGTTGCTCAATCATCAAATGACAATCCAAGGGTAACTTGGTAATCGGGCGGATCGCCGCCACCACGTTAGGTCCAAAGGTAATATTTGGCACAAAATGACCATCCATCACATCCACATGGATATAGTCTGCACCCAACTCCTCCACCATTTTGACATCTTGACCAAGATTCGCAAAATCCGCGCTCAAAATAGATGGTGCGATTTTCATAATGATTCCTCCTATTATAGTGTGCTGAGAGGCGGTGTTCAGAAGGTGAGTGATAAGGCGGGAGGGACAGCGTGACATGTTTTTGTCACACTGGCACTCACGACTTATCACCGAACCTTCTCCGCCTCGAAGCCATCCTATTTAAGTGTGCTGAAGCGGCTCGCTCTGAAGTTGAGCGATAAGACGGGAGACAGCACATGATGTCCTTTATCATGAGCTGGCTCACGGTTTATCGCCGAAACTTCAAGTCGCTGAAGCCATCCTGCTTAAGTGTGTTGATGCTAGTTCATTTGAAGCAGTGATTTGCTGCTTCACGCCTAGCGTATGCGGTGCAATGAACTGTATGCGTGCTCGCTGTGAGTCGCTCACGGCCCGAAAGCCTATTTCTTCTTCCGGTAAACCGGTCGGCGCTTTTCGATTTCTTCGATAAATTGTTGGTAATCAGCATAACGACTCTCGGCAATCTCTCCTGTAGCAACCTGTCGTTGGACTTCACAATCTGGCTCGTGCAAATGACTGCATTCCCGAAACTTGCACTTTGGCGCTGCCGCCACAAATTCTGGGAACAAGCGAGGTAATTCTACCGCATCAATATCCAAAAAATCAATCGAAGAAAAGCCCGGTGTATCAGCAACCAAACCGCCCGCTACCGGCAACAATTCCACATGACGGGTGGTGTGTTTTCCTCGACCCAAAGATTCCGAAATTTCACCAGTTGCCAAGGCCAACTCCGGCACTAGTTTATTCAGCAAGGTGGATTTTCCCGCACCAGACTGTCCCATAAAGACGGTCAAGCCTTCTGCAAAAAGTCGAAACAACTGTTGGCGAGCCACCGCCACGTCCTCGGTAGCAATCACAGGGTAACCAATTTTTTCATAAACTTGCCCCACTTCCTTAGCCAAGGCTTGATCTGGTAACAAGTCCAACTTACTGAGATAAATCACCGGCTGGATATCCTTAGCTTCCAAAGTGACCAAAAAGCGATCCAATAAATTATAAGAAAAAGCTGGTTCCACCAAGCTGATGACAATCACGCCGATATCCACATTGGACACCGGTGGCCGCACCAACTCATTTTTGCGAGGCAGGATTTCCAAGAGATAGCCGTCTGTCGCATTGCTACTTTCAAAAATCGTCTGATCCCCCACCAAAGGAGTAATTTTACGATTGCGAAAATTCCCTCGAGCCCGGGTCTGCCAGATCCTACCGTCAGCCTCTATGTAATAAAATCCGCTTAGTGCTTTGATGATTTGCCCTTTCATTGCGCCCCTTCTTTCTGTCCCGACTGCCGATGCTAAGACACAGCTAGCTTGCCGCAAGCATCATGATTTCCCATCTATTCTAACATACTTCCCGCCGGAAAAAGAAAACAAGAGGCTTATCTGAAAACTTTCTCAGACAGCCTCTTAGCCTTGGTATGATTACTTTTTGAAGAATCTTTTACATGGATCCCTATAGTTTTCTTTTTGGTTTTTATTACTATAAAACCAATTGAGCTAGCCATCTTTCCGAAAGCAAAAAGACAGTACTATTTAATCGTATCGCCACCTTTATAATTACGAATAATTGTAGTCGTAAACTTCGTATCTTTCATCTTTTTGACACGGGCTTTCACTTGTATTTCCCGTTGACTACTCTTTGCGCGATACTTGCCACCCAATAAATCAGGAATCTCAAATACTCCCTCTTGGTCAGTCATTCCTTCTAAAAAGCGATCTTCTCGCTTAATTTGCCGTTTACCATTAGCCGTATATAGAGCAAAAGGCACATTTGCTAACGGCTGGCCTGATTCATCCATCAGTTTAAACTGTAAAAGATAACGCCGGCGATGAATCAAAACGCTTCTCAGCCACAAACCAATCACTAACAATAGAAGCAACACCGTCAATGCCGCCCCACCTAAAACCAATACTTGATTGGTCTGACGTCGTTTATCTGATTGCTCCAAAACTTTTTTAGCAGTAGGAACGAAAGGAACGCGATACCCTCGCACCAGCAATCGATGGCTGTTAATCATATAAGGCGTGCAAGTCATCAAAGTTACTAGATCAGCCCCCGACTCAATCCGCAACTTCTCCGTATCAGTGGGCTCAATCGTAGAAATCTGATCCACCTCATAAGCCAAGGTCTCATCATGAATCTCAATATAAAACTGATCCCCTACCACCAGCTCTGGCAAATCCGTAAACAATTTTGCTTCTGGCAACCCACGATGGGCTGAAATCACACTGTGGGTATCTGCTCCACCAGTCGGATAGGAGGTCCCTTCTAATAGGGTAGCGCCTTTGTTGAGAAAGACTTCTGTCGTCCGATCAAAAATCGGTAACTTCACATCAATTTTAGGAATTTGAATAACACCAATCGTATGTTGCTCATAATAATCAGGTGTGGGTTTTTCCACCTCTTCAGCTCGTTCATCGGCAAAGGGATCTATTCCTGGATTGGTCCCTTCTTCGGCGATTTTTTTATTTCGAGCCTCTTGTTCAGCGCGAATCTTTTCCAGCGCCTCTTCATTTTCACGATTGGCCTTTTTTTGGTAGTAAGAGATGATTTGCTGATCCAACACCTCATTTAACTTATCACTGACCAAGGGGTAAAAAATTGCCACCAAACCCACAATTAAAACTAAAATCATGACAATATCGGCAATCAAACGTTTATGTATACGAGGCTTCTTATTAGTATTTGTATCTTTCTTCGGTACCTTCTTCATCGCCGCCCACTCCTCGCAATTAAAATAACTCTCACTCTAGATACTAGTTTACTAAATAAAGTTAGCTAATAACATCGTCTTACGAATAAAAATGCCAGCAGAGCTTTGGGCTTATGCAAGCCAACGCCCTGCCGACAATTCATTATTCTTTGCTATTCAGATCAATTACGTAATCTTAAGACTTAGCCTTCAATTTGACGACGTCCTTTAGTGAAGTAAAGTGCTGCGCCACCAAGAGCTACGACACCGATTAGGACAAAGGCCACGATCCCAGTACCACCGGTGGAAGGCAAGATACCTTTGTGTTTGTTGGCAACTAATAATTCAGTTGCAGTATTATCTGGAGTAAAAGTAAATGGAGCAATCAAAACGTAACCATCTGGTGCTTTAGTTTCCTCTAAGGTATAGGTTCCGCTTGCAAGACCGTAGATACCGAACTCACCAGTTTCAGGAGAGATAAATGTTGTTGCCTGATCTTTGGCTACCCATTTCACGGTTTTCCCACTAGCTACCCCAGTAAAGGTTGCCAACGGTCCAGTTTCATCCGCAATTTGCAAGTATTCGTTACCTTTTTTGATTTTAAATTCAGCATCTTTCAAAGTTTCACCAGTGTCATTATCAATTTTCTTGAAGCGTTTTCCGTAAGTTTGAACAGTTGTTGAACCTTTTTTATCATAGAAGTTATTGTCAAAGGTGAGGTCATTGTTGATGGCTGTTAGATTAGTTCCTGGTTTCACTTTCATCTCCACGTTAAGGGTTAACGTTTTACCTACATACTTTGCCAATTGACTTGGTGTAAAAGCGACAGTAAATTGATCATCTGAATCTTTTGTATAGGCTGCTGTTACATCAGTTACAGCTACACCATCAATTTTAAGACTGTCAACAATGCTAGTGCTAGCATCAGACAATAATTCCAAGCGAGTATCAAACTTATCCACTAATGCAAATTGTGTATACTGAGCAACGTCATCAGGGATTTTTTGACTAAGAGTAAAGGTAACAGTTTGACCAGCATCTACGTCACTATCGTTCACTGTCTTATTTGGTACAGGCACTTTGTAGTTATAAGCTTCTGCTGTATCACCTTCTTGTTCAACCATTTGTTGATCATAGTAAGTATACGTGACAGTCATATCTGCAGCAACCGTTGCAGTAACTACTGGATTGTTCAAATAGTGGAAGATTTCTGAATCTGTTTCTGATACCGTTTGTTCCACACTTGTTGATACAGTACTATCAATTTCATAGAATTCATATTCTCCCGGTTCCAAATAGAGTCCGGCAACAGTCACTTTTCCGTCATTCCCAGATAAGAGAGGGGTATCAGTAGCTTCAGCTTCAGTTGCATCAAATTTACCAGAAGTAGCGCTATAGTACCCACCACCGACTTCTTTCAGTATAAATTTAGCATTTGCTAATACTGATGGATCATCACCTACTTCAACACCGTATTTAGTAAAGCCAAAGTCGACTGATTTCAATTCATTTTTTGGATAGACATGAACAGTAGTTTTCAGTACTCCTGCATCGCTATAGACGGGAAGGCCTAAAATGAAAGGGACAGCTGGTGTTTTGATTTCAGCAGGTGTGGTTGTCTCAACAAATTTATAAATGGCTTTTTTACCGTTTGAAGTGATTGGCAAAGCTTGCGTTGCTGTTCCAGCATCGTCTGTTAAGCCAAATTCATCAAAAATTAGATCGTCATCTGTTATTTCATCTGTATCAACAGCTTCAGCAGCTCTAATCCCTGCTCCTTTTTTAGCTTCGAAGTCTCCTTCTGTAGCATCGTATGCGTTCCAATATGCTGTAGTGACATCATAAGCTGTAAATCCTGCCCCAGCAAGTGGTGCCGAATTAGAAAATGTCATTTCATCACCGGTATTTTGAACATTTTCCGGCATTGATTCAAATTTCAACTTATGAATCGTCACATTTTGCTTTGCCACACCCTCTGTTGCAGATGCAGATAGACCACCTACCAGACTCGCAAATACCCCTAATACCATTGCAAATGCGGCCATTAACCCAAATATTCGTTGCTTTTTCATTTCATTCACTCCTCTTCCTCTTTTTTATTTTTGCTTTTCCGCCAAAATGCGATGGCTACCCCCGCGATTAAGACAGTTCCAACCCAGATAAAACTGCTGTTCTTCACATCATTTGTCTTCGGTAACGACGGCCGCACCGCTTGTGGTGTGGTGGTTGTCGGTGTTGGCGTCGGTGTTGCTGGTGTTTCCGGTGTCGGTGTTGGTTCTGGTCCTGAAGTGTCTGGCAGTTCAGGACGTTCTGGCGTTTTCAAGTTGACCACTTGCAAGATACCTGGATCACCGGCTGTATAGCTTCCTTTTGAGATCGTGAAACTTACTGGTGTAGTACTCAATTGATAGCCTTCTGGTGCAGCTATTTCTTGCAATGAATAGTCTCCAAAACGCAAGCCATTGACTTCAAATTGGCCGAACCCATCAGACTCTAAGACGACCAAATTTTCATCATCTTCATCATCGGTCCAAGTATAGCCACCTGCGATTTTACTCAAGTATTGGTCTTGTTCATTAAGGACTTGGAATTTAGCTCCTACCAAAAGGGTGTCTTTGTCTTCTAAATCCACTTTGACAAACCGTTTTCCACCAGTCTCCACTTCGACTTCCCGAGTCAAATCTTCAAAGTCCGTCAGCAAACGTGCTTGGTTTTTGAAGAGGTTGGTTTCTGTTTTTACTTCCACCAGTTGTGTTTGATAAGAGAAAATCAGCTCTTTGCCTACGTGCTGATGCATCGCCTCAAAATCAGTAAATTTCACGGTAAAGCCTGATTCGGATTCTTCCAAATCGTAAAGTTCTGTTACCATGTCATCTCCGGCTTTGACTTGCAATGTACCTGCTTGATAGACCAGGCCCGGATCAGAGGCATCACTCACCTGGAACTTCGTATACTTTTTGATATCATGAGGAACAGTAGTACGTAGTTCATAGTTGATGATATCACCAAATTGGTAGCTTTCTACCTGATCTACCACCGCTTTATCAAATGGTGGAATCTCGTGAATCCATTCTTCATTTTTCGGATAAAGATGAATCGTGGAAAGCTGCTCCTCATCGGCGTTAAAAACCGGCAAAACAACGACTAAGTTTTTCGACGGTGCCGTTACTGTTTCTGGAGCGGCTGCTTCGTGGAACAAGTAAGCCGCATCCCGGCCTTCTTTGTCGACAGCTGGCAAGTTGAACAGTGCAGTACCATCTTCCTCAAAGATGGTCGTAGTCGTTTGAGTGTCTACTACTTCTCCTAACTCCTCCACTTCCAACTGGCTCAAAGCCAACTGCGCCTCTTCCACCGATGCGCCATCATTGCGCATTTGGTAAAACTGATTCGTCACATCATAGGCTTCAAAGACGACATCATTTAGTCCTTTGTAGTCCATCAACAACTCATGATGAACCCCTTCATAATCTCCCGTATTGGCGATTTCTTCAGGCATTTCCCCTTCAGGAAACGCAATCTTGTGCAAAGCAAAGGTCACCTCAATTTCAGCTGCCTCCGCTTTTGTTCCATTTAGTGAGAGGGTCGGCAAGACTAAAACCAGCAAAGCGAAAAATTTAAATATCTTTTTCACGCTATCCGCCTCCTGACCTCGTCGCAAAAGAAAGTAACCACCCGATAACAGCAAAGCCAAAACCCCAATCAGACTAAAGAGCATCGTCCCAGGACCGCCCGTTGCAGGGAGGGGAACTTTTGGTTCGTTGTCGATTGTTAATTCAATTCGGTTGTTTCCAGTCCCAGACACAAGTGTTCGTTCCATTTCATCAAATGAACTACCATCTTTTTTAATGGTCACACTACCGTCTTCTGCAACAATCACTTGATAGATACTCGTCGATAAAACATAGCCATCTGGAGGTGTCGTTTCTTTAAAGTAATAGGTTTTGCCGGCTTCTAATTGATAGGTTGCACCATCTTTTTGGAATATCCCTTTCCCATCTGCACCAGTGCTAGCTTGAGCTAATTCGACTGCTGTATTATCAGTTGGAGTTTTATCGTATAGGGTAAAGGTAGCACCTTGTAAGAATAACCCATGATCATAAGCGTCACGTTTTATTAATTCCAGTTCAAAAGGTTTCAACACATTGTTGACATCCATTGAAATCTCAATCTGGGCTCCCTTCCTATTTACTTTAAAATTACTTCCCGTTATTCCTGCGGCCGGATTAAAGACGATTGCTCCTGCTTGCGTAATTTGAATCGTCCCTATTTTCCCAAGCACCTCATAGCCATCAGGGGCACCCGTTTCCCACACTTCATAGGTACTACCAGGAGACAACCCTTCTCTTGTATGCACATTTCCAACAGTCGTTAGCTCAATATCACTAGAACTACTGCTCGTCTTCAATTTAAATGTCGCACCTGTCAACGCTTCACCAGTGGAATCTTTTTTATACAAAGTCAAATCAATCCGTTTTAAGGAATTGGTGATTTGCCCATTCGTTATCCCGTCCCCACTTACATTACCGTTACGATTCACAGTAATCTGAATCGGATCCATCGTCACAAAGCCTTCTGGTGTTACCGTTTCTCTCAACCAGTAAGTACCAGGAGTGATATTCGTAAAGTTCAATGTGCCGTCATCTTCCGATATCACTGCGTCAGATTTTGCATTGCCACCTGTCTCTGCATCAAAGAGTTGGAACGTAGCACCGGCTAAACCAGTACTGGTTCCCCCTATAATCTTAGTCAAGGTAAAATTGACTTTAGGTAACGGTACTTTTACAGACGGTACAGCATAGTATTTATTGGTGCCATTACCATTCAATAAATAGGTCGCCTTATTGGTTGGATAGAATGTACCATCTCGAAACGCTTCTTTTAGTTCAACTTGATAGGTTAAACGGTATCCTTGTCGACTATTCGATTTATCTAAGCCCATATTGACGTCTTCCAATGTAATCTGATTGTCTGTCACCGTAGCCTTGATATCTTTTGCATATTGGGGATAATCATCAGCAGTAGATTGTATTTCTGTCAATTTCTTATCTTCTTCTAGTGACAGTGCTGAAGTTTTTACTGTTTCTTTTAGCAATGTAACAAAATCACTCATAGGATCAAAAATCGTTCCATTATAAATCGTTGCTATCAATTCTGAAATTGCCGTAGTTAACGCCTTAATTAGCGAATCAACGTCTGTTGCTTTAAAAGCTCCCTCCGGTCCTAATGCAGAAACAACTGCATTCGCATTATCATCAGTATGGAAGCCCACTGCATATCGATTCAAGCCGGTAAATTGGTTGTATCGATCATTAATAAACTGAACATTTGTCGTAGAGTAGTTACTGCCCGAGCTCCCCGTCCCCCCATACAAATCATTGTTTCGGCTTTCAAGAGCCGTCAGTCTTAAGACACTATTCGCTGACGTCGTTGTTGCTGTTAATTTGTTCAGAGAATTACTCAGACTCGTTGTTCCATTAAAGTAATCTGCTTTATGATAAAATGTTGGTATTCCATCGGTAATTGTAATAATTACTTTCTTCGCACCTGGTCTTGACCCATACCCTTCCGTGCTCAAAAGCTTTAACCCCGCATCTAGTCCTAAAAATGTTGGTGTTCCAGAAGCTGATGGGGCCTTTGCGACATTCAGCATCGCGTGATTTTGTAAAACTGAGGCACTTCTAGTAAACCCTGTCATTGATTCCGGCATTCCGGACGAAAGGTTGGAAAATGATGCAATCTCTCCATAAGGATTATTAACAACATTTTGTCCACTTCCTGTTTGATAAGATCCAAAAGCAGCCATTCCAATTTGTACATCATGAGTATTCTGATTACCTAACATATCATTTGAAAATTTCGTTACGGCTGCTCTTAGTTGATCCCAGCGGGTCGGTGAAGCATCTTCTTTTCCGGTAAAATAATTCATACTACTAGACTTATCCAAAACCAATACGATATCCACCATAGGAATCGGACGAATCGCATCTCCAATCGTATCTAATTGAACTTGAAAAACATTTGGATCACTTGTCGGACTGACTGTTTTTTTGGTGTTCAATCGTCCAGTTTCTGAGCTGCCGTATTCATGGTATCCATTGGTGAAGTTTAAATTGCCAGTAGAAATATTGAAAATACTAACATTATCTTGCGCTGCTGTACTCTTAGTTGCGTTCCCATAATTATAATTCTTCACAAAATCTGAAGTAGTAGCTGATGGTAAGTATTGATTTGTATCATGTTTTGGATAGATACCGTTTGCATTCGTAGTATCATAATACTTAAATGGATCATTGACTTCTTCAGCTGCTGGGGTTATTCCAGCTATTTGAAGCATCCCCTGATACAATACTGCCTCATGTCCCCCATCATCAAAGTTTTCAACTGAATCATCTGTTTTGACGGCTGTATCAGAACTCATAGTTACTTCAACTTTACTAGATGAAGTTGATCCAGTTTCACTTTCCGGCTCAGTAACTACTTCTTCAGTTGTACTTGTTTCAACTTTTGTGTCATTTGTTATTTCAGTAGTTTCGGTTACGGCAGCTACTTCGCTTGAGTCACTAGTTACCTCTACTTCACTGGATGAAGTGGTTGTTTCCTCGACTACTTCTTGTGACGCTTCAGTCGATTCGACTACTGCTTCCTCTAATGTCGTCTCAACTGTCTGCAAGATATCTGCACTTTCTTCAACTACTGGTATTTCAAAAACCATTTCCGTCGCATCAGCTAACAAATCAACTGTGTTTGCTTCGGTAGTTTTTAGGTGCGGCGTTACAAGCAATTTGTCAAAATCTCTAGCTGTTTCAAAGGTAAGGGCAACTGAGCCTACCGTCGATGCTTCCATTTCATAAATACTGGTAGTTGTCTCCCCGTCACCAACTTTTAGGTTGACCAACTCATCACTCTGATTTACAACTTGAAGATTTTCTGGTATGAGGGGCCTTTTCACCCCGTTACTCTCAGCCAGCAATTGCAAATCAAACTTAGTCGGCAACTCACTCCCCTTTTTTTCTAAATCGATCGTCCACTTAAGACGATTTTCTCCAGTCTCTTCATAGGCCATCTTCGCTATCGCATTTGTAGTATCGAATAACGTCTTTTGCGTCTCGTCGGTGGTGACTGCCACTGCGACAATGCTACAAAATGCCATAATGAATACTTGTGCTAGTACCATGAACAAACCAGAAAAAGCAAACACTTTTTTCCGTACCGTCTTCATTTCATCCCCTCCTTTACTTAATGAACCTAGCTATCAATTAAATCATACTTGTTTTTCAAAATAATTACAAAGATTTTTTAAATTCAGAATTCAAACACAAACATTTAAATGCAGGCATTTAAGTTATTTTAATTATCCAAAAAAATTTTTTTACATTTTAAAATTACGTTTTTTAGAAAAACAACTAAAAAAAATATATTACAAAAATTTTTTCTTCGACTTATTTCCTGCTTGATTTCGAGTAATTAACAAAACAAATCCACTCACAATTAACCTACCATTTAACAAGCAATGAATTTGTTCCCCATTTTTGTCCATTTTGCCTTCCTTCTTCGAGAAAAGAGCGATCTGTATTTTAATCAGTATAATTAATTTTTTTAATTTTTATGCTTTGACTTAGTTTCTTATATCGGAGACTATCTTCATAGTTTTGTCTCCTAACCTACAACGCACTTCTGACTCTTTTTCACAGACTCCATTACTAATCACATTTTTTAGAACTCTCAAGTAATCCCTCCTTTTAGAAAATAAAACAGATACAAAAACTAAATACCACTTACAAATTAATCTTATTTTTAATAATATTAACACAATCGACATTAAAATTAAAATATTTTAATTTTATTCACATTTAAAATAACGTTTCTCGTTACTCTATTTCTTTTTGTTACGCCGTTTTAACACTTTAAATATATCATTATATATAAAACGCTTTCAAAAAAATGACTATTCCAAAAAAAATACAAAGAACCAGAATCCGAAAATTCTGGTTCTTTGCTTCTTATTTACTTTTAACGCACTTCCACCGTCGTCTCACCACTGACTTCTTGGCTCTGTTCCTCGCCATCATCTCGCTGATAATAAACCGTCGCCTTTTCCCCTTTCTTCACAGTGACGGTGAAGCTACCGGTTTGTTGGCGCCCGCCTTCTGTGACGGTGAAGTTGGCGACTTCTTGTTTGTCATGTTTTTCATCATCTAGCCAGATGGTGATGTCTTGGCTACCTAGAGTTGGCGCTTCACTGGAGCTGGCATCATCGCCGTCACTTCCGCTAGTACGACTTGATTCGCTACTACTCGGAGTAGTTTCCCCGGTATAAGTGGCTTGGTACTTGACGGTGAAGGATTCTTCTTCAGGCTCTGGTTCTTTACCTTTGGAGAGGATCAGTTTGACAGTATCACCGATATTCAGTTCGCTACCACTAGGAGGATCGCTTTCGAGGACGGAACCTTTCGCTACGTCTTCGCTATAGTCTCCTTCTTCGGTGGTGACTGCTAATTGCAGTTCTTTCAGTTGATTGCGGGCTTGGGTCTCCGTCATATTTTTCAACTCTGGTAGGGTAACTTTGCCGCTACCGGAAGAAACCACCAAAGTGATGGCAGTAGAGCCCGGGATGACTTCTTCGCCTTCTGCTGGCGTGGTGCGAGCGACCGAACCTTTTGCTACTTGATCGGTGTAATCATACTCGATGGTGATATCATCGGCGGAGACACCGAGAGAGGTGAGGCTGGATTTCACCGCATCTGGGGTCAAGCCCAAATAGTTTGCCATCACAATGGGTTTGATCCCTAGTGAGATGGTCAAAGTGACGCTGTCATCTTTTGGTGAAATCTCGGTGTCCGGCGCTGGATCTTGAGCCATCACTTCGCCAGCGTCGTACTCATCGCTGTAGTCTTGTTGAACATCGATGGCACTTTCTTTAAAGCCCAACTCCTTCAAGGCAGCTTCAGCGTCTTCCTGGGTTTGCCCACGATAGTCTTCCATCGGGATTTTTTTAGTCCCACTAGAAAGGTACAAAGTGATTTCCGCCTTTTCTTTGACAGTATCGCCGCTAGCTGGACTCGTTTTCACCACGCGATTGGCTTCGATGGTATCGCTGGGGATTTCTTCGGTGTCATCATTGACAGTTAAACCGGTTTTTTCCAACGTGTCGCGCGCTGCACTTTCCGTCAAATCACTGACATCAGGGACGGTGACTTCATCATTGCCACCTCCAAATACGGCATAGGCAAGGCCAGCACCGGCGAATAAGACCAGTAAAATCGGAATGATCAGCCACCATTTTTTACGTTTTTTCTCCGGATCCGGGCCAGGGCTAGCTAAGGTTTCCGCCATTTCCGCTGGTGTGACGGCGGCTGGCACTGGGCCTGTCGGTTGGCTATCATCTCCGGCAATGGCAGAGTCTCCAGCGATTGGTGTCAGTTGTACGGTTTCGTCCAGCATGGCATGAGGTTGCCAACGGGGCTCGTTTAACCGATCCGGATTTAAGGCTGAAGAAATGTCATTATTCATTTCATCAGCAGTCTGATAACGGTCCGCTGGGTCTTTGGCAGTGGCGTGAAGTACGACATTTTCCAAAGATTGGGGCACGTTGGGATCTGACAAGCGCACAGAGGGAATCTCATCTTGGAAATGCTTCAAAGCGATAGTGACTGCCGATTCACCGTCGAAAGGCACCTTGCCACAAAGCATCTCGTAAAGAATAATCCCGATAGCATAGATATCTGATTGATGGGTCGCCATACTACCCCGGGCTTGTTCCGGCGACAGGTAATGTACCGAGCCCAGCATCGTATTGGTTTGGGTAATGGACGTCTCACTCAAGGCAATGGCGATGCCGAAATCGGCAATCTTCACTACACCATCTTCATTGATCAGGATATTTTGTGGTTTCAAATCCCGGTGAATGATACGATGCTGATGAGCCAAAGCGATGGCGGATAGAATTTGTTGCATGATTTCCACTACGGTCAAATAAGGAATCGGATAATGGCTCTTGATATAGCGCTTGAGATCCATCCCTTTGACGTATTCCATCACCAAATACTGCATGCCATCTTCTTCCCCGACATCATAGACGGAGACGATATTCGGATGTACCAATTCGGTAGAGGCCAAGGCTTCTCGTTGGAAACGGCGGATGGCGGCTTGATCGTTTTGGAAGTCAAAACGCAAGACCTTCACCGCTACTTCCCGATCCAAAATCAGATCACGAGCTAGATACACATTGGCCATCCCACCGGAGCCGATATTGCCGATAATTTGGTAGCGACCGTTGATTTTTTTGCCGATCTCGATCATTGGTCTCCACCTCCGATAGCAATCAAAAAGACAGTGATATTGTCCACGCCACCGGCTTCATTGGCGGCAGCAACCAAGGTATCGGCTTTTTCAGAAAGTGGTGCCTCTGCCCGCAACACAGTGGCAATATCTGATTCAATCACCATGTTTGTCAAACCATCTGAGCACATCAGCAGAATATCCCCGTCTTGTGAAGGCAACTCGGTGACATCGACTTCCACATCGCCAGGCATCCCCACCGAACGAGTCAAAACATTACGTCTCGGGTGAGTGGCTGCCATTTCTTTAGTGATTTCACCAGAGCGCACCAACTCGTTCACTAACGAATGGTCTTCGGTCAACTGCTGGAGCTGACCTTGACGATACAAATACGCCCGACTATCCCCTACGTGACCGATGATATAGCGGTCAGCGAAAATAGCCGTCGCCACCACGGTGGTTCCCATGCCGGTAGTCGCCATATTTTCTTGCCCTTTTTCGTAAATCACGTGGTTTTCCTGCTGGATATGTTGCACCAGCCAAGAAGCGGTTTTTTCGGGATCTGTCAAATCAGTCTCTTGCCACAGTTGGCCGAGATCCGCCACGGTGGAACGGCTAGCGAGGTCGCCAGCCTGATGTCCTCCCATGCCGTCAGCCAAAATAGCGAGTGCCGTGCCGGCCTGGTTGGTAAAAGCATCAGCAAAATCTTGGTTACTGGTACGTCGTTGTCCGATATCGGAGCGATATGCAATTTCCATTGAGTTTCCTCCTGGGTTAAAAAGTGTGCTGAGAGGCGGTGGTCAGAAAGCGATAAATAAGAACGGGAAGCTGCGGTGACGTTTTTTGTCACCACAGATTCACGGGCTTATTTCTGAGCTTTCTCCGCCTCGAAGCCATCCTAAAAAAGTGTATATATAATCACTACACTGTAGTGAAGTGAAAAGGGACAGGGTAGGCTGCGTCTGGAGGGCATGGTACAGCCGCCGGCAGAAGCCACTGAGAAATTCCGAAAAAAAGCATCGGAAATTTCTCAGCGTCTTCTGCCTAACGATTTCAAACTGCCACTAACTTGCCACTGCCAAGGCATTGTCAAGTAACTGGCAGTAATTCACTCGAACGGTAAACCTGTACTATGCCCTCCAGTCTCCGCCTACCCTGTCCCTTTTCCTGCTATATCTGGTAGTCCTGCTTTTTGCGAAGAGAAACACAATGGAAACTGCAAATCTCTTGCGGTAACGGACTACCTTGTTTCGGAACCGAGATTTTCTGAATCTCGGTTCCGTATTTTGATTTGAGTTTAGTTTATCATGGATTGCTAAGAAGAGATATTCCACATTCGGCTGTAGGTAATGGTGAGATTTTGCGGAGTAGTATTGGGATGACAGTAGCTCTTAGGATGTCAGGCAAATTACTTAGCGTTAGTGGCGCATGCGATACTTACGTTAAGTTTGCGGCTACAAGGCAAATGACAATTGTTTTATAATTTGGCATTTGCCGGTCCTACTACTACCGTCGCCCCAATGCTACGGAGCGAAATTTCTCTGTTTCCTACTATACTATCTCACCTTTCGCAGACAACTGATAAAGAAGCCGTCCGTCCCAAAGGTGTCTGGATAAATCGTCAACGTACCTTCGCGGATTTCTTGAGCCACTAAGTCATTGACGGCGATTTCTGCCAAGACAAACTCAGGGTGATCCGCCAAAAAGGCCGCCACCACTTGTTGATTTTCCTCTTCAGCGATGGTACAGGTGCTGTAAACGAGCAAGCCATCTTTTTTCAATGTGGTTGCGCAGCTGTCCAAAATTGCCCGTTGGATTTCTGGTAAACGAGCGAAATCGGCCTCGGCTTTGCCATATTTGATATCTGGTTTGCGGCGCATCAAGCCTAGACCGGAACAAGGCGCGTCGATCAAAATTCGATCAAAGGTTTCCGGTGCAAAGTTTTCAGCTACCGTGCGGGCATCCATTTGTTGAGCCTTGACCACTTCTTGGACATGGAGGCGTGTCGCATTTTCTTGAATCAAGGCAACTTTTTGGCGATGAATATCCAGTGCTGTCACCTGTCCACCACGTTCGGCATCCAAGAAAGTAGCGATGTGGGTGGTTTTTCCTCCGGGAGCCGCGCAAGCATCTAACACTTGGCTATCAGGAGCTACTTGCAAGACTGGCGCTACCAACATGGAACTTTCATCTTGGACCGTCAATCGCCCCATTTTGAATTGGAAGCTACCAGCTAGAAACCCTTTTTCCGCCACGATACCATAAGGAGAAATGGCTGACTCCCGCGCCTCGATGCCATCTGCTGCCAAGGAATCGATGGCGTCTTCTCGACTCAAAAACCGGGTGTCTACCCGGGCCGAGACATGACTCGTATCAAATAAGGATAAACCTAACTGGCGGGTACGATCTACCCCGAGTTGAACAACCAATTTTTCCGTCAACCAACGGGGCATGGAAATCTCCGTAGCCAAGCGATCTGTCGGGTCTTTGATCGCCGCCAAATCCGCGGCTCCTTGCCGTTGAAAATTGCGTAAGACACCATTGACAAACTTAGCTGTGCCAGGATTGCCCCGGTATTTCGCAATTTCTACTGCTTCGTTGATGATGCCGTGGTCAGGGACTTTATCCAAATACAACATTTGAAAAACTGACAACCGCAGTAAAAGCTGTACCCAGTCCTCGACTTTCTTAGCTTTTTTCAAAAAGTCAGATAGATAGTAATCCAATAACAGTTGCCGGGCAATGGTGCCGTAGACGATTTCCGTCATCAAGCGTTGGTCTTTGTCTTGCAATTGCCCACTTTTGGCCACTTCATTGATCAACAGATTGGAATAAGCGCCACCTTTGGCTACCCGTTCCAGTGCGGTGAGAGCAGCCAGGCGCGCGGAATGCCGCAGCGCTTGCGGTGGCCGTTTGCTGCGACGACGAGGTGGGCGAGGATTGGCGACAGTGGGATGGTCACTGGTTTTGGCGGGACGTTGTTTGCCTGCTTCTGACATAGCCATCAGTCTCCCACCTTCTGACCGAGGGCGATGTGTTGCCCGACGCCGTTTAGAAATTCAGCGACGGCTTGGCGACCTTTGCCAGCGGGTTGCAACTCATTGATAGCCAGCACAGTCCCTTCTCCACAAGCAATCCACAGTTGTTTCTTGGCTTTTTTGATGATCGTCCCCGGTGCTGCCTCGGTGCTTTCCTCTGGCAAGGGGGTCACATCCCATAATTTCCAACGTGTCCCTTCATAGGTGGTAAAGGCGATTGGCCAAGGCCGCATGCCCCGCACTTGACAATCCACTTGCGTCGCGGTTTTTTGCCAGTCTACCGCCTCTTGTTCCCGGGTGATATTTGGCGAAAAAGTCACTTCGGCTTCGTTTTGCGGCGTCTTCTCCAGCTCGCCGGCAATCAGTTTTGGCAAAGTTTGCAATAACAACTCCCGCCCCAGCAAGCTCAACTTGTCAAACATCGTCCCCACATCATCTTGCGGAGTAATCGGCAAGCGGTCTTGGGCGAAAATTGCACCGGCATCCATTTTTTTGATCATTTCCATGATGGTGACGCCGGTTTCGGCATCCCCATTAATAATCGCATAATGCACCGGGGCGCCGCCACGATATTTTGGCAACAAGGAAGCGTGGACGTTGATAGCCCCCAGGCGTGGCACTTGCAACAGTTTTTCTGGCAAAAATTGGCCAAACGCTGCCGTCACGATCAAATCCGGAGCCAGCTCAGCAATCCGCGCCATTTCTGGTGAGCCACTGATTTTTTCTGGTTGCAGGACTTCTAAGCCCAGTTCTAAGGCGGCCACTTTGACTGGTGGCGGGGTCAAGACGTGTTTGCGCCCCACTGGACGATCTGGTTGGGTCACTACTGCTTGAATTTCATAGCCAGTTTCGGCTAGCCCTTTGAGAATGGGTACCGAAAACGCCGGCGTACCCATAAAAACGATTTTGGTCATTCTTGCTCCTCCTTTTGTTGATCCTCTGGCTTGGTCGCTTTGTCAGCTTCCCCTAGTTCATTGACGATTTCTTCTGTCAGACGTTCTTGCATATAGTGTTCCAACTGGTCTTCTGGGACTTTGTCGATCAGCTTATCGATAAATAAAATCCCGTTTAAATGATCGATTTCGTGTTGTACCGCCCGGGCAAGGAAGTCAAAACAAGTCATCTCCAGCTCGTCGCCTTCCCGGTCATAATAACGGACGGTAATCTCGTCAGGTCGGGCCACCGTGCCATAGATATGAGGAATACTAAGACAGCCCTCAACATCGATGTCGCTGCCGTGACTTTCGATCACTTCTGGATTGATTAGCTCGATCAAGTCGCCTTCTTCGGCTTCCACCACGGCTACTCGCACATTTCGCCCCACTTGAGGTGCTGCCAGGCCGACGCCGTCATGGGCAATCATGGTGTCGTGTAAATCGTCTAACAAATCCCACAGCTCATCGGTAATCGCCGTCACTTCGGCATTTTCTCTCCGTAAATGCTCATCTGGATTTAGTACTAAAGGTAAAATCATAGGTGCTTCGTTGGCTCCATTCTATATTGTCAGTCGAGGTCGCCCTCGATTAGGGTCATTTTTGGTCCCGCAGTGTTCTCTGGGGAAGACTAAATAAAGTTCAATGGTTCGTTATCAATAGAAATCAGCAAGCCTTGTCGTTGGGCCAGCTGACTATCTTCTAGCAAGGCTTTCAAAGCCGGTTGCAAGTGTGGCTCGCGTTTGTATTTGATAATCAGTTGGTAATAATACCGATTCTTCACCCTGGCAATCGTGCCCGGTGTCGGTCCCAGCATCACCGCTTGCGGACTCAGCTCCGTCGCCAAATCGCGAGCAATGGCAAAAATCTTGCGGGCGGCTTCTTGTTCTTCTTGGTGGCTGACGGTAATCTTTACCGTGTAAAAATACGGTGGGTAGCCGCTGCGATGCCGCATCGCCATCTCTTGGCGATAAAAAGCTTCGTAGTCCTGACGTTGGGCCAACAGGATGGCGTAGTGTTCGGGATTGAAGGTTTGAATCACCACTTCACCAGGCTTTTGCGCTCGACCAGCCCGACCACTGACCTGTGTCAACAGTTGGAAGGTCCGTTCGCTGGCCCGAAAGTCTGGCAAGTTCAAAGCGGTATCAGCATTTAGCACGCCCACTAAGGTAATATCAGGAAAATCTAATCCTTTAGCAATCATCTGGGTGCCTAGCAGGATATCGGCTTTTTTCTCACCAAACGCCTTGAGAATCCGTTCGTGGGCGCCTTTTTTGCGGGTAGTATCCACATCCATCCGCAAAATCCGCGCTTCAGGGAAAATCCCGGAAAGCTCTTCTTCAACTTTTTGCGTGCCGGTACCGTAATAACGAATCTTGCGACTGCCACACTCCGGACAAGTCTGGGGAATCCCCTCTTCATGGCCACAATAATGACAGCGCAGTTTTTTGACATCCATGTGTAGCGTCAAGGAAATATCACAGTTAGGACATCCCACCACGTGACCACAATCCCGACACATCATAAAGCTGGAATAACCCCGACGATTTAATAACAAGACAATCTGTTCTCCGTGAGCCAGCCGGTCCGCGATTTTTTCTTTTAGAACTAAGGAAAAATTCCCAGGATTTTTCTTAGCATATTCATCTTTCATGTCCACCACTTCAACTGATGGCAAAGCTGCTTCAGGATTGGCTCGCTGACTCAAAGGCAGCAAGGTGTAGACTTTTTTTTGTGCTCGGGCCCGGGATTCCAAAGAAGGGGTAGCACTACCCAATACCACAGGGCAATGATGGTATTCACCACGCCAAATCGCTAAATCTCGTGCATGATAACGGGGGGTCTCATCTTGTTTATAGGTGGCTTCGTGCTCTTCATCCACGATAATCAGCCCGATATTTTCTAGCGGGGCAAAAATCGCTGAACGAGCCCCCACCACCACTTGAGCTTCTCCTCGCTCGATTTTCCGCCATTCATCGTATTTTTCACCTTGGGACAGGCCGCTATGAAGCACCGCCACTGCGTCTCCTAGACGGCTCTTAAAGCGCTCCACCATCTGCGGCGTCAAAGCGATTTCCGGTACTAACATAATCGCAGTTTTACCATGATCTAGTACCTCGGCGATACTTTGCAGATAGACTTCTGTCTTACCTGAGCCAGTGATGCCTTCTAGTAAAAAGGTCTCTGAACGTTCGCTTTTAGCGGCTGCCAAGATGGCTTCGGTGGCTGCCAATTGTTCGGGATTCAAGGCTAGCGCTGTGGTGGTTGCAAATTCCCGATTGGCAAAAGGATCACGATAGGTTTCCACTTCGGTATACCGCAACCAACCATCTGTGGCCCCTTGGTTTAAAGTGGCATTGCTGATACCAGCATCAGTGTAATGTTTTACCGGCAGCGCTGCATCTCCTGCCGCCAACAACAAGTCCACCAACTGTTCTTTGCGTTTGGACCCTGCTCGTAGTTGTGATTTAATCTCCTCTGCTTGTTCGGGTGTGGTGATTAAAGATGCCACCAAACGCATCATCTTGATCTTGTTCTTTTTATTGACTTGGTAACGAATTTCCGCCCCTCCGGCTTGCCGTAAACGCAACAAAGTCGGCAACAAGCCGGTGGTTTCCGCTTGTTGCCAGTCGATTTCGGGAACCTCACCGGCCTCAGCTGCCAGCAAATTAGCGGCAATACCGGCTGCTTGGGCTTGGGCCACATCGGTGATTCGGATAAATTTTTGATACTCCGCCTTCATCACCGCCGGCAGCATCGTTTGTAAACAAGTAATTTTGAAGGCAAAGGTCTGTTCTTTCATGTAATCAGCCAATGCCAAAAGTTCCGTATTTAACACTGGGGCGAGGTCCAACACCCGAGTAATATCCTTCAAGGGCGCATCGGTTTCCGGATCGGCGACAATAGCCATCACAAAACCTTGGATATGGCGATTACCGTTACCAAAAGGGACTTCCACCCGCATCCCCACTTGTACCAGCTGAGTCAGCTCCGGCGGGATATGGTAAGTAAAAGGTTGGTCCGTCTGCATCGCCGGCACATCCACGATTACTTTGGCAAATTCTTGCATTTGACGAATCATCCTTTCTCTTTCATGAAGTCAGCCTGGCTTTTAGCTTGAAGAGCCCCTCCGACTTCACCGTCTATGTTTGTCATCGAAGGTCCTCCGATACAAATTCTTCCATATTATACCGAAAAAAAAGGCATTTGTCTGTAGGGGGTGCCGGATGACCAGTGGGGCTTTAGGGAAGTTTAGGGAACTGACGGGGGAAAAGGACTGGTGGGAAGCGGGGGAGGCTTGGGCGGGAAATTGCAGTATAGTTCAAATTTGAGGGGAAAATTGGCTTGTTTCTAGGGAGAAACACAAGTAAATCTGATTGTCAAAAATTATCATAAGAAGATTAGCAATTATTCACTAGAAAATTGAACAATCTCCTTTCTAATGTTAAAATCAGGTAAACTTTTTAATGATAGAGGTGAGTTATAGTGGCTTATAAAGAAATTAAACGATTTAAATATATGAGAAAAGACCCCAAAGTGGAATTTACATCACGATTTCACTCCCCTTCCGCGATGAAAACCGGCTTTTACATCTCACCGATTAACAACGGCGTCAAACTTAAGCGTATCACCAATGAGTTATGGGCCAACAACATTCCAGAGATTACCTCTTTAATAAATAATATCCAGAAGGTGTCCCGGCAATTGTTAGCCTTTGAATTGGACCTTACCGAGAACCGCTACCATGAGTTTTTGGATTTTCTGTTAATCGAAGAAATGCAAGCAACCAATGAATACGAAGGTGTGAAAAGTACCCGACAAGAGCTCAAAGAAGCCCTGGATTCACTAAATGATAAGAAAGCCCGCCATCGGTTTAAAGGCCTTTCCCTTTTATATAAGAAAATCGGTAGTGGTCATTCCAGCAGAATCACCTCACCAGAAACAGTAAGAGCAATCTATAATGAGTTGGTTGCTGACGAAGTTGAGGACGAGGCAACAATCGAAGCAGATGCCTTATTCAGACAAGATAAAGTAATGATTGGTGATGATTTCGCCACGGTTCATGTAGGGGAAGACCCAGAGAAAATCGAAGAACAACTACAGATCATGCTGGATTTTTTGAATCTGGAAGATCTGAATTTCCCCTCGTTGGTCAGAGTGCTGCTCTCTCATTATATGTTTGAATATATCCACCCTTTTTATGATGGCAATGGCCGCGTTGGCAGGTATTTATTAGCGAATTATCTGGGTTTTGAACTGGATGTTTTTTCAAGCTTACTCATGTCCAGTAGTACTGTTGCTAATCGAAAAGCCTACGAGAAAGCCTTTGTCATTACTTCAGATCAAGAAAATTATGCTGAAGGGACGTTTTTTGTCCTGAACTTGTTGGAACTGCTGTATGAGGCGCAAGAGAAGATTGCGTATTTGCTAAACCGAAGTCAGCTGGAAACGAAAAGGGCTGTGAATTTTATTAAAGAGGCCCAGCTTTCAGACTTTGAGGAAAAAGTATTTTGGCTCTACTACGATCATGCAGTTTATGGCAGTAGCGTCAAAAGTCTTACTAGAAAAGATATCCATTCCCACTTTGAAGAAGGAGCTTGGTCGGAGCATAAACAAAGGAAAGCCGAGAATTTGTTAGAGGGTCAAGGATTTATCGAAAGAGTTGGCGAACGACCGGCTAAATTCCGCTTAAGTCCCGCTTTCCAGAATAGGTTAGAGAAAAAAACAGATAGTGAATAGCAAGAGGTGGATTTCTAGTAGTTCGACTCTCCGGTAAAACTAGAAATTTTAGGTATAGTGATAATTCAAAAGGAAATAGTGGATTTGTTGTTAGAATAAGAACTTTTAAAAAGGGTCACCACTCGCTTCTAGGAAAAGAAACAAGTGGTGTCCCTTTTGAACTAAACTTGGCAAGACCACGAGTCTATTTAATCTGGCAATTGATTGTACAAATCCCCTAAGATTTCTTCGTGCATCTCAGTAGCGGTGTCGTAGCCTTTCACCGCCAAATAAATGGCCAATTCTCGTTTTGAAACAGTTGTGCTAGCGTCAACGGGTGAAGCTCCCTTTTCGTGTTGTTTCAAAAAAACTTTTCTATCAGCTTTTTCATGTTCAATCATGTCTTTCTCATTCATTGCTAGTCTCCTTTCAACCATCAACTTTTCTTTACTGCCAAAGTAGCATATCCATACACGGAGGTCTACCTCTCTCAAAAGCACTAGTTTAGTAACTGTTTTAATCTCAACTATCCGGTTTAAACACTCAAAAAGCCCAACTGCACGCACACAGTTGGGCTTCATCATCTTCTTACATCTTATGTTCGTCGCGGATTTTCTTTTCCATTTCTTTTTGATCCCGTTCTTGTTGGGCTTTCTTTTCTTCCTCTTCCATCTTGATCCGAGCACGTTTGATTTCTGGATGAGGATCGTTGATGACTGTTTCAGCTTCGATTTCTTCTAAAGCTTGGCCGACAGATTTCACTGAATCAAAACTTTCAACAGTTGGTTTCGCACCGGCATCCAGTTCGTGAGCCCGCTTGGAAGCAAGAATCACCAAGGAATATTTTGAATTGACACGATCTAATAATTTATCGATGGACGGTTTTAGCATCATAAGTCTTACATCTCCTCTAACATTTTGATATATTTTCCGATGACTCGGTCGACGCGAAAGTGTTCACTGGCGATGATATCTTTGATGCGTTCCACCGCTTTTGGCACCTCATCGTTAACCACTGCATAGTCATACAAGGCCATCATCTCAATCTCTTCGCGAGCGACTTTCATCCGTTCTTCGATGATTTCCATCGCATCGGTGCCACGATTGACAATCCGATTTTTCAATTCATGCAAATCTGGCGGGGTCAAGAAAATAAAGACGCCATCTGGCACTTTTTCTTTCACCTGGCGAGCGCCTTGGACTTCAATCTCCAAGAAAACATCCTTGCCTTGATCCAAGGTTTTTTGTACGTAAGACAGCGGGGTCCCATAATAATTACCGACATACTCGGCATATTCCAGCATCTCACCAGCTTCAATCAGCGCTTCAAATTCCTCTCTGGTACGGAAATAATAATCCACACCCTCGACTTCTCCCTTTCGCATCGGACGGGTAGTCATGGAAATCGAATATTCAAATTCATTGTCATCACTCTCAAAAATCGCCTTTCTGACAGTGCCTTTACCCACTCCGGAAGGCCCGGACAAGACGATCAATAACCCTCGATCTGACATGTTTACTTCCTTTCTCGTTGGGGACGCCCCGACGACGGTTCGGAAAATAAAAAAACCGGCTCGCCACCGAAAACTACACACAAAGTCCCAGTCTATCTTTTCGTCTATTTTGCACTTTTTTCGCGAAAGTTTCAAGTAAGACTTACACTTTCTCGTGAATTCTTTAGGATTTAGGGAAAAATAATCCCGCCCCAGACTGTTCTTTCTCCGAGATATCGCACCTAAATTGCGCAAGAGCCTGATCAAAAAAATCTGACCCGCCACTTTCGGTAGTCCTCCGAAGCTGGCGGGTCAACTCAGTTAAAAGCCCATGTTCGATAGCGTATTAATGACGTTACGAAGCTCATCTTTCCGATTTTGAGCTTCTTCCAAGGGATCGGTAACCCGTTCGACATCGATGCGGGCGATTAATGAGCGGCGCATGGTGACGTAGGTGTCATTGACTAACAAGCGAATCTCTTCGTCGGTAATCTGAGCGCAAGCATCTTGCCAAGCCTCATAAGGATCTTTTTCAGAAGGCACCGTCCGCTTAATCACCGATCGTCCACTGATACCGTGGAAAGTAATATCATAATAGTTCATTTGTTTGCCACCTTTCTTGTGGCGGGTGCTAGTTGCCGCCTTGATACTTTCATTATAGCCGTCTGTAGCTACTTTGGGAAAATATCCGACTGCTAATTTAGTGATGAAAAGTTGGTGGTCGCGTTATTCCACGTTTTGGACTTGTTCCCGGATTTTTTCCACGGTGGTTTTCATTTGGACTACCAATTCTTTGATTTCGATGGCCCCAGATTTCGAGCCGATGGTATTGATTTCCCGGTTCATTTCTTGAATCAAGAAATCCAACTCCCGGCCCACGGGTTCTTCTTTGGTTACTAGTTGGTCGAATTTTTTCAGATGAATCGCCAGTCGATCCAACTCCTCATGGATATCTCCCCGTTCCAATAACAAAGCCATCTCCGTCAGCAAACGTTCCTGATCCACGCTGCTACCCAAGTAGTCCTGCAATTTTTGTTGGAAACGAGCGCTGAATTCCGCTTCATACACCGTGACAAATTCCGACAATTGCGTCAGGGCAGCCCCGATAACTTGACGATTAGCCACCATCACAGCTTCTAAGCCTGCCCCTTCAATCAGGCGAGAAGCAGCATTTTGGCCACAAGCTTCCGTCACTGCTGCTAACAACAGCCCCGCTAGACTCTCATCTGTTTGCTCTTGTTCGGTAATCTCCACAAAATCTGGCAACGTCACCACCTGCTGGATAATCTGAGAAACTGGTAAATCCGTCGCGCCATATTTGGCAGCGCCGACTTGCAATTGCGTCACCAGTTGATCGATCAACCCCCAATGAATCGCCACCTTTTTCCCTTCATCGCTGGTTTCTTTGATGGTGATAAAGACCTCCACCCGCCCCCGAGGTAACGTGTCCTTGATGATTTGGCGAATCTGGGTCTCGTAGGCGTTCACTTGCTTGGGACTACGAATCTGAATATCTAAAAAACGATGGTTGACGCTTTTGATCTCGACCGTGACGCTATAATGCCCATTGACTTGGGTACTTTCCCCAAAGCCCGTCATACTTTTCAACATTTGACTTCCACCTTTTATTTTTGATTGCTAGTGACTTCGTGGTTCCTTCTAACTACCTACATTTTTTCGATGGCTTCTTTTAAGGCGGCAAATTCTTCGTTAGACAAGGTTACCCCTTTGCCCATCTTCTCATGGTCTGGCGCCCAGTCACGGATATCAAACTTCGCCGGACGACCATTCCAACTCACGAGGTTAAATTCTTTGCGCCAGCCTTTGGGATTTTCTGATAAAACAGCAATTTCTTCTAAAATTTCATAGGAAAATTCTTGTGCCATGTTAGCCTCCATTCTGCGTTTCCCGGCATCAAACCGGAACGACAAGTTTATTCTTCTGATGTTTCTGTCTCAGTGGTAGCGGTCAACTCCTGCAAAAAGGCCCCAGCCACAGCTGTGATCGGTGTTAATTCTAGCAATCGCCGAGAAACCTCGACCTTGGCTTCAAAACTACGGCGCCAATACAGCAGTTGACGGGTATCTGAAAAGGCCACTAATCGTTCTCGGTATTGGTGAAGCCATTCCCCCACTGAAAGTACAGCTCCCACTGGCTCGGTTTGGGCCCGACAAGCTTTGGCCAACTCGGTAACAAACGCTTCAGCTGGATAAATAACTTCTGGTGGGATATTCAATAACATCCCCCCATATTCAGCCAAGGTCAAGCCCGCCGTTTCAAAGGCGACTTTAACCCCTAGACCGCGGCGCAGCTTTTGCCAAAAACTGCGGTCTTTGATGATTTGCCACAAAGGACTATCGGCTTTTTG
Source organism: Enterococcus diestrammenae (assembly GCF_049384045.1). Taxonomy (NCBI): domain Bacteria; kingdom Bacillati; phylum Bacillota; class Bacilli; order Lactobacillales; family Enterococcaceae; genus Enterococcus; species Enterococcus diestrammenae. Next base: position 28,711 of record NZ_JBMRGR010000015.1, read on the forward strand.
ATGGCGCCGAACAAATGCCAACCAAGCTTTTTGAAAGAAGGCAGTTTGGGCCTGCTCAAAGGTATACCAATGTCCGGCATAGCGACCGAAATATTTCAGCGTTTCCAAGTAACCCAACTGGTAATTGACCCGAGAACGCTCTGGATCAAATACCAAAAAGCTTCCCAATGTCCAAGGAGAATCAAAGGTAACTTTCGCTACCCCCGCAGGAATTGGCGTCCGTTTGACAAAACCTGGACCCTCTACATCCACCACAATCAACTCGGTGGCTCCTTGTTTCAAAGCGACATCTTCAGGCAAATTATTACGGTAGCCGCCATCCATATAGTATTCGCCGTTGATTTCTTTGGCTTTCATAGCGGGATAAAAGGAAGCAGAAGCGATTAACCAATCCAATTGTTCCACGACTTTTGTCTTATCGAAATGAATGACCGTCTCATTAAAGTCTGGCAAATGAGTAGCACAGACGAAGAGTTCAGCCGGATTTTCCTGCATTTTTTCAACCTTCAAAGCTTGATGAATCAATTTTTCTAAAGGCTCGGTACTGGCCCCATTGTCTCGTAGCGCAGTTACCGCCAAAGAACGCACCTGTTGCAATAACAAGCTCAAACTCGTATTGTCAGCGGCGGCTTGCGGAAATTGCAAGACTTGATCGGTACTGATGTCCAACCATAGTTGCTTGGCTGCGGGGACATCTCCTACCAACAGTAAGCCACCATTTAGCGCCCCCACTGAGGTACCGGTGATCAACTCAGCAGTAATCTCCAACTCTTTAAGGGCTTGCCAAACGCCGATTTGGTAGCCACCGCGAGCCCCACCGCCACCAAGGACGATACCCGTGTGATAGCTAAGTGTCTTCTCAAATCCTCGAGCAGTCTCGACATAACCCTGCTTGGCTAGCCACTCTCGGTTACTTTCAGTGGTTTCAAAAGCCAACCGTAGTTCTCTCACAAAACGCCTGCGAGCCACAGCTTCCAAAAGCGTCAGCAAGGTCCTCCAAGTCAAATCTTCCTCCTCAGACAATAACTCTTCCCGAGGTGCTGCCAGGAAATTCGTCACCGTCAGTCGCTCCCGCAACGTCTCTTCTGCTGCTAAATAAAATTTACGCCCTCCTTGTACCAACTGATAGGCACTGCCGGCTTTGACTGCCGCCAGTAACTGTTCCCGTCCACGAGAATGGCTGCCATAAAAGGGCAACAACAGGCGACTTTTCTGAAAAGTCGCATCTGTCACCAAAAAATCACTAGGATAAAGTTTCTCAATCTGCAAATGGGTCCCCCCTATTTCCTCATTTCTGACAAAAACAACGGTTAGGAACAGAAACTCAGCCATCATTGTTGCAGTTTTTGATGAGGCTTTGCTGTCCCACGCGCTCCTATCTTTCGCCAGAATATTCTTATTAAGTATACCATGCAGCAGGCTCCCCTTAAAAAATCCGGCTTCCATCCTTTGCAAAGGAGTGGTCGAGCCCATTTATGAAGACAAGTATCGCTAGACTAAAACCGTCTGACATGATTGATCCCAGCCTTTCCTCAAAGCTCCGATATTTTTTAACGACCTTTATTCGCTGTCACCTGGCGTCACTAGTTCACCAGAAGCTTGCCAACGAGTCAATAAATGTCTCAGCAATTTTTCCTCCAACTTTGCTTCGCCGAACGTTGGCATCTTATCTTTTTTTGTCAAACCTTCTTGTAGGAACTGGATTGCTTTGATATCGTCTTTTTCCACCACTTTGGCGTGAAGCGCTTTTAGGCGAAAAGTGCCCATCAACGGCTGTTGCAACAGTTGTTGCAGCCGAGGGGTTTGCCAGAGGGTAGCAATCCGAGGATCAGTGGGCGCTAGCAAACATAACAATCCCATCAGCTCTCCTGCGATGGCCCCTTGATAGTGAGGAAACGCGATTTGCTCCTTTTTACTCCACAAATCTTCCAATAAATCCCGCGCCGCTTCCAACCGCCCTTCGTCCATTAAACGATTGACCCGCATCAGTTCTTGCTGGGTATTAAGGTAGGTATATTGGGGAACCGGCGGCACCAGGGCAAAAAGTTCGTCGGGCATCTCCGTGTAAGTCACCCCTTTTGCGGAGAGTTGATTGATCGCCAAGCCATTGTAGAGGATGCGTTGGTTATTTGAACTTTGCCCGGCCAACTGAATCGTACGGGCATCATTGTATTGCATCGGCAAGCCATTGGTGACAACCATCAAAATACCAACAAAAACAAAAGTCAGCCCAAAAAGCGAACTACTCCCTAACATCAGCCAAACCAAAAAACTCGCCACAGCATTGGCCAAAACCCCGCCCCAAAGGTAACGTCTATAGGGAAACCCCACTTCTCGGTATGCCGGTGGCGCCATCAAGCACTGCCCGCCAGTACCGGCGACAGCATACTGCGTCACTTGTAGCTTTCCTTGGTCATTTTTCGCAATTAGCAGATTCATGATGCGAAAACTGACAAAGCGATAACCGCTGAAAAGCCCCATCACCAAATGCCCTAACTCATGAATGATAATCTGTAAGAAAAACGAAACCAGCAGTGCTAAGCTAACCAAAACAAGGTCCTTGATCAGCTGATCTGGATCTAGATTTCCGACAAGCACTGAGCTATCTGCCCCACCTGCCAGCAGACCTCCCCCAAAACCAATCACTGCCGCCACCACTAAAATCGGTAAAAACTTTTTCATAGATGCCTCCTATTATTCGTCAAACAACCCCGTGACCCATTTTTCTTCAAGTATAACAGCTTTTTCATCGTAAAATGACGAGTTTTCAGAATCCTCTGTAAAAAACCTAGCGAGAAGCAAGCCTTTCAGCTTAAGAATCAAAGCAAAGCTAGGCGAAAGATTTCTGAGGACATGATTTATTGACTGGATAAGCGATCCCCCGCGGATGATTAAACCGGCAAGAATTGCTACCAACAAGGTTTGCTATCCGTAAGATACGCGAAGGCCAGCTAGTTTTATCTAAAAACTCGTTGGCTAACTGGGGATAAAAAGTCAGCTACTATCAGAAGAAACAGCTACCAGCTCTTCTGGTCTTTCGTTATAATTCAAAAAGTATAGCGCTAACGGTTTTTCAATTTAAAACCATTGTATCAGTATTCAAAAACCTATTTCTTAATGAAATCTCCAATTGAAAACGATTATCATCGTTATTTTTTAAACGATTTACTACGACCAACCAATCGCTTTTCCTCAAGCGGACGCCAACTGCTGCCTCGTATTTTAAAAAAGCGGCACCTTCAAAGTAAAGGAACGTTATCTGAAGAAAATCCCAATTGCCCTTCCCGACAGGCAGTGCTACAATTCTCACTGTAATTAAAGCGGTTACAAAATCTGCGTACCCTAGACGCATCTTTTTTTACAACCGCCACTAAAAAATATTATTTTGCAAAATCAAAGTTTTATAAGAGAGGAGCTTTTACATGAAACACCAGACAATCGGCCACAATGAGACCCGGTGGGATGCCATCGCCAAAGTCAAAGGGGAAGCCAATTTTACCGATGATTTTGCCATTCGCAACTGCCTGTATGCCAAAATTTTGCGCGCCACCATCGCCCACGGACGCGTGGTAGACTACGACCTCACTGAAGCTCGCCAAGTCCCTGGCGTTATCAAGATTGTATTGCCGGAAGATTTGCCCCAGAACCAATACGCCACAGCTGGTCACCCTTACGCTATGATTCCCGCCAAACGGGATATCGAAGACCGCCTGATGCTCAACCGCGAGATCCACGTCTATGGAGAAGAAATCGCCGCGGTGGTAGCCAAAACTGAGCTGGCAGCGGAAATCGCCGTCAGTAAAATCAAAGTCACCTACGAAGAATACCCGGTCTACCTAACGCCGCAAGCTGCTATGGCCCCTGATGCCCGTCGTATCCATCCAGAACGAGACAACATCATTGCCAACACAAATGTCGGTTTTGGAGAGATTGACACCGGCCTAGCTGAAGCAGACGTAGTCATTAAAGAAGAATTCTCCACTGGTGTCCAACAACACGCCCACATGGAAAAACAAGTGGCAGTCGCTTATCGTGGCGAAGATCAACGCTGGATTTGCATCAGTTCCACTCAAATTCCTCACATCTGCCGGCGGATTATCGGTCAAGCGCTAGGTCTGCCCTGGTCACAAATCCGCGTAAAAAAACCTTTCATCGGTGGCGGTTTTGGGAACAAACAGGATATCACCATTGAACCTTTAGTCGTGGCTCTCAGCATGCTGTGTGGTGGTCGTCCGGTGAAAATCAACTTAACTCGCGAAGAATCCTTAGCCAACACGCGGACTCGTCACGCGATTGATTACCAAGTGGCTCTCGGAGTGAAACAAGATGGGCACATCACCGCCATCGACTTTGATGTCCTCAGCAACCAAGGAGGTTATGCTTCCCACGGTCACGCCATCGGGGGCAAAGGCGGCAGCTTTATCAACGCCTTGTATGCTTCAGATAATCTCCGCTATGCCGCTAAAACGGTCTACACTAACATCGCTGCAGCTGGTGCGATGCGGGGCTACGGGATTCCTCAAGTGATGTATGCCTTGGAAGCCGCCATTGATGATGCAGCGGACAAACTTGGAATGGACCCGATTGATTTTCGCCTGCAAAATACTCGTCCAGAGGGCTACCTTAATTCCTTGAGTCAGGTGCAACAATTCAACTTCAAGATTAACGACTGCCTCAAACGGGGACGGGAAGCCTTTGATTATGACCGCAAGCTCGCCGATAGCCAAAACTACAAAACTGGCGATAAGCGTCGTGGCGTCGGTGTTGCCAGCTTTTCTTACGGTTCTGGTACCTATCCTTTTGGCTTAGAAGTTGCTGGTGCGCGTTTGATTTTGATCCAAGATGGTTCCTTCAAACTGATGCTCGGAGCGACAGAAATCGGGCAAGGTTCGGACACAACCTTTAGCCAAATGGCCGCCGACACACTAGGAGTGAGCTACGACAAAATCATTCGAGATGCCATCACCGACACCGATATCGATCCCTTTGATACTGGTGCTTATGCCTCGCGACAAACCTATATCACCGGTTTTGCCGTACAAGAATGCGCCGAAAAGATGAAAGCCAAAATTTTGCAACGGGCAGCGGAACTTTACGATATTCGCACAGAGTATCTAGACATTGTGGATAACAATATCGTCTACACCCACAACAACCAGCTAGTCGTCTCCATGGCGGACTTTGCCATGGCCTCCTTCTATGATATGGCGCACGGCCGGGCCATCGTGGCAGAATCCTCTGTCAATATTCACCACAACTCCTATGCCTGTGGCTGTACCTTTGCCGAAGTGGAAGTCGATGTAGCAACCGGTCAAATCACCTTATTGAGCTGTATGAATGTCCACGACTCCGGCAAGATTATCAATCCGCTACTGGCAAGTGGTCAAGTGGAAGGCGGGATGGCGATGGGGGTAGCCTTTGGGTTAAGTGAAGGCTTACGCTATAGTCCTGAAGGCAAACCATTGAACAACAACCTGTTGGACTATAAAATCCCTACCACGATGGATTTACCTGATTTTGAGATGGCCTTTATCGAGTCCGAAGATCCATTAGGGCCTTATGGGAATAAATCTCTCGGTGAAAATCCCTTGTGTTCCCCCGCACCAGCAATTCGCAACGCCGTCAAAAACGCTACCGGAGTCGCCATCAATCAGATTCCTTTGGCTCCTCAAAAAGTCTTTGAAGCCTTAAAGCAGGCCGGCGTGATTGAAGAGTAAGTTTGACTAACCGTCACAAGGAGGGCACATGAAGCAAGCACTCCTCCCCTCCTTATGAGGCTGGTCTTGCAATGTCGCTTGGCAGCCATCAGTTTAACCCCATGTCAACAGGTGGGATACGCCTCGAGAAGCAAACTGATTTTTCGCCGTTTGCAAAATCATTCCCTTAGCACGAGAAAGGAGCATCATTATGTACGCAATTACTGGCTACCATGAAGCCACAACCCTATCAGAAGTCTTTGCCATCACCGCCGAAAAGCCTGACGCTCGGTTGGTGGCGGGAGGGACCGATGTCTTAGTCAAAGCCCGGGAACTAAAAAAAGGCTACGTGGACTGCGATTTGATCGGGATCACTCGCATCCCTGAGCTACAAAAAATCTATCTAGACGAAGAAGAGACCGTGGTGATTGGTGCCATGAATACTTTCACCACCATTGAACACCACCCAATCATCCAACAATACGTACCGCTTTTAGGAGAGGCTGTGGCTTTGGTGGGAGGACCCCAAACCCGTAACGTTGGTACAATTGGTGGCAATGTCTGTAACGGTGCAACTTCCGCCGACAGCGCCCCAACCTTGTTTGCTTATAATGCCTTGTTAGAAATCCATACCGCCACTGGAGTGAAAAACGTCCCCATCGCTAACTTCTATAAAGGTGCTGGCTGGGTGGACTTGGCTCCCGGGGAAATCTTGGTAAAAATCAAAATTCGCCGCCAAGACTACCAAGGCTACGTTGGTCACTATACAAAATTTGCCCAACGCCAAGCTCTGGATATCGCCAACCTCAGCTGTGCCACTTTGGTGAAAGAATCCTCCGGTGTGATGGAAGACTTGCGGATTTGCTTTGGTGTTGCGGCACCGACACCGATTCGCATGACGAAGGCTGAAGAGTTTGCCAAAGGGTTGCCGATTACTGATGATAACTTAAAAGCCATCGGTAAAAAATGCTTAGAAGATGCCAAGACTCGGGATTCTTGGCGGGCTTCCAAAGAATACCGGGACCACTTAGTAAAACTCTTGCCAGGTCGCAATATCGTAGAAGCGTTGAAAGTATCTGCCCATCAAAAGGAGGCCAATTAAGATGAGTATACCTACAACTAGCGCCCTCCCAGCGGTGCCAACCCAAACAATCACCTTTACTTTAAATAACGAACCCGTCACCTGTACCGTGGATGTCCGCAAAAGTTTATTGGAAGTCTTACGGGAAGAATTCGGTCTGATGGGTACCAAAGAAGGCTGTGGCGTCGGCGAATGTGGTGCCTGTACCGTCATGATCGATGACCACACCGTAGATAGTTGCCTTTACTTGGCGGTGTGGACACAAGATCACAATGTCACCACCATCGAAGGCATCACCGATCCTGATGGTACTTTAAGCGACATTCAAGAAGAATATGTGGATGCTGGTGCTGTCCAATGCGGCTTTTGTATTCCCGGGATGATTATTTCTAGTAAATCATTGTTGGATGAAATACCCAATCCGACACGGGAAGAAATTCGCCGAGGGCTCTCCGGTAATATGTGCCGCTGTACCGGATATCAAAAGATTGTCGATGCGGTGGAAAATACAGCCACACGCCGCAATTTACAGGAAAAATAAACAGCGCTATTCCCGAAAAGGTGAACAGGTAGCGGTCATTTTGCTACCCCTCTCACCACTTAACCATTTGCAAAAGCTGTGGCAATCCCAACTTGCCCACAGCTTTTGTAATCATTAAAAAATGAGCTATTGAAAGGAGTTTTTCCATGGTTGACAAAGCTGTTACACTGCCAAAAACGGCTTCTACTACCGCTGAGACGACGACTCCCACTGATCGCAAGTTACCTTTGAGCCAGCTACTCCCTCTAGGCTTCCAACATGGGGTCATCGCCATTTTAGCAGCTATACCGGTTCCTTTGATCATCTCCGCCAACGCTGGCTTGAGTCCGACTGAAACACGTTATTTTGTAAGCGCTATTATTTTTTGTGCTGGGATTAGCTCCTTATTGGCGTCGTTAAATCTACTCCCCCGTACTAGCCCATTAATTCCCATGGCATTGGGAGCAAACTTCGCTGTTATACCAGTGGTTTCCAGTACTTTGACAGGCGCTACTAGTATCAAGGAAGGCTTTGCATTGGTGGCCGGCTGTACCATGTTTGCTGGACTCTGCTGTTTTTTATTAGCCGGCGTCTGGGTCAAACTGAAACGCTTTTTCCCGCCGATTGTCGTGGGTACCAACTTAATGGTGTTAGGGGTGGCTTTATTACCCAACACTTTTCATTGGATGATGGGAACCGCCGCCAACGATTTGACCCAAGCGATTCCCCTCCAGCCCTTTTTATTAGCCTTAGGGATCTTCTTATTTCACGTTACTTTGAGTAAGTTTCTCAAAGGCCTGTTAGGTAATCTAACCATTTTGATTGCTTTGTTGGTCGGAACCGTTGTCGCAGGCTTCATGGGCATGGTGGACCTTTCTCCAGTGGCTGACGCGCCTTGGTTCGCCTTAAATTTGCCGGGGCATTACGGTTTACCTAAGCTGAATCTCAGCTTGCTGCCAAGTTATTTGATCGTGATGATTTTGGGAATGGTGGAAGTCTCCGGCACCTCTATGGGAATCCATGCCATCGTGGACAAAGAGATGGATGAGGCCCAATTTGGCAAGACTTTACGCACTTTAGGTCTAGCAACTTTCGTCTCCGGCGGCTTCAATGCCGTGCAGCCCACCGCCTTCGTACAAAATCTAGGTATTTTAGATCTGTCCAAAGAAAAAAGTCGTTACGCCACTGCTGCAGCTGGTGGGATGTTATTATTAGCGGGCTTTGTCCCTAAATTGTCAGCAGTGATTGCGGCAATACCAACCCCCGTCTTAGGAGGCGTCGGTTTTGCAATTTTTGGCGTCATCATCGGTAGTGCCGTCAATATGTTGAAACAGGTAGATTTTAGCGGCAATCAAAACATGTTAATTATCGGTCTCAGTGTCGGTGTGGCTATGTTGCCTTCCGTTTACCCTCACTTTTATGGGGAATTTCCTCAGTTGGTGCAAAACATTTTTGGCTCTGGGATTTTGGCGGGTGCGTTGACTTCGATTTCCTTAAACTTCTTCTTCAATTTTCGACAACTAGTAAGCAAAGCCGCTAAAGCCCCCAGCACCGCAGCACCGGATTGCGAAGTGGAAACAGCAGAATAACTCCCAAGTTTTGCAAAACTAGACGTTGAGCTCCGCACCTCGAAAAACCACAAAAAGCTTGTCCATCAAGGTCCTCCCACGATTTTCACAAGGAGCGCCAACTAGGACAAGCTTTTTCGTTGTTATTTTTCCGTGTAAAAATTACCAATCAGATCCAGATAAGGCGCTGATTCTTTTAGGGGATAAACCACAAAATCATGCATCATTTCTGGGGCGATACTCAAGGTCAGTTGGGTACCCGTGGAATCTGGCGAACCCAGCGCCTGCAACCGTTCCTCTAAATTTAGCACATCCGGATTGAGGATATCGTCGGTGCCACTGATGACCAATAACGCACCCAAATCCGTCAGCTCTCCAAACAAAGGCGACACCCGCGGATCCGTCAGCGCCAAATCACCGGCATAATTGGCGGCGGCTTCTGCCAACAGCTCCCGTTCCAGCAGCACATCACGATTTTCAATCCCTGCGATACGAGGATCTTGTAACGTCAAATCCAACCAAGGAGAAATCAGCGCCAACTTCTGCGGCCGGTGCCTTGCAGTCTGACGAAGATCCGCTAAGCCGGCTTCTGATAAAGGCTCTGCTCCTGGGCTTGGCGAGGGATTTGGCGCCGAGCTAGCAGCTGAATTTGCGGGCTCTACTGGGACTTCTGCCAGCGCTAAATCCCGCAAATGCTGGGCCAAACTTAGGGCCAACCCACCTCCCGCTGAATCACCAAACAAATAAAATTGATCATCGGGATACAAAAATACCAGTCGTTGGAAGGCTTTTAACGTCTCGCATAAGGTCACTTCTGCCGTATGCTCCGGTGCCAAAGGATAATCAAAGGCACTGACTTTTAAGCCATACTTACTGACAAAATACGCCTGAATTTTTTTATGAAAAGGTGAGGCTTCTAACGCATAGCCACCCCCATGAAGATAAAACACATGCTGCGTCGTAGGATGGGCCGGAAATAAGGTAATCAGGTCCGACGCTCCGATGGTCTCCTGACGTTGCGGCAGCTGGCTACGCTTTAGCTGTTGCGCATTAAGCTCTAGTCGCGGTGGAGGATCCACCATATTTTTGCCCACCAATTTTTTCATATGGATCACTTTGAAAACCTGCTTGACAAATTTCGCGGAAAATCGCATAGGCTCCTCCTTTGATAAGTTCGCTTGTGTTTGCCAGTAAATGAATAACAGCTACTCCTAAGGCACTAAAGGTATAGCAAGGGCGCTTTTTTCCCATTTGCTACCGGTAGTTACTAAAAAACGTGTTATCATATAAGAAATGGCCTCACCAATTTTTAGTGTATGGGAAAACGCCCACGAAAGTAGATTGGTTTTGGCTATTCACCTTGGGCCACGTTATCACTTGTCTCAAGCATACCTTATCCCAACTGGGGGTGTCTATTATTTCAGAAGCAACCCATAAAAATAAAAAAACAAATGAGCAAAACGCCAACGCAACTGACCCAGCTAAGGCTAGCAGTGATGAAGCAACAAACAAGACAACTGCTAACAGTAACAGTCCAACAGATTTCCAAGCAAATACCCAGGCAGTAGATCACTCAGCACAAGAACCCCCCTCCACTGCTGAACAACCTTTGTCCCACAACTCGACGGAAAAAGAGCTAAATGCCGCAGCACCGCCTAGCTTTGTCAACGACTTCGACGATCCGGCCATCCCCCTAGACGTCCTAGATTCCCCCAACCACGAACATTTGACGTTGCGGGAATGGATCCAACTACGGGAAGCACAGCGGCAACAACGGCGGGCAGCCGAGAAAGGGCTAGCCGCGCCAGAGACAGAGACTGATGCAGAAAATACGGCAAGCGAGGGAACACCCAGCACGAAACACCCGGAGAATCTCAGCTCCCCAGAAATGGCTTCCTTAGCTGATGCCCAATTGGAGAAAACTGACGATTCCGCTTCCAAAACTGCTCGTCAGTTACCGCCAACAGCGGTTCCCACCGTTACGACGCCAACTGCTAACCCAACAGCGACAGCCAAGCCAAGTCGCGATTACTCCTTTGATAATATTCGTGCTGTGCTGATCTTCTTGGTAATTTTCGGCCACGCCATCGAATATTTTCGACTAGTCGATCCAGTGGCGGAATTCATCTACGTCTTTATTTATCTCTTCCATATGCCGGTGTTCATTTTTATTTCTGGGTATTTTTCAAAAAATCTCCCACGGGGTCGAGAAACCGCTGTCCGGAATTTCCTCTTACCCTATCTGTTATTAAACGTCGTCTTAACTTTGATTATGCTAGCCTTGGGAAAAATCGATGAATTCGCCATTTTAAATCCCGGCTGGACGCTGTGGTACCTTTACTGCATGTTTATCTGGCGGCTCCTCTTGCCAGACTTGGTACGGATCCGCCACGTCTTAATCGTCAGCTTTTTGGTAGCGATTCTCTCCGGCTTTCTCACCGAGTTTGGTACCTATATGGCGCTAGCTCGGACGTTGGGATTTCTTCCCTTCTTTTTGGCAGGGTATTATTGCCAACCGCGACACATCAATCGTATCCGACATTTTCCCTTTCGCCGGGTCATCAGCCTGATTGTGGCTGGTGTCGGACTATTAACCGCTACATTGTGGTCAGTGGCAGATTTACCACCAGAGATTTTGTGGGGGGATCGCGCCTATGATTTGATTGGCATCCCCTTGTGGCAAAGTCTATTGGCGGATATTTTACTGGCTATCTTGAGCTTTGCCTTCATCTTCGTCTTCATCACCTTAGCAAAAAATCACCGCCGTTTTTACACTATCTGGGGGCAAAACACCCTAGCCATCTATCTGCTTCACGTCTATCTAGTAGCCCCGCTCGTCCAAGCTGGCGAGCAACTAGCGGCTTCTAGGTGGGGAGCTACTGGAAGTTGGTTTGGCACACCCGCGTTAGAATTTCTACTGCTGTTACTAGGATCTGTTTTAATCCTCTGGCTGTTGAGCCGCCCGATTGTCAGTCGCGGTGTCGCTAAGGGCTTAGATAAAGTGACTGGGATTGTGATGCGGCGAGGTCAAGAATAACATTACGAAAAGCCACAACTCATTCTTTGATGAGGTGCGGCTTTTTCGTTAGCAAGTAATACTTCCAGTTATTGTTTCACAAGCTGATACTCCATCTGACTGCTAAAGCCGCCAGTATTATCCTCTGGCACGGTTAGAGAAATAGTCCCATCAGATGCATAAAAGCTGTAGAGATACTGCCCTTGCCAGCTTTGAGCGAAATCATCGTTGGCGGAAATGAGATTAGTCAATTTAAAGCGAGTGTTAACTTTCACTGTTCGAGGTACTTGAGAATAACTAGAGACCTCTAATTCCTCCGTCGGGACAGTCTCTAATTCAACTTGATAGACAAACCGCCCAGAATAATTAGTCCAAGCATCACGATAAACGTGACTCCATTCGAAATAGTATAAATCATCGACTTTTCGGATAAGCGCTGATTTACCACGATTCAACGTTCCTATGCTATCTCCTTTTGGTCGAAATCTGAGACTATCCTGTTCTGTGAAGGTGGCAATATCCACAGCATAAGGAGCCTCAGCGGTAGATGACCCGATATCTGAAGAAGCGCTTGTCTCCTCCGTTTCAGCACTGGCGGATACAGCAGTTTGCGAAGTATTTCTAGCACTGCCTTCTTGCCTTTGTGTAACCGTTGACGAACCAGTAGAGCTAGCGGTCTGTTTCGGTTGCTCGTCTTTTTTGGTGAGTAAGATAAAGGCCACCATCGCAACAATTACTCCGACTAAAAACATCACAATATAAAGCCACCACGGATTTTTTTGCTTCTTTTTGCCTAATCTTGTTTGTTCCAAGATACCACCTCGTTTCCCTTGAGTGGATGTCGTATGATCTTTACTACCAGCATAGCGAGAAAACGCGAATACTGTCAAGTTTTCCCTTACTCCATCCGCAAAAACACCGCTAACCAAGACAGTTCCCAAGTCTTAATTGGCGGTGTTTTCCTTTTCTCCCAACTAACTAACGTTCTATCCCAAATCTACTTCGCCCCACTAGGATAAGGCTGTGGTGTCACGGTTGGTCCATAGACTTGCAAAACCGTCTCACCCTTGGCATTTTCCGTAAAGCGCATCCGGTCAATGGCAAATTCCCGCGGATCAGTATTATACAACGTTTGATGCCGGTGATAAATCATAAACAATTCTTTGCCATCTGGGGATTCAGCGACAGCGTGATGCCCCGCCCCGTGAACTAAAGAATTGGACTGCATGATAGGATTTTCGGTATATTTTTCAAACGGGCCGAGGGGAGAATCACTGACCGCATAACCCGCACCATATAACGGACTTTCAAAGTGAGAACCGGAATAGGTCAGGTAATACTTGCCCTCATGTTTGAGCATATATGGTCCTTCATTGATATTCGCCATGTCCTGCTCCCAAGCTTGCGATGGGGCCAAGACTTCCACGATGGACTCCTCGTCGATGGTTTGCATATCGTCATTTAATTTTGCGCCATAGATCAGATTACCATTGTTAAAGCGAACAAAATACAAATAATACTGACCATCATCATCAAGGTAAGCATGAGCATCGATTTCTTGGATGTCCTCGTGCATCGGTGCCACATTTTCCTGTTTAAAAGGGCCAAGGGGATTGTCCGCGATACTGACGCAAAGGTGTTCATTGGCTGTGTAATACATGTAAAAGCGACCATCCTTTTCAATCAAATCCGGTGCCCAAAACCCTTCTGTTCCCCAGTTATCGGGACCGGCCGTCATCGCCATCCCAGCATCTTCCCAGTTCACCAAATCTTTAGACGTGTAGACTTTGATCCCACCGATATTGGTGCCGGGAGTGGTGGCATAAAGGTAGTACGTCCCTTCCCAATACAACACATCGGGATCGGCAATCTCTGGCAGAAGTGGGTTCTGATAAGTCGCCGCTTTCCCTTCGCTTTCCTCATAGCCCTTGATGGCAAACTTAGTGAATGCCGTCTGCAGCTGCTGGTTTTGCACACCAATCAGCCCTTCTGCAAAGTCTTCAGCCACCACATCAATCACCGGCCAACTGTCCTTTCTTTCATCTACAAATCCTATGATATGGTTTCCCGCTACCTTCACCGTCAAGCGATAGTCGGTATCGGCTTCAATCAAGTGCTGTTTAGTGGCGATTTCTTGCCAGTTTTGGCTTGCGCGATCTCCTTGCTTCAAAAAAACCTGTTGCTTATAAAGGTCGATACCAAAGTAATAACCATCCACCACATCTGTTCCATCCGACAAACTGTCCTCTTGAACTCGGAAAAGCAGCCCCGCATCTGGCACCCCCCCTTCCCCGACACTGACGGGATTGGTTTGAATCCTCACCGAAACAGAAGCTTCAAAATCAGTTTTTTCTTGTTGATTAATCCATTTATTGCCAATTCCCACATTCATTTGTAACACTCCTTGTGATTGTTTTGCCGCAGTTTCCTCACTTCCAGCATAGACTTGCCAGTTTCTTTGATCTTGAAAATTGCTGCGATAGCCTTGGGATCTGAGGAACGCCACAGTGCTTCCGGCAGTTATGATAATAAGGCTAAGGACTGCGATGATTATCACGATTCGCCGCTTTTTAATTTTTGTCATCCGTCTCTCCATTTTAAAGAGAACCAGCGACTGCAAGCCACTGGTTCTCCTATTATTTAAGTGTCTGGAATTATTTCATTCGTCGCTCATTAATCGCCACGATTGGCGCTACCGGTAATTTAGGCTTCCGATTGACATCTAACAATCCGTTAACTTCTTGTTCCACATCTGTCAATTGAGTGTAGCAATAACCAACCACATACGGTAAATCTTGAATTGCTTGGTGAATCTTATCAAAACGGCTCATAAACTCCGCTTCATTGCCAACATGATGACCATAGCCCCACTCTGCTCCTTCTGCAGTTGAAAAAGCAATTCCACCAAATTCAGAGATAATCACCGGTTGACCATGATAGCTGTAGCCATCAGCAAAAGCATGAAAGTCTTTGTTAAACTGGATTTCATTGTTTACAATCGCATCTTTGTCAGCATACCTAGCAGCCAACATTTCTCCATACTCTTCATAATCATGAAGGGTCACAATATCAGAAATTGTATGCACCCAACCATCATTAGTAATCACCGGTCGGGCAGGGTCATAAGATTTAGTCAAATAGTAGACTGTTTCAGTAAAAGCTTGCTGCGCCTTATTATGAGCGATATCTTTGATGCCCCAAGATTCATTAAATGGCACCCAAGTAATAATAGCCGGATGATTATAGTATTGTTTCACAATGGCTTGCCACTCTGATACAAAATTTTCTACAGCAATATCATTATAAGTGTACGTTGATGGCATTTCACTCCACACCAACATCCCCATTTGGTCACACAGATACAAAAAACGTTCATCTTCTAATTTTTGATGCTTCCGCAACCCGTTATAACCTAGTTCTTTGATCCGTTGCAAATCTAACTCTAAAGCTTCTACTGATGGCGGTGTAATCGAAGACTCTGGCCAATAGCCTTGATCCAAAATTAAGCGTTGGTACAAGGTTGTGTTATTTAGTAAAATCTGACCATTTTGGATATGAATTTTACGCATCCCAAAGTAACTAGACACTTCATCTAACAGTTGATCAGATTCATCGTACAAACGAAAAGTGACATCATAAAGATTTGGATCCGCCGGTGACCAGACTTTGGTTCCCCAACAAGGATCTTCGGCTAAGCGAGTATCAGAGGTAAAAATTTGCATTTTTTGATGTAAACTTCCGCGAACTTCACTAACTGCCGCACCAGCAAAGGTGATAACCGCTTCAAAAATGACTGTATCTGAAAAACCGGCTGGTGTGATAACTCGAGGCTGAAAAGTAACTTGATCTCCATCCAAATCTGGCGTAATTTTTACCATATCTAAAGAGATACTATGTTGTCTTTCTTCCATCCAAACTGATTTCCAAATTCCGGTATTCTGGACATACCAGCAGCCAAAGTTATCCTTTTTCCAACGCTGTTTGCCCCGAGGTTGTTCACAAGCCATAGAATCCTCGGCTCGTAGCACGATTTCATTTTCCCCAGCTTGTACAAAAGCGGAAATATCAAAAGAAAATCGTTCATAGGCACCCTGGTGTGTACCTGCTAAATAGCCATTAATCCAAACAGAGGTTTCATAGTCTACCCCTTCAAAATACAAGGTTAACAATTGATTAGTTTTTTCAGCAGTAAAATGCTTGCGATACCATACTACTGAATGATGCTCTTCTTGATGGATACCACTAGCTTTGGTTTCATAGGTGAAAGGTACTGTAATGACCATTTCTTTTTCGAAACCTTCATACCATTTTTCTGCCAAGCCTTGATTCTCATCATCAAAGCGAAAGTCCCATTGGCCATCTAAAGATTCCCAATTTTCGCGGATAAACTGAGGCCGGGGATGTAATTTTCGTGTGATTGTCATTTGATATAGCTCCTTTATCATTTTGATAATGATTACCATTACTCACCAAAAGCCCCTTTTATCTCTATCAAGGGGCTTTTGAAAAAGTGAGCATCGCTAGTCATTTCTTATTTTTCCTGCCGATAAGCTGACTCCTGAATTACCACTGATGGGAAATATCAATCCGTTCTGGATAATACTGATCATTGATTTCTTTGATTTTTGCTAAATCAACTTTTGCTGAGCGATCATAGGCTAACAGACCATTAATTTCTTGCTCCACATCGGTCAACTGGGTATAGCAATAACCCCAAAGCGCTTTAGAATCATAAATCGCTGCCATAATGCGGGCATAATCATCTAAATACTGTTGATCATTTTCGGCCGTAGTATAGCCCCAGCCAGCTTGATCACCCACCTTATACCCAATACCTCCAAATTCTGTCAGTAGAATCGGTTGGCCTTGGTATTCGTAGCCTTCTGCAAAGATTCCCCATTTTCCTGGAGGCATGTCAATCAGCCCACTAACCGTTGCCAAAGTATCTTTAAAATGTTGGTATTTTTTCGTTTCATCAGCGGCTCCGTGGGAATAATTATGAATAGCGCAAATATCCGTTTCCGTCATTTCCCAGCCGTCGTTGGAAATCACCAATCGAGAGCCATCTAAAGCATGAAGCATATGGTAGATTCCTTGAGAGAAGTTTTGCTGCTGAGAATTATTATGGATATTAGGTACGCCCCAACTTTCATTCAATGGTACCCAGGTTACAATACTTGGATGATTGTAATCCCGTTCAATAATTTCAAACCATTCTGCAGTTAAAGCTGCTGCTGCTTTTGGTGTATAAATTGGTGAAGAGGCGCATTCTCCCCAAACCAAGTAACCCAACTGGTCCGCCCAATACAAGAAGCGGGGATCTTCAACTTTTTGGTGTTTACGACAACCATTAAAGCCCATTTCCTTGGAAAGTTGGATGTCTTTGATGAAGTCTTCATCAGTAGGTGCTGTCAATAATCCATCAGGCCAATAGCCTTGATCCAACACTAACTTTTGATAAAATGGCCGGTTGTTCAAGAAGACCATGCCTTTTTCTGTGTGAATCTTTCGCATACCAAAGTAAGAAGTGACCTGATCTAGAACCCCTTCTTGCTGATCAACTAAGATCATTTCGACATCAAAAAGATTGGGATTTGCTGGCGTCCAAGTCCAACCATCATTGTGGAAATTACCTCGATCGATTTTGCCAGCGGTAATTGGAACGGTTCGGCTCATAATAGCATTCGTAACCTTCAGACTATCTTCCACCAATAATTCACCTTTAAAGGAAATAAAATAGCGAATATACTGATTTTCCACGGCCTGATTTAGCTGAAACTCAATAGCCACAGAATCCGTATCCAAATCCGGTGTGAATTTCACATTGTGAATATAATTTTTACCCACCGGCTCTAACCAAACCGATTGCCAAATCCCCGTGGTATTGGTGTACCAGATAGCTGCTGATTCTGGGTGCCAATACTGTTTCCCTCGAGGAATTTCTTCATCATCGTGATAATCTTGGGCACGAACTGACAAAACATTTCCAGAGGCTTGAACTAAATCAGTGATATCCATTGTAAAAGAGGTATGACCACCCACATGCTTTCCTGCTAACTGGCCATTGACATAGACATCTGCCTGATAATCCACCGCACCAAAATGCAATAAACAGCGAGTGCCTGCTTCTTGCTGCCAGTCAAACTCTCTTTGATACCAAACGATATCATGTACCTCTTGACTATCAATCCCACTGAGTTTGGTTTGATAGGCAAAAGGAACCTCAATCTTTTGATCAAATTTTTCCGGGTGATTAAACCATTTTTCTTGATTTCCCCGATCTTGATCATCAAAAGCAAAGCGCCAAGTGCCATTTAAATCTTGCCAGTTTTTACGAACAAACTGCGGGCGCGGGTATTCATTTCTCATTTTTTTCTTCCTTTCCGACAAATCAAATTTCATGTTCATGATTGAGCAACTGCTTGTTGCTTCAACGCTTTATTTTTGGCAAAGTACACCACACCACTACAAATCCCCAAGATCATTGAAGGGATATCCAATACAAAGTAGGAGAATAATCCTTGGCCTAAAAGAAAGAGACCATGTTTTTTGGCGGTTGTACCATCTTTTAAATAACGTTTAGCTGAGACTAAATTTAACAATCCCAGCCCGATTAATAAGGACCCAAAAGTACAAGTCAAGGTAAACATACTGCTATTTACGGTTTGACTGGCTTGTTCCGTGATGGCATTTCCTAATTTCCCAGTCAAAGGGGCCAACTTAATCAAGCCAAAATAGATAATCGTCACTAAGCCATCAATAATTTGCCAGACTCCCATTGCAGTGTTTAACCGACGTTCTAATTTTCGTGTCATCAATAATCATCCTTTCACTCCGGCGGACAAGGACATGGATTCCAAGAAGTATTTTTGCGCAAACAGATACAAGATAAAGGTTGGGACAATCGCAATTAACGCTCCCGCCATTAGCAAAGTTGGTTTAGCAGCGTACATTCCTTGTAAAAGCTGCAACCCAGAAGTGATCGGCATTTTTTCGATGTCATTAAAGACAATGGAAGGCCACAAGAAATCATTCCATGAGCCAGTAAAAGCAAACAATGCCACCACTAGCAACACAGGTTTGATCAATGGCAAAATAATCTTGACAAAAATCGTCCCTTCGCTAGCTCCATCAATTTGAGCTGCTTCATCAAAATCTTTCGGAATATTGTCCATAAACTGTTTCACCAAGAAAATATTGAAGACTCCTGATGCACCAGGAATAATCATTGCAAGTGGTGTATTCACCCATCCGAGAATATCAACAATTTTATACAAAGGAATGAGATTCACCACGCTTGGGAACATCATAGTTGCTAGTAAGAAAGAAAACAGTGCATTTTTACCTTTAAACTGTAAGCGACTATAAGCAAAAGCAGATAACGACACTACGCATAGCACCAGTAATGTGTGAGAAACAGAGATCAGCAAAGAATTCAAGAACCAGCGGACAAGTGGCGTGCTAGTATTGTCTACCAATAATTCTTGATAGTTCGTCAGCACCCATTCAATTGGCATAATCTTAAAACCAGAAGTCATCAATTCCATTTCCGATTTAAATGACGTTAATACCCCGTAAGCTAACGGAATCAACCAGACACAAGCCATCGCCAACAAGAATAAGAAGGCAACTAGCCGAGAGATAGAGAGTTTTTTATGTTTTTTCATGAAAAAGGCCTCCTAGTTTTCTTTGCGAAGCAGTTTAAACTGAATCGCTGACACGATCATGATACAAATCCCTAAAATAACCGCCATCGCCGAAGCAATCCCTGCAATGGATTGACCGGAACCAAAGGCATTTTGTTGAATGTACATCAACAACACTCGTGTGGAATTATTTGGTCCCCCACCAGTCAGCATTAAAGGTTGTCCATAAATATTGAATTGGGCAATCGTCGTCATCACTAAGGTATAAAGGATTTGGCCTTTAATGGCTGGTAAGGTAATCTTCATGAATTTTTGAACGGCTGTCGCTCCATCAATGTCTGCTGCTTCATAGAAATCTTTAGAAATCCCATTTAACGCGGCTTGATAAATAACCATATTCCCACCGATCGTCCACCAAACTGTCACTACGACTAACGTTATCCAAGCATATGGCTGGGTGCTAGTCCACGGGGTATCTGTATTTAATATGGTATTCACTGGACCGTAGTTGACGTTAAAGATCAATGTCCAAATAATCACTACCGCGGAAATAGCAAAAAGAGACGGCATATAAAAAATCGACTGAAAGATTTTTCCAAGCTTTGGTTTCGTATTGAGAGCAGCCGCTAGCAACAGTGGCACCGCAATACAAAATGGTACGGAGAAGATGACAAACTTAAAGGTATTAAATAAACCAATTCGCAACTGTTCATAGAATGTCGAATCTTTTTGAAAGAATAATTCCTTGTAATTATCTAGTCCGGTAAATGTTGGCGC
Source organism: Enterococcus diestrammenae (assembly GCF_049384045.1). NCBI lineage: Bacteria > Bacillati > Bacillota > Bacilli > Lactobacillales > Enterococcaceae > Enterococcus > Enterococcus diestrammenae. The sequence goes on from NZ_JBMRGR010000015.1 coordinate 49,015, forward strand.
ACCAAACAAATTCCAATCAGTAAAAGAAATATAGATCCCAAAGATGACTGGAATTAAAAAGAAGATTGTAAAAATTACTAAGTGAGGTGCAACGAACAGCCAAGGAATCAGTTTACTTTTATTCTTATTGCCTTTTTTCACGGCATTTTGAGGTTCATTTTTCGTCGCCATCATTTTTTATTTTCCTTTCTTGAAGCAATTTTTTTGCAGAAGAAGAGTTCTCTTCCACGGTTACTTTCGACAGCAAATCAAGGCTATCGGCGCTTACCTGGCATAACCTTTACCGTCAAAGTATGTAAGGGAGCCAGTAACAAACCGGCTCCCAAGCCTACTTATTTTCCTGAATTATCTTTTGCTACTTTGTCGGCAACTTCTTTTTGCAAACCAGCTGTAAAGTCATCGACTGTCATTTTACCGAATGTGACATCTAAGGCATGCGCATCCAAGTATTCAGCTACATAGCCATTGTATTTGTAGTCAAAGATTGTTAATGTCGCTTGTTCTTCTGGGGAATTAATGAAAACAGATTGTTCCATGTCGGTATACTCAGAATTGTCTAGTAAATCAAGCGTTGCTGGGTTTTGACCGGCTTTCGCCCATTCCAATGAGTTTGTACGTACCCATTCCAAAAATTCCATGATCCCTTTTGTTTTTTCTTCGGAACGATCTTTGTTTTTAAACATCACGAATTGGTGAGAGGATGCCCAGTTTACTGCTTTAGAAAGGTCATCTGTCAATTGTGGTGAATTAGTCAATCCCCAATCAAATTTTGCTTCTTTTACTTGGTTACGCATCCAAATACCTTCTGGATAGAGAACCATTTTGCCAGAAAGGAATAATTGTGCTGGATCTTCCCCATCGCGAGTGGTTACTTTTTCTTTGTATAAATCAGCATAAAGTTGAACGGCTTTCTTCATTGCATCGTTATCCAGTGTTGGCGTCGTACCATCTTCGGTCAATTTACCACCTTCTTGGGCGTACAAGGACAAGAGGTTTGGTTTTGCCCAAGTAATCCCCATGCCACGGATACCATCTGCTTCAGATTTCTTCCCGATTTCCTCTACTTCATCAAAGGTAATAATATTATCATCCAAAGCAGTTGGCAGATATTTATCTACTAATTCTTTATTGTAGTAAATCCCCCAACTATGAATATCCAAAGGTACGCTGTAACGAACACCATCAATTTCTCCTAAATTCCAAGCTTCTGGCACATAGTTATCTGCTTTTATTTCAGGATAATCTGCCAGTACATCGTCATAGGTCTCCAACATGTCATTATCTTTGTACTGTTTGATCCGTTCCGCATGGACAATATTCAAATCAGGGATATTTTTCCCTGAGTTAACAACTGTCGGGATTTTGGTATACATGTCACCTTCTTTTAAGGAAACATTTTTGACTTTGAAGTCGGGGTTGGTTTTATTGTAAGCGTCAATCATTGCTTTCATATTGTCCCCATCTTCACCAACGAAAGGATTCCAAAATACGATCTCATTTTTGCTTGATGAAGAGCCTCCAGATGACGAACTTCCGCCACCGCAACCAGCCATCAACGCAACACTTGCCCCTGCTACCAATACCACGCCTGCTAATTTCTTGATGTTCATTTCCTTACCTCCATTTTACTTTTTGGTTATTTCTACTTTTATGCAACGCTTTGATAGATTTAACCAATTAGTATTAATATTGATTCTTTCGCTTGATGCATCTATAAATTAACAGCTTATGCAAACGCTGTCAATCCTATTTTTACAATAATCATCAAAAACAACTTTACAGTTAATAGCATCTTGATTTACAATAGAAAGTGAAGATATCCATTTTACTTTTCAGTTAAAAGGAGCGGATCCAATATGGAGTTAGACTTAGAAAAATATTCTTTACCCGTCTATGAATGTCTCGCTAGCGAGACTCGTTTAAAGATGTTGAAATTTATCGGTAATCGCAAAAAAAGTATCGGGGAAATTGCCGACTACCTAAATATGAGCAATGCCATCGTCACCCGTCATGTCCAACAGATGGAAGACGCTGGACTTTTAAATTCCGAAAGAGGTGTCGGGGAAAATCGCAACAAAAAAATGGTCTTCTTAAAAGTTGACGATATTCATATCACTTTCCCAGAAAAGGTTTATCAAGGTTATAAGTTACATCAAACCAACCTCCGCTTAGGTCACTTCACAGACTTCAATGTGAAACCCACCTGTGGTTTAGCCACTACCAAAAATGTAGTTGGAAAATCAGATGATCCAAAATATTTTATGGCTCCTGAAAGAGTAGATGCCAGCCTGATGTGGTTTAGCGAGGGTTTTGTAGAATATAAAATCCCGAATATGCTAACCGAAGATGAAGATCCTAATATGCTTGAAATCAGCTTTGAAATCGCCTCAGAATTCCCCCTATCCAATAACGTTTGGCCTAGCGATATCTCTATCTATGTCAATGATATTTTAGTAGCTGTCTATACTGTTCCTGGTAATTTCTCAGATATTCGCGGGCGTTACACTCCCCTTTGGTGGAACGATGAATTCAGCCAATACGGCCTATTAAAACACCTACGAATCAATAAATTAGATACTGGTATCGATGGAGAGGCGTACTCTCCAGTGACGGTAGCTGACCTCAACCTCAACAAAAATCCCTTCATCAAACTACGGTTAGCTGTCGAACCTGACGCTGTGAATAAAGGCGGCCTCACGTTATTCGGAAAGGGATTTGGTAATCACAATCAAGATATTGTGATTAATACTTATTATTTGGATAAATGATGGGGGATGAGTTGATCTAGGAGGAGGCTGCGATATAAATAACCCTAGTCTCAGCTACACTCTATCCGTGTACCTGAGACTAGGGCTATTTACATAATCATTCCCCCACTAAGTAGGCGAAAAACTTGCTATCTAACGTATCTGCTAGTAGAAATTCTGCAGAGACAACGCTACGTTTAGTACCGTCTTGGGTGGGTTTCATGTGAGGTGCTGGCTATCTTTTTATATCGATAGTCAGATTGATTATTCTCTTAGTATTTAACCAAACATTACTAGTAAAACTATAAAACAGTCAGCTGAACAGAAAGTTATTTCACAAAAATTATAGTTCTTCACCAGTATAAATTTTATATTTTTTTTCAACTCTCCCAAGCCATTCTTGCGCAGATGGAATCTCTGGATTATTACTACGGAACATTTCGCGAGTTTCGGCAAGTGCTATCACAAAATCACGCCTTGTTTCAAAACAATCGTCTGGACGTTTATGAAAAGCGAATGGTCGTATTGCGTATGGATTACCTTGTTTTACTTGTAAGCCAATTGGATATTTTTGAGATTTACTTGTTATTTCCCAAATATTTTTAAGATAGATATCTTGAATTATAAATCCATCAGTTACTGGGGTATATCCAAAAATTAAATATTTTGCATTAAGTTTACCTGGGTTATTAAACAAAGTTCTATATAGCCCATCAAAATTTGCTAAATCAAACCCCGGAGAATTAAGAGAATTCCAACATTTAACCTCCATATCATACTCATATCCGTCTATTGTAGCTTTAAAATCAGGAAATGCTTGTGTATTCGAATCACCCGAATGGACCTGAAGTTCCAAGCCTCTCTCACTAAGCCAACGAGGTATCCATTCTTGAAGGCAATTACCAATTATATCATTTGAATTCGAAATTTTAGGAATTCCGTCCAAATTTATTACAATATTTCCTCTCTTACCTTTTAAGTGAAGCAATGCTAATTGATATAAATCATCCAGCGAACGTATAGTTGACATATCTTCTCCTCCATCCTAACATCTTAAATAACACTATTATATCAAAAATAAAAAGTATTTTTCACACACAATGTAATTTTTTTGTGACGGAGGTTTCTTGAATCATTTAAATACAAGAATATCTATTTACTATGAATAGATTCAGACCGTAGACAAATACCGTTTCGAGTAGTAATAAAGGCTACTTGAAACGGCATTTTTTCATGAAACTATGCATTTGAATCAATTTCATGATTCTCAGTCTATGATACGAGTGAGTTTTTTTTAACCGATACTGACTTTGTCTACAGTCTGTATCTATTTACTATGAAAAGATTACTAATTTAGACCATTGTTTCAGTTTCATGAAAATTATTTTAAGTACTCCTTGTTAAAATTGAAAAACCATGTTATTTCTCTACAGCATCCAATAGTTTTTCTGACACTGCCTGAACAACAGGTATCATAACTGTATTTCCCAAAAGATCATATGCTTTAGATTCTGGAATACAATTTAGACTATAGTCATCTGGAAATCCAAATAATTTTAGCCCTTCATCCAGCGTAAGCCTTCTGATGCCATCCTTAGTCGGCACAGCTAACTTTGCCATATCTGTTGCGACTAAAGTTGGCGTCACACCATTTGGATCTAAAATTTGATTATACTTAAATGATAACTTACCCGTTACAATATTATACCCTTTTTTTAAACGATCATCATATTTCCTTTTTCCATTAATAAGAGCTTTTGGATATTCGTATACCAAATACCCCTTTTTAACTAAATCATCCAATAAACTCTGCAAGCGCGGGCTCTCAAAAAATGTTTCGATCATTTCTTTAGTAAGGGGCATACCATCCATCCAATCAATACCAATGACATCAGCCCATTTTTTATTTCTCCTTTGTCTCAATAAAATATCAAGAAGCTCTTCTTGTTCTTCGGTAACTTCGCCTTTCAAACCAAAACTCCAACTATGGATATTATCTTTTCCACCACGCTTATCTTTAATTTTTTTACCAATAATTTCATCAATTGAAAAATGTGAAAGTAACTTTTCAGCAAACTCGCTGTGTTCTGCCTCAACCATCGGATCAATAACACTTGATAATGTTGTACCTCTTTTTTCAAACGAATTTAAATCAATATCAGCATTGATCTTGCTACCAATAATATAAATTCGTTTTCTAGATTGTGCTAATCCAAAATTTTTACCATCAAGAACATTATAAAAAATATGATAGCCTAAATCCTTAAGTGTTTTTTTTATCACCTTAAATGTCTTCCCCTTATCGTGACTAACCAGTCCTTCAACATTTTCAAGTACAAATCCCTTAGGTTGCTTCTCCTTGATAATTCTTGCAACATCAAAAAACAACGTACCACGTGTATCTTCAAATCCCAACCTATTTCCTGCAGATGAAAAAGCTTGGCAAGGAAATCCAGCCAAAACGTAATCGAAGTCGGGTATATCCCTAGCGTCTATTTTAGTAATATCCCCATAAATTTCTTCACCAGGAAAATAATTTGTATAAGCTTCAATGGCAGCTTTTTTAATTTCACTCGAAAAAACAACCTTACCCTCCAACCCTTTTGACTCTAATGCTTGTTGAAATCCTAACCTAAGACCTCCCATCCCTGCAAAAAGATCAATAAACTTTATAACCTCTTCGTCACTTTCTTTCTTTATAACATTATAGTTTTTATCAATACTTTGTTTTTCAAATAAATCCATTTGTTCATTCATCGATTGTATTCCCCTTTGAATTAAAAATGCACACTTTTGTGAATTATTGCAACAATCTTCAATTTCAAGATTAATTATCTTTTCTTTAATATCTCTTGGTAAGTATACCTGAATCGGTATCTTTTTTTGATCAGTAGAGACTGCTTTTCTACCTGCACCAATACGAGCTCCACCTTTATTATGTTTCGTCATAAAACCTCACCTCACCTATAAAGATTATACGATATGCACTTTGAAAAAACAATTCGTTTTTTCAAAATTCCGTTGAAATATACGGGACCAAAAATCATTAAGCTTGCATAATATATATTACAACTCTCCATTTCTACGATTTTCTATAATCTGTAATATTTAAAAAAAATACTCACCTCACCCCATCACCCGCCGCATATACTCCCTGCCAAACTCCTCCTTCCACAACTCCATAAAATCGCCATCCCGCCCTGGTAAGTGGCAGACGTCCAGATTTTGGAAGACGCTGTCTAGTGCCGGGGTGCTTTCGTAGCCGAGAAAATGGCTGAGGGACGACTGAGGATTATAGGGGGTATCGCAGGCGGAGCGGCGAAAGTAGCCATGACAAACCGTAGCTAGCTGGAGATGGTGCATCAGCGTGCGCCGGCTGATGTCGACAGCAAAGGTCATGGCGTAGGTCGTGTGGATCAGAGTGGCATCGTATTTTTTGGCACCGTCTTTGATTTCATAGATGGTGGCGGGATTCAGCCAGACTGCCCGACTGGTGTCGCTGGTGGAGCCGACAGGGAATAAGGCGTAGTGGCGATGGGCGAGTGGCAGTTTTTTCATCTCGGGATCGCGGCGTAAGAGCTCTGCTTCCCAGTTGCCGCAAAAATTCTCGGACTTCTTTTTGTCTTGAGGAACACTGAGGTCGGGGGTGCTCGTTTTTCCCCAACCGTTTTGACTCAGGAGTTGGCTTAAGGCATTGGTATATAAGGAGTCGTATTCCAGATGGAGATAAGGTTTCGGCAACTTACGCAAAATACAGCCGGCATCCTTGTGCACCACAAAAAGGGTGTTTTTGGTGATCACTAGGGTGCGCTTTTTACGACCGATTGGCGATAGCGCCCAGATTGCCAATACTTCCGTTCGTGGCGGCAAATCCGTTACCGGTGGGAGCTGTCTGACGAGCCATTCCAGCTCTTCTTGCTTCCAGATCCAGTGGGGAAAATCGCCGTGAAGTTGTTCCATTTTGTCCATCAGCTGTGGGAAGCAATGATCTGCCCGCGCCACTAAATGAGTAAATTGTTTCTCTGTTAACATAACCGTCCTCCTCATGATTTTGGAGTTCAATTTTAGCACGATAATGCATGAAAGCGTCACCAACTTTTACCCAAAAATTTGAGAGAAAATGATTTTTTCACCAAATAGCAACTATTACCAGCTCACCGGCCAAACGCTTATCGCAACCACCTCAGCGTTTCCGGTACCTGAAATCCCCAAAGAAAAGGAAAGACAAAGCAGAGTAAAAGACAGCAAAGTAGAGCCCGAAAGAAAGACTGTGAGTCCCAGTTTGCGTTTTAAAAAATTGTCGGGGGAATCCGGCAAAAAAATGGCTGTCTCGCTGACTGGCAGGCTTGCTTTGGGCTGTGGGAATAAATCCTTTTAAAAATCTCTCAAAAAGTGGCGACATCTGCTTGAGGAATTTCGCTATTTAGATGAGTTAGTAGGTGAGTCATCTTCGTCTGAGCACCGTCTCTGTCAGGCGAAAAATGTGTTACAAAACCATCGAGGAGGATATTTCATGGCACGACCGATTAAGCAAGGATTGGACTACTTCCCTACCGATACGACTTTTTGGCACAGCCTGAAAGTCCGGCGTCTGCGCCAATACTGCGGCAGTCAAGCCCCCCATGTCTTACTGGTGATGCTGGGTTTGACCTATCAGGAAGAAGGGTATTTTTTGGAATGGAACGAAGAAGTCTGTTTTTTGGTGGCTGAATCTGCCGGTACGCCAGAAGAATTCGTAACAGAAGTGCTAGAAAAAGCGCTGACGTTGGGCTTTTTCCACCAAGAAATCTTTGAACACTACCAAATTCTCACCTCTGAAGAAATCCAAAGTCGCTACATTATGGCCACCAAAAAGCGCAAAGAGGTCAAGTTAGAGGCGAAATATTTACTGAAACTACCAGCCGGGCGCCACAATTTGCTAATTCTTCCTGATACCCAAGCAAGTCCAACCCTTGCCACCTCCTCAGAAAAAGAAGAGCCACAACCGGCAGTGTCTCCAGTGGTTCATTGCGAGGAGGCAGCGTTTGCTTCTTCTCCGCTACCCACCACTACCAAAGAAGCGGCCACTGATCTTGTCGAGCATGCTGAAAAACCCATCGAAGCACCAATATCAGAAGCACCGACAGTTAATGAGTCACCAATTTTGCAAAAAACGACGACCTTCAAAACTTGGCAACAGCTTTGGCAGGCCCCCAACACCTTACTACAAGCCCAAATCAGTCGCTTACTGCAAAAATATGGCGATGAGTTAGTGACTGCGGCTATCCAAATTGCTGGCAACAAGTCTGTCCCTAAGCAAAGTGGTTTGTCGTTTGTCAAAAGTTGCCTGAAAAAATGGCAAGAAAACGGCGTTACCACGCTAGCAGAAGTCCACATTTTTCAGAAAAAAGGGGCACGCCTCCATAATCAGGAGCACACCTTTAACAGCACGTTTTCCCCATCACCTCAGAGTTCCCCTCAACGATACCCTGCCCGCAACCGTCCCTATCGCCAAGAAAAGTTAATTGACTGGGAAACATTCGCCAATCCGCCAGTCACTCGCCAAGCTTGGCTGAAACTTCAAAAAGAACTACGGCAGTTTATGGGAGAGGAATATACGATAGATACCACCTTCCAAGCCACGGAAGCTGAGCAACGTTGGATTTTTGATGAGAGTCGTGATTATCAAGATAAGGTTTATTTGGCAGCCACTGAAAAGTAAGACTGAGGCAAAATGCAGTTAGCAAGGCAAATCTGGCACTGAAAGTCGTAATTTTTATTTCCTCGCTACGGCCTCCTTCTCTCTTAAAGTCCATTACAATAACACATCATCGCTATAAAATTATTTTCATTTTCAACTGATCATTGTAATTTTACGAGTCCTTTTGTTCATTTCCCTAGAGAAATCGTTATTTTTTCAGGAATAAATACCATTTGCTTTTGTTATCTTTGTCTCACCGGCCGGAATACCAGGTGAAGAAGGATCAGCAAATGACCAATTACGAAATGAATGACTTACTAAAACAATCAGAGGACTTGTTCCATCGAGTTTTGGCGACAAATCACGTCACCTTCAATGATGACTATTACGACGACTTACTTCAGGAGATGCGCATCGCCGTTTTTCAATGGATGCAAGACTATCAAGAGGCGGCCAGTTTTTTAGCCGCTTTTCCCCCGGGGCGCTTATTTACTCGACTGCGTTGGCTCGTCATCGACTGTCTACGGAAACGTCACGGCCAGCGCAAGCGAAACTGTCCCTTGACGGAATCCGAGGAAAGTTTTACCGCTCCCCTAATACAAGATCCCCTAAATCTCATAGAAACGACGGAGACTTGGCAGCAATTTTGGTTGAGCCTCAAGCCTTATGAACAGCACAAATTGCGCACTTTATTGGCAGAAGCTGAAGCCGGTGTCCCCTGCTTAAATCGCAAGCAGCGTTACAAGTACCGCCAGCATATTAAACAAAAATTGAGGTTATTTTTAGAAAAACAGGAGACATCACATCCGTTATCTTCGCTATAAGGGTGTAAGCTTACAAAACACCTGCTACCCAGCGAGAGCTTGCAACTGTCGGCTGACTAGCACAATTAAGAAAATGGAGGAACTGATTATGAAGACACATTTAGACACTAGCCTGGGAGTAATGATACAAGAACCCGACAAAAAGAATCTGACAAAGCAAACTTTGAACTACTGCAAAAAGGACCCGAATCCCGATAGCGTCGTGGCTTTAATCGATATCTTCGCCCCACTAATCCCCGAAGATTCCGATGTCATGAGCGTTATTGAAACAACAAAAACTGAATATGTAAAATAACGATACTCGGGTTGCTCACCAGTAACCCCATCCAACTACTAAACGGAGGAAACCAATATGAAAAAATTACGCATGACTTTTTTAAACAGCGAAGGAAAAAAACACAATCTTGATCCAATTCTAGCTGCTACCAACTTGACTGAACCCACTGTCCGAACCGCGATGGAAGGCTTACGGGATCTGGAACTTTTTGAAAAAGATGACGTCCAACTCTACGCCGAAGTCAAAGGTGCCAAGTACGTGGAAACAATCGAAACCCCTTTGTTTGAGGACTAAAAAAACTCGCAAAAAACCAGTAGCAATTTTCTATCAGCAGCAAAACCAGCTGCCTCGAACCAGTCGTAAAAAACATCTTGTCCCACCAAAAATAACCTTTAACCCCCACTGGCTGCCCCTGCTAGCCACGGTCATTCTTTGCCTCGGCTGGCTAGCGGGGCTGCTCCTCTTTTATTTTTCGATCAGCTAACAACATACCGCCACCTAAAAAGCGCAACTGACCCATGACTTTCTTCGTCATCTGCCAGTTGCGCCTATTTTTTCGTGATCAAAGGGTTTTTTCCCTAGAGAAAAGCTCACGACTCTTCCCTCATCTCCACGTCTCGCTTTTCTCGTTCTGATTCGCGCTTTTCCCATCGTTGCTTCAATTCCCCTAGCAAGGTCAAGGTGAGCTTGCGGGTCTCATCATTTACCCGCAGATAGCCGGAACCTTCTAATAAGGTTACCAAGCCCTCAGGATAAGGGGCCACCTGAAATACCAAAAGTTCATCTGATTCTCCGCGGAAATTCACACAGGGAATTCGCTCCACCTGATATTCTGGTTGTTCCCGCAAGTAGGTAGCGGGGACTGCTAGATAGGTCGCTTGCGATACCGAACCGGGAAACTTGAAACCGGTGATGGTCCCGTCGTCTTCCACGCCCAACACCAACGTCCCGCCTAAAGTATTGGCAAAGGCACTGAGATATTGAGCCACTCGCTGGGGAGCGATGGAAGCCCGTTTGCGATCCAAAAATTGACCTTCTGGTGCATATTGTAAATCCGCTAAATCCCACTGTTTCATGCCTTTTCCTCCCCTCTTACCAAAAGAATAGCGGAAACTGCCAGAAATGTCGAAAAAAAATAGCCTCCTGCAAGGATCACTTGCCGCTGACTATGGCTACCACACCATTTGTCAGCAGTTATCCCTGCTGGAGACTAACTTATTTACAGACAACAACCAATTGAATTTTGGGGAAGCTCCGTTTTAAGAGACTGCTCGCTTCTTCCACAACTGATGATAGTCCTAGGCCTATTTTCTGTCAACTAGGGAACTCCCTGACATTCCCGGCCTAGATAGGGAGTCTATTGGTTACGCTTTTCGTTTATCAGCATAATAACTCAATCATTTTTCTCGATTCTTACAGCTTGAATTTCAAGCCTTTGCGCACTTTTACCACGCTTACCACTGCTGCGGAGACGACTAGTGCTTTCCCCGTATTGCGAGCCACTTTTAGTAGGCGTTGGCCGTCCATTTCTTTGCCACCTTCATAGGCTTCTGACACTTGTTCGGTAGCAAAATCTAGACTGTTTTTTACGCCAACTACCGCTGTTTTGGTGACCGTGGTCAATTTTTCCTTACCATCGGCCAATTGCTCACTATCCCGTCGGACAAAGCCACCAGCGACATCTAGCACGCCATCCACCGTCTTGCCTAGGGTCTGCCCGGCTTGGCGATTGCCGCTGAGTATCTCCTGACTGGCTTCTCGCAACATCTCGGCATTGATCACTTCCGCTGCGATATTGACCACACCACTGAGGGCACCCCCCACTAGCGAGCCGGCACCTTCCCCGATTTTTTGAAATAAATCCATCGAAATCCTCCGCCCTCTCTTTTGTAATGGTTTAAGGATAAATCTGTAGTACGCAATTGGCAACCCAGATCCGTCGACCCCCGCCGGATTTAGGGAAAAAATAAAAAATGATAACCAAAGGAAATCCCTCATAACGGGACATTTCCTTTGCTTATCATTAAAAACTCCTGGTAAACAAAAGCATACCGTTAACCACTCTAGCAGCGAGGCAAAGCGTTGCGACAAGCCTAGAATACCTTTAGGCAGTCATCCTTGTCATGGGCTTCTAAAAAACGCCTTACTTCGCCTTACTTTTCGATGTAGTTTCTGCTATAATAAACAAAAAGAGAAGGAGGTCCGACGATGGAAACTACTAAAAAAAGCCTGATTATCGCGACGATTACTAGCAAAAATCAAATTACTATCCCAAAAGCCATCCGCCAAAAACTCGATGTCCACACCAATGATCAACTGTCCTTTGAAGAAACCGCGGAGGGTGAGATTGTCATCAAAAAAAAGGCGAATGATGATTTCTGGCAAGTCGTCAAAGAGCATTCAGAAACCTACACAATCCCCTCAGAAAGCGAAATCGACTGGGGAAGCGATCTTGGTGGCGAGGTGATTGACGAATGAAAAAACTCAAGCAAGGAGATATCGTCTACGTCGACCTTAACCCGGTCAAAGGGGTAGAAACCGCAAAAAAACGTCCATGCCTTGTGGTTAGCAACGCCAATTATAACAAGTATCTCAACACCATTATTATCCTACCCATCACCAGCTCTATGAAATACACCCAGCCACCCTACGTCAACTCACCACTTTTTGTGCCACTGCCAGACACCAGTAAAGTTACCGGCACAATCTTATTACAACACCTGCGCACCATTGATCCCCAAGCTCGAACAGCGATGAATCCCATAACCACGCTTGATAAAAAAACACTCAACCAAGTTCTCAATGCCTTGAATCACTTCTTCACTCCCGGACCGGAAATTTGATAGTTCAGTGAAAACTAAAAAAACTTTACCATCATTTTTCACTTATGGTAAAGTTTTTTAGTTCGCCCATTTACATAGATTAAATAACCAACCTCTATTCTCAAAAACTACAGACCCCTCCGTCTAAAGGCTTCCTCTGTAGGAATAACGCCACTTTTTTACAAATTATTTTATGACAGGAATCCCGAGCTAGGTTCAGTTATTCATAGCTCAACGCCTCCCCAACCGCCGCGATAAACGCCTCTGCCATCTCGGAACGTTTTCGTCGATCGTTGAACACCGCCACCAACTGATGAGTGGTTCCGTCTGCTAGTGGTCGCAAGCAAATGTGCTCTGCCACAAAGCCACCGATGATGCCTAGACCCGATGCGTAGGCGTCCGACTGTACCAAGAGATTCATCAACGTCCCGCGATCATTGGTGTACAGTGTCGGTTGCAACGGTACTTCGCAAGCGGCCTCCGGTAGGTTGGTATCGTGAGGAATCTCGGAAGTTTGTTGGCTTTTCACTGACGAAATCTCCCTATCCCTTTCGTTGGTTCCGATTCTTGCCATCTCTTCTGCCAAGTCTAAACCACCAGCTGTCACCGCTAACGGATCTTCCTCAAAAGACACGCCTCCATAGGCTTCCTGCTTGAAACGTACCTGAGGATAAGCCGCCAGCTCTTCTCGTAAAATCACCTTTTGTCGCGCCAGCGGATGATCTTTCCGCAAGAAAATCTGGGTTGCAAACGCCCCCAAAACCTCATAGGAAAATCCTTCTTGGGCAAAGTGTCGTTCCAAGATTTTACGATTGGTCTCGTCCAAATACAAAATCCCCAAATCGCCAGTAAAATCCCGTAGCCCCGCCAAAATTTGCTGGGTAGTGGTCTCGATCAGATGAAATTCTTGGCAAGACTGACGAAACTGATTGACTACTGTCAAAAAAGGAGCGGAAAGCAGGTCATAGTGCTGACTTAAAATCGTAAAGTCATGGACCTGCTTACCAGCAAAGTGTTGTTTCAACTGTTCGGTTTGAGCTAAAATCTGTTGGGCATAGACCAAAAAATCTCGTCCGGCTTCGGTCAGTTGGACCCCTACTTTAGATCGTAAAAATAACTCAGTCGCGAGCTCTTCTTCCAACTCTTTCACCGCTTGCGAAAGGCTGGGTTGTGTCACGTACAGCTGTTTAGCAGCTTCAGAAAAACTCCCTGCTGCCGCAATCGTCTTCACATAACGAAACTGTTGCAAATTCATCCCCTTGCACCTCCTTTAGCCCTAGCAACATACGGTCATTCTTCCTTAGCCAATCAAGAAATCCAGGACGTTCATCCCACTAGATGATTGTTCTTTATAAAGCTCCGTATAGCCACATTGCGTGCAGGAAATGGTCACAAATTTTTTATTTTGGATATCAAATAAGCGGGAAAAATTGCCACCCGTCGCTTGAAACCGGTCAGATTCGTAATGTTGATTGCCACACTTTTCGCAAATATATTGTTTCTTTTCCATGAAAAGACCTCCTAAATCGCTAATCCTATATTTGCCTAATCATATCAAACCCCAAGGAATGTGTCACTTGGAAATGCTAATTGGGAGCCGGTGCAGCTACTTTAGTTTATTAGAAATTACCCTTTCAATAATATTTAAAATGCCAATGATATCCCGTAGCTCACAGGTTTGCGTACTAGCCTTAACCGGTTATCCGACGCAAAAATTGGCGGGTACGTTCTTCTTTTGGGGCAGTGAACAAGGTTTGGGGTGGTCCCGATTCTACCACCTCGCCAGCATCCATAAAGACCACTTGGCTGGCGACTTCCCGCGCAAAGCCCATCTCGTGAGTCACCACCACCATCGTGACCCCTTCTTGAGCCAGTTGTTGCATCACTGCCAACACTTCCCCCACAAGCTCTGGATCCAAAGCAGAGGTGGGTTCGTCAAATAAAAGGACAGCCGGTTTGAGAGCGACGGCCCGGGCGATTCCCACTCGTTGCTGCTGACCACCAGAAAGTTCATGAGGGTAATAATGGGCAAACTGAGCCAAGCCGACACGAGTCAGCGCTGCCTGTCCCAGAACCTCGGCTTCTTGGCGAGGTACCCCACGGCCATAGATGAGTCCTTCTGTGATATTTTCCAGAGCGGTTTTATTATTAAATAGGTTATAGTGCTGGAAAACAAAGGCCGTCTGTTGCCGCAGTTGCTGGATTTGCTTTTTGCTCATTTGGCGCAAATCGTAAGTCGCATCCCCTAAGGTCAAGGTACCGGCATCAGCTGTTTCTAAATGATTCAGGCAGCGCAACAAGGTGGTTTTTCCTGAACCCGAGGGCCCTAAAATCACCACCACATCACCTTTCGCCACTGTCAAATCAAGATTCTTCAAGACGGGTTGTTGCTGAAAATGTTTCTGAATACCCCGAGCGGTCAACATCGACTGCCACCTTCCTTTCCTGAGCCGTCAATCGCTGCTCCAATAGGTGAAATACCAACTGAATCCCACCACATAACAACAAATAGATCACAAAAATCACTAAGTAGCTTTCTACATAATGGTAGCCATACGCTGCTTGAATCTTGGCGATAGCGGTGATATCTTGAACCGTCATCACAAATACAAGGGACGTGCCCTTCACCAGATTTACTGCTAAATTACACAAGTTTGGCAGGGCACTTTTTAACGCTTGGGGAAAAATGATACGCCGATATGTGGTGCTGTCCCGCATCCCCAGGGCTCGCCCGGCTTCCAGCTGTCCACCAGAAACCGTCAAGAGAGCTGAGCGGAAAACTTCTGACAAGGAGCCAGTGGCTAATAAACTAAAGATTACGAAGGCATACCAAATGGGGTTTAACTTGAACACATCAATTTCCAGATGCCAGCTAGTAAATAAGCGATTCAACATACTGGGAAGCAAACTATAAAAAAACAATATCAATAAAATCGGTGGGGTCGCACGAATCACGGCCAGATAGACCACGGCAAAACCAGTGATGCCTTTGACTCGGTAAATCCGACCCAAGGCTAACAAAAGGGCCGGCAAAAAACTTAAAGCCAGCGCCACGCCCATAATCGCCAATGTCACTGGCACCCCTTTTAAAGCTAACCAAAAAGTTTCGATGATAAAAGAAAGATTCATGTCTTCACCTGCTTTTCTTGGTTTTTGTTAATTGCTTTGAATGGCGCGGATTTCGCCAACAGCTTCCTGTTTTTGCTGCTGCCAGAAGGCCATGATTTTTCATACAATTGTAAGACTATCGCAAGTACTAGCGCCAAGCCCCAATAAATCAAGGCCGTCGCCGTGTAGGTTTCCAAGGAGTGATTTCCCAGATTGCGGCTAATAAGTAAATTAGCCCCGCCCATCAAATCTAATAAGCCGATAGTATAAGCCAGCGCCGCATCCTTTAGTAAATTCAAGAGACTATTGGCAAAATTCGGTGCTCCGATCCGACATGCTTGCGGTAGTAAAATGCGATAAAAGGCTTGTAACGGTGTCAACCCCACAGTCAAGGCTGCCTCTTTTTGACCCGAGGGCACAGCGCGATAAGCCGTTTTGAATACCTCTGCTACCGGTGCGGCAAATAACAATGTCAAAGCAATCACCGTAAATGTCCCTCGAGACCAACCGTCCGTCGCGATTCCTAGCCACCACCGTAGCAGCTGTGGCAGACCGTAAAACACTAAAAATAATAACACAATCGGCGGTGTACAGCGGATTACGAAAATATATCCCCTAGCTAGGCGTGCCAACACTGGGCTTCCTGCCATTTCACCGTATGCAAGAAACCCTCCTAATAAACTTCCTAAAAGGGCCGTCACTCCACAAACTGCTAGGGTCAAGGGGACATAACCTAGCAGTTGTGGAAGTACTTGTCTGACAAAAGAAAAATCATATTGGACCATCAAATCCCCTCTTTCTTCACGAGTTTCATATAGCAGCCTTGCTCACATTCTCAATGCCGTTTACTGAGGCTTCCAGTAGCACTGAAGTCCCGCAAGCTCTCCTGCGGCTATTCCGTCACAAAATCAAAAACATTCTCACCGAAATACTCCTCTGAAAGCTGTGCCAAAGTACCATCTGCCGCCAGTTCTTTTACCGCTTGGTCGTAGGCAGTGGCAAAGTCCTTATTTTGCTGATTTTTGTAAAGGAGGGGATACGTGGGAATTCCTTTATAAGGAAACCAACTGAGATCATCGGCATATTGATGGTAAGACCCATCTTTTTTGGTCACAGCAGTCTCAAAAGAAAGCTTGATATCGAAAAAGGCATCGTAGCGCCCTTCCAAGACCCAGGCATAGGCGTCGGCCACGTTGAAAGACTCGGCTGCTTTTAGCTCCAATGGCTGGTCAGGGTGTTTCTCGTTGTACTCAGTAATGACGTTATACTGGGCATTTTGTGGTGAAATCGGTACTAATTTGGCAGCATTTTGGGCCAAATCATCGATGCTGGTGAATTTTTGGGCATCCTTGTTACGAATGGTGAACCCAATCACACTGGCCCCCACTGCTTCTTTAGGAATCAGAAATTTTTCTGCTCGCTCCTCCGTGTACCAAGCGCCTTTGATACCCAGATCGTACTTCCCACTTTCTAGTCCGATCAACAGATCCTCGTCGCTAGTGCCGGTGAACTCCAACTGGTACTGGGGCAATTTTTTATCTACCGCCTTAAGCACCTGTACTTCATAGCCGTCAGATTCCCCGGCCTCGTTGATAAAGTCATAGGGCACATAACTCTGGGTGTGAGCAACCTTGATGGTGGTCACCTGAGATTTCCCTCCTGCAGCCGAGGTTTGTGGATTTCCTCCGCGAAGCCAAAATGTCCCTACGACGATCAAAATCACAGCCCCACCGATTAAATAACTACGTTTCATTGATTTACTCCTTGTATATTGTATTTAGGGTTTTAGTCTTCATGATTTGTAAGGATAACCCTATGAACCTGTGTTATTAAA